>CAXTUS010000215.1:1642-2411 GCA_964247475.1 uncultured Acidobacteriaceae bacterium | reverse complement strand
GCTGACCGCGCACCCGACACCACCCCCACCTGGCTCCTCGAGGGCTATCTCACCACCCCCATCAGCTCCGAAACCTCAAAGCCTGGACAGAAGATCAGCGCCACCGTCGCCGAGCCCATCCTCAACCCGGACGGCACGGTCGCCGTCCCGCAGGGCTCGCTGCTCACCGGCGAGGTCACCCAGGCACGCCCCGCACGCAAGCTTTCCCGCGCCGGCGAGCTCAAGTTCAGCTTCCGCCAGATCCAGTTCCCAGGCCACGAAGCCCAGTCCGTGCGCGCCTCGCTGAAAGGCGCAGACAGCGCGTCTGAAGCACAGCTCGCCATGGACTCCGAAGGTCAGGTCAGGCCAAAGCCGCAGGACAAGCTCGCCGTCCCGCTCATCCTGCTCGCACTCGCCGCCCGCCCGCTCGACAACGACCGCGGACACCACATGCTCGGCAAGGATGCGGTCGCCTCAAACTCGCTCGGGCTGCTCGGCTTCATCCTCGGAACCGCCGCCCAGCGGCCAAATCTCGCCGCCGGCATCGGCTACTACGGCGCCGCCTTGTCGATCTACCAACGCATCTTCGCCAAAGGCAAACCCGTCACCTTCCCCCGGGACACCCGCGTCACCATCCAAACCACAGCCACCCGCTCGGCGGCGCTCAAGCCCGAAGCGCGGTAAGCCAAAGGCAACAGCAACCGCGTCCTCATCGCGGACGGCGACCACTTCGTGGGGGGGGGGGGCGGGGGGGGGCCCCGGGGGGAGGGGCAGACGATCGGGTGTGTTT
>CAXTUS010000215.1:0-1632 GCA_964247475.1 uncultured Acidobacteriaceae bacterium | reverse complement strand
TGTCGTAGACTACGCGGTTGATGCCGCGAACTTCGCTGATGATGCGCGACGAGATCGTTCGCAGCACCTCGAAGGGCAGTGGCGCCCAGTCCGCTGTCATGCCGTCTTCGCTTTCGACTGCGCGGATCGCGCACGTATTCGCGTACGTCCTCTGGTCGCCCATCACACCGACCGATTTAACCGGCAGCAGCACGGCAAAGCTCTGCCACACCTTCTTGTAGAGTCCTGCCGCCTTGATCTCATCGACCACGATCTGGTCCGCCTCCTGCAGGATGGCCACCCGCTCTGCCGTCACCTCGCCCAGGATGCGCACGGCGAGACCGGGCCCCGGGAAGGGCTGACGGTCGATGATCTCGTCCGGCATGCCGAGGTCGCGGCCGATCCGCCGCACCTCGTCCTTGAACAGGTCGCGCAGCGGCTCAATCAGCTTCAGCTTCATATCCGCCGGCAGTCCGCCCACGTTGTGATGGCTCTTGATCGTCTGCGATGGGCCCTTCACGCTCGACGACTCGATCACATCGGGGTAGAGCGTGCCCTGCACCAGCCATGCAATCTCTTCGCCCGCGCTCTTCTCCGCCTCGAAGATCTTCTTCGCCTCGTCGTCAAAGACCGAGATAAACTCGCCGCCGATCACCTTCCGCTTGGTCTCGGGATCGGTGACGCCGGCAAGCTTCGTCAGAAAGCGATCGGACGCATCGACCGCCACCACGTTCAGTCCAAGCTGCTCGCGCATCGTCTTCTGTACCTTGGCGAACTCTTGCTTGCGCAGCACGCCGTTGTTGACGAAGATGCAGGTCAGCCGGTTGCCGATCGCGCGCGCCACCAGCACCGCGGCGACGGAAGAGTCGACCCCGCCGCTCAACCCGCAGATGGCGTGGCCTTGCCCGACCTGCGCCTTCACCCGCGCGATGGTGGACTGGATGAAGTGTTCGGGCGTCCAGTCCGCCTCGGCCCCGCAGAGGCCGATCACGAAGTTACGCAGCAGCTCCATGCCCTGGCGGGTATGCGCCACCTCGGGATGAAATTGCACCGCCCAGATCTTCTTTGCTTCGTTGGCGATGCCGGCCACGGCGTTCTGCGTCTCGGCCACCAGCTCGAAGCCCGGCGGCAGCACCGCCGCTTGATCGCCGTGCGACATCCACACGTTCATGGTCGCCGGAAGCCCGGCAAACAGCGGAGTCTCCTTTACCAGCGAAACCTCGGCGTGCCCGTACTCGCGGCTCGCAGCGCTTTCAACGCGTCCGCCCATGTGGTGCGTGATGAACTGCAGCCCGTAGCAGATCCCAAGCACAGGCAGCCCCAGCCCCAGCACCCCGGGGTCGGCGGCGGGCGCATCCGCGTCGTAGACCGAGCACGGGCCACCCGACAGGATGATGCCCCTGGGGTTCAGCGCCTTGACCTGTTCAAGCGGCGTGGTGCAAGGCAGCACGACCGAGAAGACGTTGAACTCGCGGACACGTCGCGCGATCAGTTGGGTGTATTGCGAACCGAAATCCAGAATGACAATCGTCGAAGTATCCACCTCTTCAGTCTACCCAACGCGGCGCCCGGTACCCTGAAAGCGGCAGCGCGAGCGCACCCCCAATTGAACGCCAACAATGAAAGTTTCCATACAAAAGGCGCTAAAAAAAC
>CAXTUS010000214.1:291-2619 GCA_964247475.1 uncultured Acidobacteriaceae bacterium | reverse complement strand
CGCCCGAGGAAAGCCCCGTAATCGCCCGCGAATACGCGTCCGTGCGCAGAGGGTACTTCTTGTTCACCTCCGGCAGCAGCTCTGTCGTCAGGAAGCGATCGTAACGATCAGATACCGTGTCATATTCCGTTGAGCGCATCGAGTCTTTCAGCGTCCGGTTCCACTTCTTCGCATAGGCCTCGACGAAGCGGTAGGTCGGCGTGCCCGGCTTGTCGGTCACATCGCCCGGGTTGATAAAGACGGCGATCATCATCGGGATCTTGTGCGCGGCGATCAGCTCATCGATGACGTTCAAAGCCGCGTGGTCACCCTTACGATCCATATACCCGCTGCCGTCCTGAAACACCATCAGTGCCGCAGGTTGAGCCGGATCGTAGCCCGCCGGCGCATACGTCCAGTACCCCGACACCATCCCGTCGTAGACCGCGCTCACATGGGTCAGCTTCGGTGAAAGCGTGCCCTGGGGAGCCTGCGCGAACAGGCTCCCACCCACCATCAGCAGCAGAAAGCCACCCACACGCGAAGCGTTCGATCCCTCACGAAGTGGTCGCCGTCCGCGATCAGGACGTGTTTGCACTTAGTTTCCCCCCAGCCCGCGCTGCTTCAGCATAGGCCCGATCTTCGGCTCGCCCCCCAGCCACTTGTCATACATGGCGGCCAGGTCCTCGGTGTTCCCGCGCGAAAGCACCATCGCCCGGAAGCGATCGCCATTCGCCCGCGTCAGGCCGCCATGATCCTCGAACCACTGGTACGCCGCATCGTCCAGCATCTCGCTCCACAGGTACGCATAGTAGCCAGCCGCATACCCCCCGCCCCAGATATGCGAGAAGTAGCTTGAGCGATAGCGCGGCGGAACCGCCGGCACCAGCAGCCCCTTCTGCTCGAGCGCCGCCCTCTCGAACGCGTCGGGCTCAGCAAGCTTCGCGCCCGCCGGCTGGGTATGCCATACCATGTCGAGCTCCGCCGCACCCAGCAGCTCGGTCAGCGAGTAGCCCTGGTTAAAGTCGGCCGACTTCCTGATCTTTGCCGCAAGCTCCGCCGGCATCGGCGCGCCCGTCTGGTAGTGCCTGGCATAGTGGGCAAACACCTCCGGCTGAAGCGCCCAATGCTCGTTGAACTGCGATGGAAACTCGACGAAATCACGCGGCACGCTTGTTCCTGAAAGCGACGGATACTGCGCATCCGCGAACATGCCGTGCAGCGCATGGCCGAACTCGTGGAACATCGTAATCACATCCGAGAACGTGATCAGCGCCGGCTGCCCTTCAGCAGGCTTCGGCAGGTTGGCCACGTTGTAGACGACAGGCTTGGTCCCCATCAGCTTCGACTGGTGCACGAAGCTCGACATCCACGCCCCGCCGCGCTTGTTGTCGCGCTTGAAGTAGTCGGTGTAGAAGAGCGCCAGGTGCGTGCCATCAGCGTTGAACACCTCGTAGACATGTACATCAGGCGCCCACACCGGCAGGTCCGTCCGCTGCTTGAAGGTGATGCCGTAAAGCCTGGTCGCCGCGTAGAAGACGCCATTCTGAAGCACGTTGTTGATCTCGAAGAAAGGCCGCACCTGGGTCTCGTCAAGATCGTACCTGGCCTTTCGCACCTGCTCGGCATAGTGTTCCCAGTCCCATGGCTCTACCTTGAAGCCGCCCTGTCCAGCGCCCTCGGCCGCATCGATCACCGCCTGGATGTCCGTCTGCTCGGCCGCCGCACGCGCCGTCGCGGCAGGCACCAGCTCGTCCATGAAGTGGATCGCCGCGCCCGGCGTCTTGGCCATCTGGTTCTCAAGCTTCCACGCAGCGTACGTGTCAAAGCCAAGCAGCTTCGCCTTCTCCGCCCGCACCTCGGCCAGGCGGGAGATGGTCGCCCGCGTGTCGTGATCATCGCCCTTCTCGGTTCGCGTCCAGCTCTGGTCAAACACCGCCTTGCGGGTCTCGCGGCTGGTCAACTGCTCAAGCACCGGCTGCTGCGTCGTATTCTGCAGCGGCAACACGTAACCCTCGGTGCCGCGCGTCTTCGCGGCCGCGGCTGCCGCAGCCACCTGCGCCTCGCTCAACCCGGCCAGCGCCGCCTTCTCCTTCGTCACAAAGCCGCCGGCGCGGGTCGCCGCCAGCAGCTTGCGACTGAAGGCATTCGACAGCGTGGACTCCTCGGCATTCAGCTCCTTCAACCGTGCCTTGTCGGTGTCGCTCAGCTTCGCGCCGGCATGCACAAACCGCTGCCAGGTCACCTCCAGCAGCCGCTCAGACTCGGCATCGAGCTTCAACGTCGAGCGCTGCTGCCAGACCGTATCGACCCGGTGAAACAGCTTCGAATCAAGGTAGATCGCATCGT
>CAXTUS010000214.1:0-281 GCA_964247475.1 uncultured Acidobacteriaceae bacterium | reverse complement strand
ATGCTCAGACATCCGCGGCGCCATCGCCTGCTGGATCTTCTCAATCGCCGGATTCGTAAACGCGCCTGAGATCGCGCTCATCGCAGAATCCGTCCGGTCCAGCAGCTCGCCCGTCCTTTCCATGGCAACGATCGTGTTCTCAAACGTCGGCGCAGCAGGATCATCGGCGATCGCCCGCATCTCGCGCGCCTGTTCCTTCATGCCGGCGATCAGCGCAGGCTCATAGTCCGCATCCTTGATCCGGTCAAACGCCGGCGCCCCGAAGGGCAGCGTGCTGGGCC
>CAXTUS010000213.1:0-2653 GCA_964247475.1 uncultured Acidobacteriaceae bacterium | reverse complement strand
GTTCATCATCCTGCTCGCCGTACCCATGGCAATCCTCGGCGCGCTCGGCCTGGTCGCCGCGCGCGGCTTGGTCGATGACGTCTACGTGCAGATCGGACTTGTAATGCTGATCGGGCTCTCGGCCAAGAACTCGATCCTGATTGTTGAATTTGCAGAGCAGCTGCGCGAGCAGGGACGCTCGATCGTCGACGCTGCCATCGAGGCCGCGGAGCTTCGCCTGCGACCGATCCTGATGACCTCCTTTGCCTTCATCCTGGGCGTGATGCCGCTCTACTTCGCGACCGGCGCGGGCGCCTTCGGCAGGCACTCGGTCGGCACCTCGGTCGTTGGTGGTATGCTGCTCTCGACCGTTCTGAACCTGGGCTTCATTCCTGTACTCTACGTCCTGCTCAAAAGCTTTCTGGAAAGATTCAGCAGCAAGAAGCCCACTGCGCATGGAGCAGTCACTTCGTGACTTTCAATCGCTTTGCGAGGCTTCCCGTTGGTCAGCACGGAATCCCATGTCGACCAACGCGAAGCAATTAGAAGTCACGAAGTGACCGCCGCCCGCGCAGGGCGCCTTTAGGAGCCGTATGCAGGCAGCAGACATGCTCGCCAAGCGCCACCGCGAAGAGCCCCTTGGACCCGCCGGTGACCGCATCCAGACCGTCTTTCAATCGCTTCTGCCGCTCGATGCCGCGCTTGAACCCATGCGAGCCTCAGGCGCGCTCGTAGTCGGTGAGATCAACCAGCGCGCACCCAACGCAAAGACGTTTCACTTCGGCGACGAGAGCCACCTGATCGCGGTCTTCAGCGGGCTCATCGACTTCTACGACAGCATCGGCAAGATCCTCTTCGGCGCCACCAACCTCTACATGCAGGGCGAAGTGTTCAAGATGGAGTCGACCGTCCACGACGTCATCAAGGACCTCGCCGGGCTCTTCGCAGCATGGACTCCGGAAGGCATCTCGGAGGACCGCATGGCTGCCATGCGCCAGACCGAGCTGCCCCCGGCCAAGCTCAAGAACGCCGCCCTGCTCACCTCGACTGCGCTCGCCTTCATCGTCTCGCACGAGTTCGGCCACGTGCGCTATTACAAGCCGCCGACCGGCAAGAAGCCAGCGCCGAAGCTGTCAACCGAGCAGGAGATCCTTTCAGACGCCGCCGGCATCCGCCATTCCCTGTTCACGCCCACCAACAGCTACGTCACGCGCATGCACCTTGCCGGAGCAGTGATCGCGCTGCGCACGCTCGCTATCTTCGCCGACATGGGCCATGAGTTCGTGGGCGATCATCCTCCACCGCTCGAACGGCTCAGCAACATCATGGCCCAGGTGCGCCGGCTCTGCGCAAGCGAACGCGATTACTGGTGGCTGACTACGATCGCCTACGCCTTCGACGAGCAGCTTGCCGACGCCGGCGCCATCGCGCTCAAAAGTGACGACCGCGCACCACTCACCGCAGACCGGATCTTCTCCCGTGCGTCATCAATCCTTGAAGAGGTCACGAAGCAGAGACAGACAGAGGAGCAGTACCTCCACAGCTTCCGTCTCGATCTCGAAGAGGCCTCCCCTGAGGTGCTCGCAGCCATCGGCGGCATCGTGCGAGAGATGTACCCCATGACCGCAGCGAAGACCGACAACCCGGTGCAGGATCAGCTCTGGGCCGCCGAAGCTGCCATCTTCCACCGGCTGATGGTACAGTTGCCAGCAAGAGCACAGGCTGCCTTTGCCGATGCCTTCAAGATCTCCACACAAGCCGGAGGTGCCGCGTAGATGTCGATCACGGGCTGCCGCAATGATGCGCTGGTAAAGCTGCTGAACAGCATCGGCTATCAACCCCTGCTGCTGCCACGCAGCGGCCTCACTCCACCCGACGTCTATATGTACCGCGATCAGAAGCTGAGCCTGCGCGGGCCGCTCTCGGACTACCTGGTGGACGGCGTCACCATTCCCGCACCCAGCACCGGGGAGCTCGGTTCGATCGAGCACCGCGAAACCGACCGCAAGAAAGGCTCGCTCATCGGCTCCTTCCTGGGCGACGCGCTCAAGTGCATCGGCATCACCTCCGCACCGAAGCTGGACCTGTCCTTTCTTGGGGGCACGGACATCACCTTCAGCTTCGATAACGTCACCTACCAGTCCATCCTGCCCGCGAAGATCGACAAGCTGATGAAGTCAGTCGACTTCGACGCCATTCCCAGGGAAGACATTGCCGCTGGCTACCTGCACCTCGCCTACGAGTACGCCTACGCAGGCCAGCTTTCGATGCATGCCGCCTCCGGTTCCGTCTTCAACATCGACGCGAAGGCGATCCAGGCCGGCACCTACATCGATCTCGGCACACAGGGCACCGTCACCAGGCAGAGCGATACAACGATCACCTTCAAAGGCAGAGAAGGCGTCTACGGAGCCTTCGCATGCAAAATCGGCCGGCTCGAAAAACGCGCAAAAAAATGGTTCTTCTTCCCCGACGAAGATCAGGGCGACGGCTTCCTGCCGAACGAAGCCCCCGCCCAACCCTACCTGCTGGAACGCGGCGTCGTTCTGAACGTCGAAGACGCTACGGGTACAGCCTAGAAGCAACCACAACTGCGCCCTTATCGCGGGCGGCGACCCCATAGTGGGGGGGGGGCGCGGTGGGGCCGGCGCGGGCCGAGTGTCTCCCGGCGGGG
>CAXTUS010000212.1:0-2751 GCA_964247475.1 uncultured Acidobacteriaceae bacterium | reverse complement strand
GCCCTGCACCGTCCCGAGCGACGGACGCGAAGGTCGCGATCGCGAACGCATCACCCTCGACCAGGAACAGCTCGTCAAGCAGGTCTTCGCCATCAACCCGCGAACGATCGTCGTGCTCGTCTCAAGCTTCCCCTACGCCATCAATTGGTCGCAGCAGCATGTTCCCGCCATCCTCCACATGGCGCACAGCTCGCAGGATGAAGGCACCGCCATCGCCCGCACCCTGTTTGGCGACCAGAACCCCGGCGGCCACCTGGTCGTCACCTGGCCAAAGTCCGAAGATCAGCTGCCCCCCATGATGGACTACAACATCCGCCACGGCCGCACCTACATGTACTTCAAAGGCGACCCGCTCTACCCCTTCGGCTTTGGCCTCAGCTACACCAGCTTCCGGCTCTCGAACCTGAAGACCAGCGCGCCCACCCTCGCTAAAGATGGAACCATGACCATCACCTTGGACGTCACCAATACCGGGGATCGCGCCGGAGACGCCGTCCCGCAGCTCTACGTCAAGCACTTGAAATCAAAGGTCGAACGCCCGAAGCAGGAACTGAAAGGCTTCGAGCGCATCAGCCTCGAGCCCGGCCAGACCAAGACCGTCTCGCTCCCGCTCAAGGCCGCAGACCTCGCCTACTGGAACGAGAAGACGGGGAAGTTCGAGGTCGAATCCGAACCCATCGGCCTCATGGCCGGACAGTCGTCAGCGAACATCGAACAAAGCACGACAGTCCGTGTGCAATGAAAGATAACGGCAACCGCAAGTGCGTCCTGATCGCGGACGGCGACCACTTCGTGGGGTGGGGGCGCTGGCGCGCGTAAGCAGCTTAGGCTAACCTCATACTCCCACGCGCGCCAGCGCCCTCACCCCACGAAGTGGCGCCCGTCCGGCGTTAGGACGCACTTGCTGTTGCTCTTGCCTCAGGAGGCTCTATGAACCGTCGTGACTTCGCTCGATCTTCGTTGCTCACCCTGGCCGCTGCGCGGCTGCCGGCGGCCCCGGCTGCGAAGCCCGTCGGCTATGCCGCGATCGGGCTCGGCACCATCTCGGACATCTTCTCGCGCGGCTGTCAGAAGTCCTCATCGGCCAAGATCACCGCGCTCGTCACCGGACACCCGGACAAGGGAAAGCAGTGGGCCGCGCGGCTCGGCGTGCCCGAAACCTCCATCTACAGCTATGAAAACTTCGACCGCATCCGCGACAACAAGGAGGTCGACGCCGTCTACGTCGGCCTGCCCAACAGCATGCACCGCGAGTACACCCTGCGCGCCGCCGCCGCGGGCAAACACGTGCTGTGCGAGAAGCCCATGGCCATCTCATCCGCCGAGTGTCGCGAGATGATCGACGGCTGCCGCAAAGCAAACGTCAAGCTGATGATCGCCTATCGCTGCCACTACGATCCCACCCACCTCGCCGCTCGCAGGATCGTCCAGTCCGGCGCCCTTGGACAGCTGCAAAGCTTTGAAGGCGGCTTCGGCTTCGACGCCCATCCCAACCAATGGCGGCTTACCAGGCAGTTCGGCGGCGGAGGCTCGTTGCTCGACGTCGGAATCTACCCGCTCAACGCCATCCGCTTCTTTACCGGAGAGGAACCCGCCAGCTTTACCGCCGTCACCTCCACGCGCGACCAGGCCAGCGGCCGCTTCCGCGACATGGAACAAACCATCCACTTCACCATGAAGTTCCCGAGCGGCATCACCGCCTCGGTCGCCTCAAGCTACGGCGCGCAGATCGCAGGCTTCGTCCGCATCAACGGAGAAAAAGGCACCATCGAGCTCGCGCCGGCCTTCGACTACACCGGCATCAAACTTCGCAGCTGGTCGCCCAACATCGAGGCCGCCGCCGCCAGCTCCGACGTCGACACCTTCCACTTCCAGCTCGAAGCCGAGCACTTCGCCGACTGCATCCGCAACCACCGCGAACCGAACACGCCCGGCGAAGAAGGGCTGAAGGACTTCCTGGCGATGGAGGCCATCTACCGCGCTGCCGGCTCGCCCATCGCGTGAAGCGTAAACTGGCAGCGCAGCAACAAACCGGCAAAGCAGCTGCGAGCTGGTGACGCAAGCGTCGCCCAAGGACTTCAAGCTTGGCATTCCAGAGGCCGAAGAAGCGCGATCCCGTCGGCGAAGCCGGCCTCTTCGAGTACGCCGTCGGCGCGCTCTCACGACGGATGCGCACCGTACGCGACCTCAAACGCCTGATGAAGACACGCGCCCACGAAGGCGCGCAGGGTGAAGCCGACATGGACAAGGTCGTCGAACGCCTGATCGAGCTCAAGTACCTGTCGGATACGCGCTTCGCCCAGGACTACACCCGCCTGCGCAAGGAAAACCAGGGCTTTGGCCGCCGCCGCGTCGCCCAGGACCTCGCCGTCAAGGGTGTCGACAAGGACCTCGCCCAGACCACCCTCGAGGCCGCCTACGGCGAATCCGACGAAGTGGAACTCGCGCGGCAGTACTGCGAACGGAAACGCATTCCGCAACCCACCGAACAGAAAACCACCGTTCGCGTCATGAACCGGCTGATGCGCGCAGGCTACAGCTCCACCGCCATCTTCAAACTCTTCCGCAGCTGGAAGGTCGAAGTCCCCGAATCCCCCACCGACTCCGACCAGTACGGCGACCTGCCGGACTTCTAAAGCAAACAAGCAACCGCAAGTGCGTCCTCATCGCGGACGGCGACCACTTCGTGGGGTGGGGCGCTGGCGCGCGAAAGATACCGCAGGTTAACGAACGCCCATGTGAGCGCCCGCC
>CAXTUS010000211.1:0-2827 GCA_964247475.1 uncultured Acidobacteriaceae bacterium | reverse complement strand
ACCCCCCAAACCGTCTCCCCGCCAACCACCCATTCCTACCCCGCCTTCCCCCCCCCCCCCCAGTATGTGGCGCCCGTCCGGCGTCAGGACGCGGTTGCTGTTGCCTTAGGTATTCGCCGGCGCCACGGATTTGAAGCCCGTAGCCTCGTACCGTGTGGTGACCTTCCCCCCGGCTATCGAGACGACGGTGAAGCCCTCGGGCGTGCCCAGGCGTGTGCCCTTCCACCAGTTGCCGCAGACGGCGCCCGAGGTGATGTAGGGGATGCCGTGCCACTCGACGCGTTCGTTCACATGCGTATGGCCCTGCAGCACGGCGAGCACGTTGTGCCCTTCGAAGAGCTTGATGGCGGCCGGCCCGCTGCGGAAGAGCTGTATGGGAAACGCCGGGCTGGGATCGGTGTAAGAGGGCACTGCGGTGACGAGCGGAATGTGGGTCGTAATTAGGATGGGCGCGTCTGTAGGCTGAGCTGCAAGGTCCTTTTGCAGCCAGTCGAGCTGGTCCTGGTCCATGCGCCCTTCGTAGTGGCGGTCGGCGGTGATGCCGATCGAATCGAGCACGATGAAGTGCACACCCTTGTGGTCGAACGAGTAGTACGTTGGCCCGAAGCGTTCGGCAAACATCTTCTTGCCATAGTCACGGTCAGCCGGCCCGACGCCGCTGGCGGGATAGACGCCGAAGACATCATGGTTGCCGAGCGTGTGATGCACCTTGAGGCCGAGGTCCTGCTCCGTCTTCCCGTAAAGATCGAAGAGCTGGGTAGCGCGCTGCTTCGAGACGCCCAGCGCGTCGAAGACATGGTCGCCACCCTGGATCGCGAAGTCCGCCTTGATGGTGCGCGCGCGCATCATGGCCAGGTCAGTGCCGTGCGTGGCATCAAGCTCCGGCTCGATATGCGCATCGGTCAGAAAGATGAAGCTGAAGTCCTCTGCTGCTGAAGCAGCCCCCGCAGCCGCCGCACGGGACGACGCAGCCGACGCACGCGGCAGCGCCGAGGCAGCAGCGGTCGCACCCAGCAGCGACAGAAAATGGCGACGGTCGAGTTTCGATGCGGGCGAGAAAACGTTCATGGGCCTAGATGATACCGCCTCGTCACGCAGTCTTCGATGAAGCGCGCACGTCTAAAATAAACCTATGCGGAACGTGATCATGAGAATCCTGCTGTCGGTGCTCACCCTGGCCGGCCTGACCGTCAGCGTGCTCGCGCTGCGCGTGCACAACGAAGATCCCAGCCAGGCTCCGCCCTGCCTGGTGGACGCGCACTGGGACTGCGGCGCGGTCAATCACTCGCGCTTCTCGGAGTTCCCGCCGCGCAGCTTCGACGAGGCCCCGGGCGGCCACAAGCTGCACATCCCGGTCGCCACCATCGGCGTCGCCGGCTACGCGCTCATGTTTCTGCTCGCCGCGTTCGGACGCTGGTGGGCGCTGCTGCAGTTTGCTGAGATCGGCTTCGCTGCCGCATGCTTTCTCACCTACCTTGAGGCGTTCGTCATCCAGAAGTGGTGTATCTTCTGCGTCTGGTCGCAGTGCATCGTCACCGCCATCGTCCTCGCCACGATCCTCGCGTTGATCCTGCGCAAACGCGCCGGGCACCGGCTGGACCTGCCGAAGCCCGCCGCCGACCGCGTCGTCGCATAGCCGCTGCCTCAAACTCTCAGGGTAACGGGGAAAAGAAGCGCCATGGTCCCTGGCAATCCCGCGCGGTGTTCGAGGCCAGCCGGGGCTTCCGCCGCCCTGAGCCTCCCTCTGAGGCCCGCGGTCAAGGCGTAAAATCAGAGCATGGGTATCAGCCGCGAACAGGCACTCGACTGCTTCATCAGTGACGACCTGATCGGGATCGGCATGGAGGCCGACGCCGTCCGCCGACGCCTGCATCCCGAAGGCGTCGTCAGCTACGCCATCGACTTTCCAATCGATCTCGCTGACCTCGACCTTGACCATCCCGACCGCGAAAGCCTGAAGCAACAGGAGCAATCCGGCTCCGGCCCCCACGCCTTCGACGCCCAGGTCGAAGCCGCCCTGGAACAAGGCTCCACAGGCATCGTCCTCCACGGTGCCGAAGCCTGGCCGATCGACCAGGTCGAACAGATCCTGCGTAGCCTCAAACGCCGCTCTCCCACGCTGCTGCTCCACCTTGCAAGCGCCGCCGCCGTAGACGCTCTTGCGCGCGCCGCTCACCTTCAGCTGCCAGCAACCCTCGATCGCCTGCGTACCACGGGCCTCGACTCCATCCTCGGCCACGGCGCCGACACCCTGGGGCTATCGCGCTGGATCGACGTGCACCGCGCCGCGCACCACGCAGGCCTGCCCACCACCGCGGCCATGACCTTCGGTGCCGGCGAAACCTTTGCAGACCGCGTCGCCTTCCTTGAAGCCGTGCACACGCTGCAGCAAGAGACCGGCGGCTTCCTCGCCTTCACCCTCGAAAGCCACCACGCGCCCGGCGGCCGCGACCTGGACGACGCCACCGCCGTCGAGTACCTGAAGACCCTCGCCATCTGCCGCATGGTGCTCGACAACATCCTGCACGTCCAGGCCAACTGGCAGCAGCAGGGCCTGAAGGTCCTCCAGATGGGCTTGCGCTTCGGCGGCAATGACGCCGGCTCGATCCTGGCTCCTCGCAACGCCTCCGCCCCCGAAGAAGAAGTCCGCCGCATCATCCGCGATGCCGGCTTCAAGCCCGCCCAACGCGACACGCTCTACCGCAGTTTGTTTCTCTCCTAAAGCAACAGCAACCGCGTCCTGACGCCGGGCCGGGCGCCACTTCGTGGGGCGGGGGCGCGCGCGCGCCAAAACGGTGTTGGGGGGGCACCGCGGCTTTGGCGCGGC
>CAXTUS010000210.1:0-2891 GCA_964247475.1 uncultured Acidobacteriaceae bacterium | reverse complement strand
GAGAAAGCTGAGGCTGAACCTCGGATTCCCCCGCGCGCCAGCGCTCCCACCCCACGAAGTGGTCGCCGTCCGCGATGAGGACGCGGTTGCCGTTGCCCTCTAGAGCGTGATCAACACCACAGCCGCCGCCGCGACCGTCATGCCGGCCGCCTGTCTGCGCGTCGGCCGTTCGCCAAGCGTTGCCGCGGCCAGCAGGATCGTCGACGCCGGGTAGAGCGACGCCAGCACCGCCGCGATATCCAGCCGGCCGGCCCGCGTAGCCACCACAAACAGCAGGTTGCCGCTGGTATCGAAGAGCGCCGTCGAAAAGATCCACAGCAGCATGCGCCCGGAGACCCTCACCGGCCCTGTTCCTTCGCCCGCCAGCCTGAAGCCAAGCAGCACCAGCAGGCAGGTCGAGATGCTGCCCACGCGCGCCGACGCCATCGCCCACACCGGCCCCGAAGGTCCCGCATTCTTCAACGCAACGAAGTAGAGCCCGAACCCCACCCCCGCGGCAATCGCAAGGATCGTCGTCGAAAGCTGTTCATGCTGGCTTTCGCCGGCCGCAATCAGCCAGATCGCCGACCCCGCGATGGCGAAGCCGATCAGCCGGTGCCAACCCGGCGACCCCTCCTGGCAGATCGACACCGCCGCCGGGATCGCCGCGGCTAACAGCCCCGAGATCGCAGCCGACGTCCCCATCGCACCCCGCGCCAGTGCAATGTAGAAGGCCGAAAGCGACAGCCCGCCGCACACCCCGGCAAGCAGGCCCGCCAGCAAAGCCACTCCGTGCGGCAGCCGATCCCGCCGGCCGGCCTCGATCAGCAGCAGGCAGGTAAAGCTGGTCAGGTGCGAGATCAGCACCACCCGCAGCGCAGCGCCGATCGGGTTCGATCCGGGCCTGGCGGACTTCACCCCCATTCCGCCCGAGAAATCGCCCATGCCCCAGAATCCCGCGGCAAGCAGGGCCATCACGGCGTTGAACGGAACGTTGAGCATAGGGTGCCTTCAGACACAAAACGAAGCCCCGGCACAGTCTTCGAGCACTGTGACAGGGCCTCGTACTGAGGGAAACGGAAGAGTCTATTGGGGCGTCGCCGAAGGTTGGGGCGTCGCCGAAGGTTGAGGCGTCGCCGAAGGCAGGTTTGTCGCCGCAGGCAGCGTCGCCGGCCGGCCCGGCGTCTGATGCACCGGCGTCTCTTCAGCCGCGGGATAGTAGCCGTCCTTCGCAATCACGTTCAGGTTCGGACGCAGCACCTTGACCTCAAGCTTGCGGTACTTGCCGTCGATAAAAGGCTCGCGCGAGTAAAAGCCGACCGTGTACTGGGTGCGTACCTGCTCGGCGATCGCGGCGAAGCTCTGCTCGATGCCCCGCGTCCGGAACTCCGCAAACGTCTGGCCCCCGGTCGCATTGGTATACGCCGGCAGCACGTTGTCGCGCATCTGCAGCGGCACGTGGATGCGGTCAAGGAAGCCAAGCCCCGAAACGCTCGAGTCCCCGGTCAACGTCGCGTAGACCGAAATCTTGTTCTGCTGCAGGTAGCGGATGACGTCCTTGGTCTTCGCGGTCGATCCGTATTCCTTGCCGTCAGAGATTACGTACACGATCCGCCGCCGGTCGCGCTTGGCCTTGGTCGTCGCCTGCGCGGCCATCAGGATTGCGTCATTCAGGGTGTGGACCTCGCGCGGCACCTGCTGCTGCGAAAGCCCCTGCGGACTGCCCGGCCCTCCGCTCACCAGCGGATTGATATGGTCCTGGGCGCCGCCGTTCAGCGCGATCCCCTTCGACAGCGCTTCGCCGGCGTTGTAGTACATGGGCTCACGGCCCGAACCCTTGGACCGCTCGATCACCGCCTCAAGCCGCGCGCTCTGCCCGGCGGTAAAGTCGGTCTGCATCTTGGGGCCATTGTTATACGTAAACACCGCGACCTCGTCATAGGCGGAAAACGCCGACGGCAGCGCGGCCAGCGCATTGTTCACGCGCGTCATGGCATCGAACGGCATGCTTTGATCGATCACCAGTGCGATCGACAGCGGAAAGGGATCGACCGTGAAGACCGAGATGTGCTGCCGCACATTGTTCTCGTACACCCGCACATCGCGCCAGGTAAGGCCCGGGACCAGGTGGCCCTTCGAGTCCTTGACGGTAAAGGGAACATCGACGAAGTTCGCGCGCAGGTTCAGGGTAAAGGCTGCCGGTCCCTGCCCTGCGGCGGGCAGGTCTGGCGCCTCCTCAGGGGTGTTGGCGCCGGGCTGCTGCGCGGTCTGCGGCGAAGCCGGAAGCGACGAAGCCGGGGCGGCCTCACCGTTCGCGAGCCCGGTATCAGGCGTCACAATGCTCGATGAGGAAGCCGAAGCTCCGATGCCAGGGGTCACAGCAGGGATCGCCGACTGGGGGCGCGGCGCGTCCGGAATCGCCTGCTGAGAAGCCGGCGTGCCCTGCTGGGCGCTGCCCGGCTGCATGGATAGGCCGAAAGCAAACGCGCCGGCGATCAGAATCTGTTTCACGGTAGAACTCTCCCCGGCCAAGGCCGAACTGAAAAACTTGAGGATGCAGGTGCCGCAAGGGTGCAACCAACAGACTATCAGCGCAGCCGTCCGGCCCGCGCCCTTATGGGTTGGACGCAGGGATTCGATCAGTCGTTGCTGGAGCTTACTCCGGTACTGCCCGCACAGCGAGCCAGGCATAAGACTTAAGGACCAATCCGGCGTCTAATCAGGTATGCGTTCCGGTCACTCCGCCCCCTTGATCAGCCTGCCGGCCACCCTGACCAGCCTCTCGACTGCATTCAGCAGCTGCTCGAACGCTGCAACCAGCTTATCGAACGCAGCAACCAGCCGCTTTACCGCAGCAATCAGCCGCTCGACTGCTGCCCTGCTGGCTGCCTCGCTGCTCCTGCTTCCCGCCC
>CAXTUS010000209.1:0-2924 GCA_964247475.1 uncultured Acidobacteriaceae bacterium | reverse complement strand
GGTTGGGACCGCTTCGCATGTTGCGGCGAAGCGGTCTTCCCCATCAAGTGGCGCACGTCCGACGTCAGGACGCCTTTGTGGTTGCTCGTCGTTCTTAGCTGTTGATCGCGATCGGCTCGTTGACCGTCGCGGGAGGCACGCCAGCCTTGGCGTCGCCGGCGCCCGGCTTGCGGATGTCGATGCCGCCCTTGAAGAACGCGCCATCCTCGATCGAGATACGCGCCGCGATCACATCGCCCGTCAGCGAGCCTTCGCTCCGGATATCCACGCGATCGGATGCCTGGCAGTTTCCGCGCACCTTGCCCAGCACAACAATCTCGCGGGCCAGGATGTTCGCCGCGACCTGGCCATTGCGGCCCACGGTGACGCGGTTGCCCGGCAGGTTGATCGCGCCTTCCACCTTGCCGTCGATGAACAGGGACTCAGAACCCGAAAGCTCACCCTTGATGATCAGCGACTTGCCGATCGTGGCCTGTTCGCCCGTGCCCGCAGCCGCAGCTGGCGTCGGCGCTGCCGCAGGACGTGCAGGAGTCGAAGCTGAGGTCTCAAAGCTGCTGACAGGAGGCGTGGCCGGGCGCTGGGGCTCGGGGGTCTGGGGCGTAGACGGTCCGGTCTGATTCGGTTTCCACATAGATCGTTTAGTTCCTTCCTTAAAAAAGCTGGAGTAGGTCCGTTGACTCCTCGTTCGAGAGCAGGAAGCCTGGCGCGGGCAGCACTTCGGCCACGACCGCTTATGAAACGATACTACTCTGGCAGGTGATTGCGTTCGTCCCGAAATCTGTGTACTGGCCCGGTTCTGCACAGCAAATGCAACAGGGAATCCGGAAAGATACCTCAGGTTTAGCAACAGCAACCGCGTCCTGACGCCGGACGGGCGCCACTTCGCGGGGTGGAAGCGCTGGCGCGCAGGAGCCGAGGTGATGCCTCAACAGCTTACGCGGGCCTGCGCCTCCACTTCACGAATAACTCGCCCCCCCCCGTGAGGAGGACGTACCTGCTGTTGCGTTTCGGGAACGTGTCTGATCCGTAGATCCGTAATGGAACAGCGTCGATGAATCCTCGCAGATACTCCGCTGGGATCCGCCTGCGCCTCGTATCGTCGATCCATGCACGCCCTGCTGATGCTACTTGGCTGGTTCGCGCTGGTGGCGCTTCCGCCGGCGCTTGCCCGGAGCCAGGCCGCACCGCCCAAGCTCGCCAAGCCGCCAAAGATTCACGTCGTCGTGTTGGGCGCCCTGCGCAAGGTGCCCTTTACGCCGCCCGATGTGACGCCTGATGAGAAGAACGAAGAGACCGTCAGCCTGAAGGTGCGGCCCCTGCTGGTCGATGAACGCCAGCGCGAGTGGACCACCGGTGACGTGCACGAGGTGACGGACCGCAGCTTCGCCGTGCGCAGGGTCATGCGGCTCAACGATGCGCTGCCGGGCGATCGCGAGCCGCGCTGGACCTGGCAGCCGGGCCCCTGGCTGCTGGTCGACCGGGTTACCGGCCACATCGCCGCCGTGCACCTGCCGGACTTCGATTCCGCAGTCTCAAACGTCGTCTGGTACCGCGATTACGCGGCCTATTGCGGCACGGGCGCCGCGGCGAAGGGCGGGCTCTTCGCCATGGTGGCGCAGCTTGGCGCGCGGCGCGCAGTGATCCAGAAGCAGGTAGCGGCGTGGCCGCAGCCCAACCATTTCGTGCCTGTCTGCCAGCCTGCCACCTGGCAGCGCACGCCGTTGCGGGTCACGCTGAAGCCCACGGGCGGAGAGGCCTTGACCTTCGACATCGTAGGCGGCACCGCGCTGATCGAGGAGGGTGACCCCGACGAATAAAGCGAGACGACGCGCCGCGTACGAGATCTACGAAGTGGTCGCGGGGCAGCGGCCAGGGCGGATTTGCCGTTGCTTCTCGACGAAAACCGCGATCATCGCGTCAGCTACCGGCGATGGTCGCGATCCCAGTCCCTGTGATCGTCATCGCGACGGAAGGCCCGGTCGTCGCGACGGAAGTCCCGGTCATCATGGCGGAAGTCGCGGTCGTCACGACGGAAGTCGCGGTCGTCACGGCGGAAGTCGCGATGCTCCTCGAACTCGTGGCGATCCCAGTCGCGGCGACGGTCAGCGTCGTAACCGGCATAGGCATAGGGCGCAGGAGCGTAGAAAGTGTTGGCCGCGTAGGTTTCGACATAGGGCTGCTGGTAGACGGGCACACGACGTACGTAGCCGGGATGGCCAATCTCGATGCCGAAGGCCACCTGTGCCGACGCCTTCTGCGGAGCTGCCATGAACGCCGCGCCGGCGAAGAGCCCGGCGATCGCTGCCTTGGTGAAGTGTGCTTTGACGTCGCTGATGCGAAGCATGTTGGCGATCTTCATGACATCCTCCTTGTCGTTCTCTTGTCGTGCTCTTGTCGTTTAAAACTGCTCTGAGTTGCTCCGGACCTCGCTTGCTTCCGTCCTGCATTCAGGTAAACCCGGGCCGCTTCAGGCAAGATGCGCGCAACCTTTTTGCGCTTCCGGGTTGCCGCCAACGGTGCCTTCACCCTGTGCCGTCGCCCGCCGAAGGCCGTGCAAAGTTTGGTTGTAACCGGTAAAACGGTCTGGTCCGGTTACCAACTTCCTGTAACCGTCATAAGAGGCATCCGAGCGAAAATACCGGTTACATCTACGCAGGGAATCTCGTCAGTTTCGGCGGGAGAGTCTTTGCACCTCGCACGCTTGCGTGATACATCTTGAGCGTATGGATTCGGCCATCAATCTCTGCAGGAAGCGCCGCGCGACCCTCCCCGGGTCCCCCCGCTGTTGTTGTCCCTGCTGCCAGTCCTGAACTGCGCTCAGCCTGAGACTGCAAGCCAGTCCGCACTCTGCGATCCGCACGCATGCCCCGCCCGAACCGGCACCCCTTACCTGCGATACCGAAACTGACAGGAGCAATCTCATG
>CAXTUS010000208.1:0-2930 GCA_964247475.1 uncultured Acidobacteriaceae bacterium | reverse complement strand
CGCCCGCGTGAGCTGTGCTTCGCACATAGTCGACCAGCATACCTTTCACCGCCTTTCCGATCCCCCGCCCCTGGTGTTCCGGCTCCACCGCGACGTCAACTACCTCGAAGAACAGGCCGCCGTCCCCGACGACGCGGCCCATTCCCACAAGCCGCCCGCACTGCCGCACGGTCGCCGCGAAGAGCGTATTCGGCAGGCCGATCGCCGCAGCTTCGGCGCTTTTTGCGCTCATCCCGGCGGCAACGCGCAGGCGCCTGTACTCGTCCGCTTCAGGCGTCTCAGCCCTCAGTCTATAGTTGCTGCTCAGCATGGTTCCCTCCCCTCCGCTCCACCCTCCCATCATGGACCTTCTACTCGCGGGAACTAAATGTCTAGTTCGAACGGAACTACCTGGCCGAGCGCTGCGTACCTGCCCCCAAGCTCATTCACGACGAGGTGTCACCTATGCAGGATGTCCAGGTCGCGTTCCGCCAGTTCATCAAATCCCCGGGCTTTGCCATCACGGTCGTGCTCACCATCGCCCTCGGCATCGGCGCCAACACCGCCATCTTCACGCTGGTACACGCGGTCCTGCTCAGAAGCCTGCCGGTAGCCGATCCGAGGAGCCTCTACCGCATCGGAGACCGTGCCGACTGCTGCGTGAACGGCGGCTTCCAGAACGAAGACGGCGACTTCGACCTCTTCTCCTGGCCCATGTACCAGCAGTTCCTCAGTGCCAACCCTGACTTCGAACAACTCGCCGCCATGCAGTCGGGCGGCAACCTGATGAGCGTTCGCCGAGGCTCGGAGCCGGCGCGCGCCGAGCGCAGCGAGTATGTCTCCGGAAACTACTTCAAGACCTTCGGGATTCAACCCTATCTTGGCCGGGTGCTGACCGATGCCGACGACCAGCCCGGCGCGCCGCCGGTCGCCCTCATCAGCTACCAAGCCTGGCAGTCTGAGTTCGGAGGAGACCCCGGAGTCCTGAACGCGCCCTTCTACCTGCAGAGCAAGCCGGTCACGGTCATTGGCGTGACCCCGCCCGGCTTCTTTGGCGATCGCGTGGACAGCAACCCGGCGGCGGTCTGGATCCCGCTTGCCGCGGAGCCAGTTCTAGAGGGCGCCAACAGCATCCTCAAGGTACCGGACAGCGGCTGGCTTTACATCGTGGGCCGGGTTAAGCCCGGCACGAACCCAAAGCTGCTCGAGCAGAAGCTTTCCGCGCAACTGCGTGCCTGGATGGGAACAGTGACGAGCTTCAGCCAGAACGGCGGCAACACCCTGATCCCGCGGCAACACGTGGTCGTCGTGCCCGCCGGCCAGGGTATCCAGAACCTGCAGCAGCAGACCGGCAAGGGCCTTTACCTGCTAATGGCGCTCTCAGGACTGGTTCTGCTGGTGGCATGCGCCAATGTTGCAAACCTGCTGCTGGCGCGTATCGCCACCCGCAAGGCGGAGATCTCGGTCCGCATGGCGCTCGGCGCAGCGCGCACCCGGCTGATGCAGCAGATGCTCACTGAGAGCGTCCTGCTTGCTGCGATGGGAGGTATCGCCGGGCTGGTCTTCGCTTACGCCGGCAGCCGCATGATTCTTGCGCTTGCCTTCCCCAACTCCCCCCACTCCCCAATCGCCGCCAGCCCCTCGGTCGCGGTTCTCAGCTTCGCCTTTCTGCTCTCGCTTGCCACTGGTGTCATCTTCGGCATCGTACCCGCGTGGATCACCTCGCGGTCTGATCCGGCCGAGTCGATGCGCGGCAACAATCGCTCTACCCGCGACCGCGCCTCGTTGCCGCAGCGCTCGCTGATCGTCGTGCAGGCAGCGCTGTCGCTGATGCTCCTGATCGGTGCTGGCCTGCTGACCCGGAGCCTCGGGAACCTCGAGCACCAGGACTTTGGCCTCAAAACTGATAACCGCTATGTGCTGCACTTCGATCCTGCCGGCGCAGGCTACACCGCCGACAATTTGCAGGCGTTCAACCGGCAGATGGAGCAGGAATTTGCCGCGATCCCTGGCGTGCAGAACGTAGGAATAGCGCTTTACAGCACGCTTGAGGGTAACAACTGGGGCGAAGCCGTCTTTGTACAGGGCCGTCCAGCGCCTGGTCCGAACGCCCAGATCGGTTCGTCGTGGGATCGCGTAAGCCCCCACTTTTTCGAGACCGTCGGTCAACCCGTGCTGCGTGGCCGCGGCTTTACCGAAGACGACACAGCGACCTCGCTGAAGGTAGCGGTCGTCAACCAGGCATTCGTCAAGAAGTTCTTCCCCAAGGAAGACCCGATCGGGCGCCACTTCGGCGTGTTTGAACCGAAGCTTTCGAGCAGCTTTGAGATCGTGGGCATCGTCGCCGACGCCAAGTACAACAACCCGCGCGACGACGTACGTCCCATGTATTTCCGCCCTTTGAGCCAGCAGCTTACCGGCCTTAGTTCCCCGAATCAGATCATGGCGGAGGGCCGCTCCATGTTTCCAAACTCGCTGACCCTGCACTTCCACCAGCCGCCCCAAAATCTCGATGCCATGGTGCGTCGGACACTTGCGCGCATCAACCCCAACCTGACTGTGGTTGACCTTCATTCACTGGACTACCAGGTGGCCGGTAACTTCTCGCAGGAAAAGATGATCGCACGGCTTACCATGCTCTTCGGCGTTCTTGCCCTGGTGCTTGCGTCGGTTGGTCTCTATGGCATCACCTCCTACCAGGTGGCGCGCCGCACGAGCGAAATTGGTCTCAGGATGGCGCTCGGGGCAGACCGCCGGAACGTCATCCGGCTGGTACTGCGCGGCGCCATGAACCAGGCCGGGCTCGGACTCCTTCTGGGCGTGCCCGTTGCGATCGGTGCGGCGCGGCTGATGGCCGACCAGCTCTACGGGGTACGGTCATGGGATCCTTCGAGTATCCTCTCAGCTGTCGTGATCCTCACTGCAGCGGCGGCCGTCGCAGGCTTTCTGCC
>CAXTUS010000207.1:0-2965 GCA_964247475.1 uncultured Acidobacteriaceae bacterium | reverse complement strand
TGTCCCCGGGCCGCGGCGCCGGTTGCCTGCGAAGGCGCGCTCGATGCGGCCGATCAGGTCCTCTTCAGACCTGCCCTTCCAGTCGCCCACCATCAGGTTCCACTGCACCGTTTCAAGCCCCAGCTCACGCGCAATGCGCATCACCGCCGGCCGTCTCGCTCCATGCGGCGGACGAAACAGCCGCACCCGCGCGCCCAGCACCTCTTCAATCGCGTCGTTGCACCCGGCGATCTCACTCCGGATAAACGCCGACGTGTGCCGCGGCAGCCACGCATGGTGCATCGTGTGATTGCCAATCGCATGCCCGGCGGCGGCGATCTCGCGCGTCAACGAAGGCTCGCGCACCACGTAGTCGCCAATCAGGAAGAACGTCGCACGCGCCCCGTGCCGCGACAGAATCTCGAGCAGGCGCGGCGTCTGCGCAGGATTAGGACCATCGTCAAAGGTCAGGGCAAGCTGGTCCGGCGCGGGCGGTGCCACCAGGCTCGGACCGAAGATCTGCGACGTATCGGACAGTCCGCCCCACGCCGCCAGCGCGGCAGCAGCGGCAGCGCCTGAAGCAAGGACAGCCGCCGCAGCAGAGATCGCATCGACCGGCGTCATGGCTTCCGCTACACGCCCTTCGGGTGGGTCCTGATATAGCCAAGCACCACGTCCGCATGGCCTTCAGGCTTTACCTTGGTCCACACATGCTCGAGCCTCTGCTTGCCCTCGGCATCCGCCGCGCCGATCAGGTACGTGTTGCGCTGCACACCCTTGACCAGCTTGCCGTACATGTTCTTCGGCTGGATCACCTCGAAGTAGTCGCAGATCTTCTCATCCGCATCGGCCAGCAGGGGATACTTCAGCGAGAACTTTTCCGCAAACTTCTTCTGCGCCTTCACCGTATCGCGGGAGATGCCAAGGATCGTCACCCCCGCGGTCTTCAGGTCATCGATCGCATCGCGAAAGCTGCATGCCTCGGTCGTGCATCCCGGCGTATCCGCACGCGGATAGAAAAAGAGCACCACGGGGGTCTTTGCGTAGTCCGCCAGCGAAACTCGGTTCCCGTCCTGGTCTTCCGTCGTGAAGTTCTCTACAACATCGCCAACCTGCGGTGCGCTCATAGGGTCTCTCCTGCCTGCTGGGTCTTCAATGCCGCCACTGTGGCCTCAAGCGACTGCTTGTCCTCGACGTTCAGGCTCACCGGCGATTCCACGCCGCGCCCGAGGATCTGCCGCGAAAGCCCGGTCAAGACCTTGCCCGGGCCAATCTCCACCAGGTGCGTTACGCCTTGCTGCACCAGCAGCTCCACGCACTCCACCCAGCGCACCGGCCCGGTCACCTGCCGGATCAGGCAGTCGCGCACGTCCGCGTTGCGGGTCACCAGGCGCGCATCCACGTTGCAGGCCACCGGGTACGCCGGATCTTCAAACCGGACAGCCTCAAGCACGCTTGCGAGCTCATTCTGCGCCGGCTGCATCAACGCACAGTGGAACGGAGCCGATACCTTCAGCATCACCGTCTTCTTCGCGCCCGCCGCCTTGCACAGCGCCGCTGCCCGCTCGACCGCCGCCACCGAGCCTGAGATCACCACCTGCCCGGGTGAGTTGATATTCGCCGGCGACACGATCGAACGCGCGGCCTGCGCCCTTGGCGCCTCCGATTCTGAAGGAGTCGTATCGACCGGCGGCGGCGCCGAAAGCTCATCCGCTGCCTGCGCACAAAGATCGTTCACCTGCGGCTCGGTCAGGCCCAGGATCGCGGCCATCGAGCCCTCGCCCGCAGGCACCGCCTGCTGCATGAAGCGTCCACGCGAACGCACTGTGCGCACCGCGTCGGCGAAGCTGATCGAGCCCGCCGCGACGTATGCCGAGTACTCGCCCAGCGAATGCCCCGCAGCAAACGCCGGAACAATCTCAGAACCCAGCTGCTCGCTCAGCACCTGCAGCGCAGCGATGGAAACTGTCAGGATCGCAGGCTGCGTATGCTCCGTCATCTGCAGCGTATCCGCAGGCCCGGCAAAGATCAGGTGCGACAGGTGGAAGCCAAGAGCCTCGTCCGCCTCTTTGAAGACCGCCTTCGCAGCAGGGAAGTTCTCGTAGAGCTCAAGCCCCATGCCAACCACCTGGGAGCCCTGACCCGGAAACAGGAATGCGGGTTTCACGTTCGTAGCCATCGCCTTCGATGGTAACCGAAGCAGCGCGGAGCGTGCCTGCCACGCAGGGCGATCGGGACCGTCAGCCGCTAGATGCCGACGCCGAACTCGCGGTCCTGCATCTCGTCGCCCGAGTGCGCATAGAAGTCATAGGGCGTACGCCGGTTGAACTTGTATTGCTGACGCAGCTCGCGGCCGACGAACAGCCCAAGCGCGACAGCACCCATGCCTGCCGTGACCCAGCCCACGGTACGGATCAGCCGGGATTCCTGCAGCTCTTCAAGCTTCGGAAGCCCATTCTCGAGCGCTTCAGAGATCGCGCCGACGATCGCTTCGTTCGCGGTCGCAGCCAGCACAGCAGGCATATCTTCCACCTTCTGACCGGCCAGACGGGATGTAAACAGGGACAGCATGTTGGTCAGATGATATCGCACGAGGTGCCTCTCCTGGCAATACAGCTTTTGTGGAACGATCCGGAGAACACCCGGTAATGGCATCCCGGACAGGAACGTGCCCGATCTCAATTCAGACGTGCGCCACGCGCTTACGTCACCTCAACGTGATCAAACCCGAGCGTCGTCAGCAGCAGCGCAATCGATGCCCTTGCATTCCTGCGCGCGGCATCAAGAATGCCGTCCGACACCGCCGCCGCCTGCAGCTGCTGCTGCGCCTTGGCACGCGCATCCGATTCAAGATTCTGATCCGCTGGCACCAGCACCCCGGTCGACCGCGCATACACCCGCGTCTTGCCGTTATCGATCGCTGTCGTGAAGATCTCGGACGCCGGCAGATTGATGTGGATCGATTTGCCCCGCAGCCCATCGATCC
>CAXTUS010000206.1:0-2971 GCA_964247475.1 uncultured Acidobacteriaceae bacterium | reverse complement strand
GGCGAAGTAGGCGCGGAGGTCTTCTTCGGGCTGGCGTGCGGCGAGGTAGCCGCGCAGCAGCCGTTCGACGGCGGCAGGGGTATCTTCGGCGCTGGCGCGATAGCCGAGCGGGCGTGCGGGGCGGGCGAACTTGCCGACGGCTCCGCCTACACAGAAGTAGAACGCGTCGGTGATGACGCCGTCTTTTTTCAGCTTCTTGCCTTCGAGGCCGATATCCGCGATCCAGTGCTGACCGCAGGAGTTGGTGCAGCCGGTGACATGGAGCTTGATCTGCTGGTCGAAGCCGGGCAGTCGCTCTTCCATCTCGGAGACGAGCCACTTGGCGAAGCCCTTGGTTTCGGCGATGGCGAGCTTGCAGAACTCTGTGCCGGTGCATGCGATGGCGCCGCGCCAGAAGGGCGAAACGTCGACTTGAAGGTCAATGGCGTGAAGGTCGGCTACGAGTGCTTTGACGGCCTCGTTGCGGACGTTGACGACGACGATGTTCTGCATGATGGTGGCGCGCAGGTGGCCGTCGCCGTGCTTTTCAGCAAGGTCTGCAAGGGTGGCGAGCTGGTCGCCCGAGAGGCGGCCACGCAGGACCGAGGCGCCGACGGCCGATAGCCCGGCCTGCTTCTGCGGGGTGACGCCGACGTGGTCGCGGTAGACGTCGTCGGGGATGAGGTCTTCGGTGACGGGCGAGGGGTCGAGCTGGTAGCCGAGCTTCTCTTCGATGGCTGCGAGCATGGACTCGGCGGTCCAGCCGTGGCGCATGAAGAGGTACTTGATGCGGGCGCGGGTGCGGTTTTCGCGTAGTTCCTGCTGCTCGCGGAAGATTTCTGCGACGGCGGTAACGACGGCGAGCGCTTTATCCTGGGGGACGAAGCAGGGTATGCGCACGGCCATGTGGGGCTCGGTTGAAAGGCCGCCGCCGACGCGCAGGGTGTAGCCGACTTCTTGCTGGCCGGAGGCGGAGGTGCGCTGGACGGCGGTGAGTCCGACGTCGTTGATCTCCGGGTAGGAGCACCAGAGCGGGCAGCCGGTGACGGAGATCTTGAACTTGCGCGGCAGGTTGTAGAAGGCCGGATTGGCGGTGAGGAAGTGAGCGATCTCGACGGCGAGCGGCGAGCTGTCCACGAGCTCGTGGTGGTCGAGCCCGGCGAGCGGGCAGCCGGTAACGTTGCGCACGACGTCGCCGCACGCGCCCTTGGGGGAGAGCCCGATAACGGTGAGCTGGTCGGTGATCTCGACCAGGGCCCCGATGGTGAGCCAGTGCAGCTGGATGTTCTGGCGGGTGGTGATGTCGGCCAGGTTGCGCGCGTACTTCTTCGTAAGGTCGGCGATGACGCGCAGCTGGTGCGAGGTAAGCAGTCCGTTGGGCAGGCCGATGCGCATCATGAAGAACTCGGTGGCCTTGCCTTCGCCGCCGACCCCGCCGGTGGCACCGATGCCGTCGCCCTGGGTGTAGATGCCCCACCATTTGAAGTAGAGGCCGGTCCACTCGGGCAGCACGGACTCTCGGCCCTGCTCGGCGAACTGGCGCACCTCGTCCCATGCCTCCCACGGATTCTTGGCGAGCTTGAGGCGTTCGGAGCGCTGGGCCTTGGTCTCCTTCACTTCCTTGACGGCTTGCTTGGCGACTTCTTTCACGGGTGCAGAGGCGGGTGTGGTCTGGACGGCTTCGTCGGGCATTTCAATCCTTCAGGGCAGAGGGTGTCGGGCTGGTGTCAGGCAGATGGAAAAGCCCACGCAGGTGGTGGGCGGCTGCAGCTTTTTTGTCTGAGGCAGGTTCTTCAGGCAAAGGGGCGGCGCCGGGCAGCGGGACAACAGGCGTGGGTGGATGCATTCTCAGGCAGAGCTCAAGGTTAGTGGGCGAGGGGGCCAAATGCAAGCAGACGTTGGTGGGAGATGGCGGCGTTTCCGACCGGATTGGAACGGGTGCCGCTGGTTATTCGGGCGGTGGCAGGTGCTCGGCCTCCCACAGCTTGGCGTCGATAAGAAAGCGGAACCAGAGGGTCTGGAGGACGCAGAAGATGAGGCCTTCCTTGCCGTCGAGGAAGCCGAGGCGGACGACGTAGCGGAAGAAGAAGAGGGCGAGGGCGCGAAGAAAGAGCGGAGCGCGCTCGTAGAAGCCTTTATAGAACCGCTTGCGCTGGACGATATCGCCGGTAGCGCTGGCCTGGACCCGGCCGGCGGTGCTCTTCGCGCGCAGCTCACGGACCTCGGCATCGGTCCAGCGGTTGTGGCGTGCGGTCCATTCGGTGAGCGGCATGCGGATGTCGTCGATCATCGAGCCGCGAAGCTGGGCGGTCGGGCCGGTGCAAAGGAAGTGCTGGTCGTATTCGCGGTCTTCGCAGCGGCCGTAGCCGGTACGGAAGAGGCGCATGTGCCAGGTGGGTGCGAGGTTGTGGCGCAGCACACGGTTCATGAAGCGAAGGTAGCGGGCGATGTGGTAGCCGTTGGGCGATGGTTGCCGGGTCGGGGAACTCTCGGGCAGCGCGGCGATCTCGGCATGGAGCTCGGGGGAGATGGCCTCGTCGGCGTCGAGGTGAAGCTGCCAGGGGTAGCGCAGGGGCAGGTGGTCGATGGCCCAGTTGCGCTGCGCGCCGTAGCTGGTGAAGGGGTGGTGATGGAGCTGGGCGCCGTGGGCCTCGGCGAGCGCGAGGGTGTTGTCGGTGCTGCCGGAGTCGATGATGTGCAGGTCGTCGGTAAGGCCTTCGAGGGCGCGGAGGGTGTTGCCGAGTGAGCCGGCGGAGTTGAAGGTGAGCAGGATGATCGATGGCTTCATCGGCGCGCGTTCCTCCGCGGCGTTGGCGGGGCGCGGTGTGAGCTGAGGCGGGGTCCGATCACGGCTTCAGTATCGCCGCTCCGGGCCACGGTTACAATCAAGCCTTCAGGAACAGGCTGTAGCGAGGAATGGGTGTGGTTTGGATGGCGGCAGCGATTGTGGCGGGTGCGGCGACGTTAGGTTCGGGGGGTTCAAGTGGGGCGG
>CAXTUS010000205.1:0-2977 GCA_964247475.1 uncultured Acidobacteriaceae bacterium | reverse complement strand
GGGGGTGAATACGGGCATCGGCCAGAACACCCGGGGAGGGGGCGTGGGCGGGTTCGGATCAGGCGCGAGTGGCGCTGGCGCGGGCGGAACAACCGGCGGCGCGGGCGGCGCGGGTACCGGCGCCTCAGGCCTGGTTCAGTCGACGCTTGGCACAGGCACAGCAGTGGCATCGTACGATCCTGCGATTACAGGGAATGCGTATCTGTCGCACAACACGCAGCCGCTTTCGAACCTGTCGGTCAACGGCGTTCCCGTCTTGCATACCAACGAGATCTACGGAAATCTGAACTACACCCAGGCATTCTCTACGGGAACGAGCTTTTCTTTTGGAGTTGTGAGTGACCGCGTCACATCGAACAGTATCTTCACCGTCCTGAATCCAGAGCTTGACACGTCCTATCAATTCAGCGTGCAGCAGCAGCTGCTTGCGGGCTTTGGACTGGGCCCCAACCGACGTTACATCCGCATTGCGCGCAACAATCAGAAGATCTCCGACCAGGCCTTTCAGCTGCAGGTGATCACGACGGTGACTCAGATCGCGAATATCTACTGGGACCTCGTGAGCGCGTATGAAGATGAACAGGTGAAGAGCCGTTCGCTCGACTTCGCGAATCAGACGCTTGCCTCGGCGCGGAAGCAACTGGAGCTGCAGGCGATCCCTGCGCTTGATGTGCTGAAGGATGAGGGTGAGGTGGCGAGCCGCGAGGAGGACCTTACGATTGCGCGATCGCAGCTGCGCTTCCAGGAGCTGATCATCAAGAATGCAATCACGAAGAATCTAGACGACCCCATTCTTGAGGCGATGCCGGTAAAGCCTACAGATCTGAGCGCGGTTTCGGCTGAGCAGACGACAGCTGCTTCGGCTCCCCCTGAGGACATCATCCAGGAGGCGCTGAAGACACGACTCGAGCTTTCGGAGTCCGACATCGACCTGCAGAACCGTTCGATCAGCCGCAACGCGGCGCGCAACGCGCTGCTGCCAACGCTCACGGCGAATGCGTATTATGCGGGCAGCGGGCTGGGCGGCATCGCGAATCCTGCCTCGGGCACGACCTCCACGGCGCCGACCGGCTACGGCGGCACGCTGCGCAATGCCTTCAACAACTCCGCGCCTGACTACTATGTAGGCCTTTCTCTGGATGTGCCGATTCGCAACCGCGTCGCGAAGTCTGACCAGTACCGTTCGGAGCTCGAATCGAGGCAGGCGGAGCTTCGCCTGCAGCAGCTGCGCAAGCAGATACGCATCGAGGTCCGCAACGCCCAGTACTCGCTCGAACAAAGCCAGGCGCGTGTGCAATCCGCGGTGAAAGCCCGTGATCTGGCGGCCCGCACGTTTGACATTACCGAAAAAGAGCAGACCCTCGGTGCCGGCTCTGCGCTGCAGACGCTCGCCGCACGGCGCGACCTTGCGACAGCCGAGTCAGCCCTGGTTGCAGCACGTACCGCGAACCAGAAGGCGCGCATCGAGCTTGACCGCGCAATAGGCCGGACGCTTGAGGCAAATGCGATTTCGGTAGAATCGGCACGTAGCGGCGTGCAGACTGTTGCGAAGGCGCCGCAGCCATGATGACAAGCTCTATCCATCCCGCGTTCACTCCTCAAAGCTCTGCGCGTAATGCTGCTCTCGGCGAGTCGAAGCCCTGCCTGCTGGTCGGCGACGATCAGCCACATATACTTGAGACGCTCGAGTTTTTACTGCAGCCAGAAGGATACCGGCTAACGACCGCGCGTTCGCCTTCACTGTTGCTCGAAGCCTTCAACGAGCAAGAGTTTAACGGGGTGCTGCTCGACCTGAACTACAGCCGCGATACGACCTCTGGCCGTGAGGGCCTGGACCTGCTGGCAGCGATCCGCGAGCGCGACGGACAGATCCCCATTGTCGTCATGACGGCCTACGCGAACGTCGACCTGGCGGTTGAGGCGATGCGCCGCGGCGCGAATGACTTCATCCAGAAGCCCTGGGATAACACACGTCTGCTGGCCGTGCTGCGGACGCAGCTTGAGCTGCATCGCGCGTTGAAGCGGACTCAATGGCTTGAAGCCGAGAACCGCATCCTGCGCGCGGAGGGTGCCCCGGACTTCATAGCGACCGCGCCAGCCATGCATCCTGTGGTTGAGCTGATGAGCCGCATCGGACCTTCGGACGCCAACGTGTTAATCACGGGCGAACATGGCACAGGCAAGGAGGTGGTGGCGCAAACGCTACACCGGCTTTCTCATCGCGCGCATCGCAACCTGGTAGCGGTGAATACCGGTGCGCTCGCTGAAGGCACGTTTGAGAGTGAGCTCTTTGGCCACGTGAAGGGTGCCTTCACCGATGCGCGCGCGGATCGCATCGGCCGCTTTGAGCTGGCGACGGGCGGCACGCTCTTTCTCGATGAGATTGCAAATATCCCGGTCCGCCAGCAGGCGAAGCTGCTGCGTGTGCTTGAGACGGGCGAGCTAGAACGCGTAGGATCATCGACCACCAAGAAGGTCGATGTAAGGATGCTGTCCGCGACCAACGCCGATCTGCATGCGGAGGCCGCGCAGGGACGGTTTCGCGAAGACCTGCTCTTCCGTCTGAACACGGTTGAGATCAGGCTGCCTGCACTGCGCGAGCGCCGCGAGGATATTCCGGCCCTGGCGGCACACTTCCTTTCCCGCTATGCGACGCGTTACCGGCGCCAGGTCGAAGGCTTCGAGGCGCCCGCGATGCAGTTGATGCTTTCACACCCATGGCCCGGGAATGTGCGCGAGCTGGACCCGCGCGATCCTCTTGGCGCGCGCCACCAAGATTGCTGTCGCCGACCTAGGTCTTGCGCCGGCGCGTGCTGCAGTACAGAGCCTTGACGATCTGAGTCTCGAAGCCGTGGAGGCTCTCCTGATCCGTAAGGCATTGGCACGCAGCCAGGGAAATGTGAGCCACGCAGCGGAGGCGCTTGGCCTGAGCCGCGGGGCCCTGTACCGCCGCATGGAGAAGTATGGCCTCTAGTCC
>CAXTUS010000204.1:0-3002 GCA_964247475.1 uncultured Acidobacteriaceae bacterium | reverse complement strand
CACCCGCCCCCGCGCCAAGGTTCGCCCTCTCGCTCGACACCTGGGCCGTTCTGCTCTCGCTTGCGCTCGCGCTGCTCGTTCGCAGCGGCATCATCAAAACGGTCGCCTGGTAGCGCCGGACTCACCTCGAAGCGGCGGCCCGGACCCCTTCGCACCGCTTCACGAAAGAGACTCAGCACAATGGCCACAAGCTCAACCAGCCTCCCGCTCGAACACAAGGCCGATCGCCAGGAGGCCAATGAACACGGCGTTCTGGGCCTCATCCCCGGCATCCTGCTGCTGGCCGTGGTCGGCTACGCGGGCAAGTTCATCGAACAATCCATCGCACGCTACGGCAAGGCGCACCACCTGATCCTGCCGAACGTCGAGTACGTGCTGTGGGCGATCCTGCTGGGCGTGATCATCGCCAACACAGTCGGGCTGCCGCACATCTTCCGCGCCGGAGTCGCCACCTACGAGTTCTGGCTGAAGGCAGGCATCATCCTGCTCGGCGCACGCTTCATCCTCGGCGACATCCTGCACCTGAGCGGGATCTCGTTCATCCTGATCTTCATCGAGCTCGTGCTGGCACTCACCTTCATGACCTACCTGGGGCGCGCCTTCAGGCTGCCGCCCAAGCTGATCACGCTGCTGGCCGTCGGCTCGAGCGTGTGCGGCGTCTCCGCCATCATCGCCACGCAGGGCGCGATCGACGCCGATGAAGAGGACTCGTCCGTCGCCATCGCCGCGATCCTCGCGCTGGGCGCGATCTCGCTGGTCTTCTTCCCGGTGGTCGGCCATGCGCTGCACATGACCGACCATGCCTACGGCCTTTGGACCGGGCTCGCGGTCGACAACACCGCCGAAGCGACCGCCGCGGGTGCGCTCTTCTCAGACGTCGCCGGCAAGTATGCCGTGCTTGCGAAGACCTGCCGCAACGCCTGCATCGGCTTCGTCGTGCTGGGCTATGCGCTCTTCTGGGCGCGTAAAGGCCAGGCCGCCGAGATCACCAACAAGGGCGCGTTCCTGTGGAAGAAGTTCCCCAAGTTCGTCCTCGGGTTTCTTTTCATCTCGTTCATCGCCACATTGGGAACGCTTGACCCCAAGGCCTTCCCCCACCTCGCCGGGCTAGTCCAGTTCGGGTTTACGCGGCCGCAGATCGCCGCACTCGGGAACCTGTCGCGCTGGGCCTTTCTGCTGACCTTCGCCGGCGTCGGGCTGCGCACCAACTTCAAAGACCTGATGAAGCTGGGCATCAAGCCCTTCCTGGTAGGCGCCATCGGCGAAATCGCCATCGCCGCCATCACCCTGGTGCTCGTCCTCGGCGCGGATCACCTTTACCACCTGTAGGGGCAACCGCAACCGCGTCCTAACGCCGGACCGGCGCCCGCGATCAGGGCGCGGTTGCGGTTGCTTTTACGGCAGCTCAGCGTCAGCGAAGAGGGTGCCCTGGGCGTCTTTGGCGCTGATGGCGGGGGTGAGGCCTTCGAGCGGCCATTCGATGCTGAGGGTCGGGTCGTTCCAAAGGATGGAGCGTTCGCCTGCGGGGTGGTAGAGGTTCGTCGTCTTGTAAAGGACATCGGCGGTGTCGGACAGGACGAGGAAGCCGTGGGCGAAGCCTTCGGGGATCCAGAGCAGGGTAAGTTCGCCCTCATCGTTCAGCGGCTTCAGGTGGAACGATGCGTGCTTACCAAACGTCGGAGAGTCCTGGCGCAGGTCAACGGCTACATCCCAGATGTGTCCTGAGAGCACGCGCACCAGCTTGCCCTGGGGTTTTTCCAGCTGGTAGTGGAGCCCGCGCAGAACGCCTTGCGCGGAACGTGACTGGTTGTCCTGAACGAAGTGGTTCGGCAGCCCGATGGAGGCGAAGGTCGACGCGTTGAAGACTTCGGAGAACCACCCTCGTTCGTCGCCAAACCGCTTTGGCTGGATCAGTTTGACATCGCAGAGTGGCGTTTCAAAAACTCGCATCCCGAAATAGTATCCGAGTAGAGCTGTTGGTTGCCTCACCCGGTGCAATCAGTAACCGGTACGAAAAATCTTCGGTCACTACGAAAATTATTCCTACCCAAAACGGGCCAACTCCCTGTAGGGTCGTATTGTTCCTCAGGTGGACGCTCCGTTCTGTACTTCCCGTGGCTAGCAGGGATTCTCACCATGGGCCAATCGCTCGATCAATCTGTCAAGGTCTGGCTGGCGTACACACTGCAGGTGAGTCTCACTCAGCGCGGGGATTTCTATGCAAACCAACTCTGACGCACACGACAACGTATCTCCGGCAGGGCTCCAGGTGCCGGCCTTCGACCTTTCATCAACCGCCTGGACAGGTTCCGTGTCGCAAGCAGGTTCCGGCTTCCCCCGTTCGGAAGGTCTTCACTACCGCGTGACCAAGCGCGCGTTCGACCTGCTGCTGATCCTGCTGGCGGCCCCGGTGCTCCTGCCGGTGCTGATGCTCCTGGTGGTGTTGATCAAGTTGACGACGCCCGGGCCGCTCTTCTTTTCGCACCGTCGCATTGCGCAGGGCGGTGCTTTCTTTTCCATGTGGAAGTTCCGCACGATGTGCGTCAACTCGGCCGAGGTGCTTGAGGATTATCTGGCGGCACACCCGGAGGCGCGCGTGGAGTGGCAGAGGACGCACAAGCTCAGGAACGACCCACGGGTGACGCCGCTCGGGCGTACGCTGCGCCGTTTGAGCCTGGACGAGCTGCCCCAGCTTTGGAACGTGCTGTCGGGCACGATGAGCCTGGTCGGGCCGCGTCCGATCGTCGCCGCCGAGGTGGAAAAGTATGGCGAATCGTTTGCCTGTTACACGGCGGTAAAGCCGGGCATGACGGGGCTCTGGCAGGTGTCGGGCCGGAGCGAACTTTCCTACGACGCGCGCGTCCAGCTGGATTGCGACTATGCCACGCACTGGACGCTGCTGAGGGATGTGCGCATCCTGGCGCTGACGGTCCGGTCGCTGGTGAACGCCGAGGGTGCGTACTAGGCATATCCCGGGCGTGGCCGGCAGCTAACGCCGGTAC
>CAXTUS010000203.1:0-3096 GCA_964247475.1 uncultured Acidobacteriaceae bacterium | reverse complement strand
ACGCGGGCGCGTTCGTGAGTCTGATCGCAGATGGCGAGGCGCACCGGCTTTATGCGCAGTTCGGCTTCGAGCCCACGGCCCCCGCTTCAATCGGCATGGCCTTCACCATCCTATGAGGTGGCTCCTCGCGGAAGGGGCGGATGGCACGAAGGCTGCATGCTCCGCAACATAGAGGACCGGGTTGATGCCAGAACACACCGAAAACGATTACTCTACCTGCTATGGCTAACCCGAATGTTCTTGAACGTTTAAAGGCGGGCGCACGGCGCTTCCAGGCAGAGGTTCATGCTGAGAAGGCAGACGCGTACCTGCGCGCGGCGACAACGCCCCAGCAGCCCCATACCCTGGTCATCGCATGTGCCGACTCGCGCGTGGATGTGGAATCAATCACAAGCGCCGGACCCGGTGAGGTCTTCATTACGCGCAACATCGGGAACATGGTTCCGGCTTATGGAGAGATGCTGGGCGGCGTCAGTGCGGTCATTGAATACGCGGTAAGCGCGCTGAAGGTCGAGCACATCATCGTGTGCGGACACTCTGACTGCGGCGCCATGAAGGCCCTGCTGAATCCAGACTCAACGGCCACCATGCCAACCGTCAGAAGCTGGCTTACCAACGGCCACGCTGCCCTGAAGGTAGCGAAGACTATGGAAGGCCACGATGAGCGTCCGAGCGAAAAGCTGCGTCGCCTGACCGAAGAAAACGTGCTGATGCAGATCTCACACCTGAAGACGCACCCGAGCGTGGCCGGCGCACTCGCTCGTGATGAGATCTCGATCTCAGGTTGGGTCTACGATATTGGCTCGGGCGAGGTGCGGGTCGCGGAAGACGGGACCCGGGAATTTACCCCTGTCTCTGGGCCTCAGGCCGAGATCTTTGCCGAGTCTGATGCCCAGGCCGAGGCTCAGCCCGCTTCTGAGTCTCGCGGATGATCGTTCCGAAGAACGCGCAGCTTCTGCGCATGCTGCAGTACGTGGGCCTTCCGCTGGTCGGGCTGGTGGCGTGGGATCTTGTCGTTGTGCTTGCCTTCAAGGTGATGCACTGGGAGTGGATCGGATCCAGGAACGTGCCGCTCGCGCTCTATGGATCGGCGATCGGCATCATCGTCGGCTTCCGCAACAACTCCGCGTACGCCCGCTGGTGGGAGGGGCGTACCTTGTGGGGGCAGATCGTCAACAACAGCCGCAGTCTTGCGCGGCAGGTCTCGACTACCTTTCACCTGAATACCCAGGCCGATCCTGACCATGTTGAAGCGTTGCAACTTGCGGCCACGCAGCGCAGCATCATCCATCACCAGGTCGCCTTTGTGCATGCGCTCCGGCAGCAGCTGCGCGGACTTGACCCTTTGGCCGAGATCACTGGTCTGCTCACAACTGAGGAAATCGAAGCTCTGCGTGGCGAGAAGAACGTTTCGCTTGCCATTCAGCGGCAGATGGGATCCATGCTGCGGGATGCGCGGCGCCGCGGTTGGATCGACCAGCTCGAGTGGCAGGCGATGGACCGCAACCTTGACGACCTGATGGACGCGCAGGGAGGCACGGAACGCATCAAAAATACGCCGATGCCAAAGCAGTACGACTTCTTCCCGATGCTTTTCGTGCAGATCTACTGCGTGCTGCTGCCGGTTGGAATGGTTGAGCAACTAGGATGGTTTACGCCGCTCGGGTCTACGCTGGTCGGCTTCATGTTTCTTGCGCTCGACAAGATCGGGCGCGACCTTGAAGACCCATTTGATAACAAGATCTACGACGTGCCACTGACAGCCATCACCCGGACGATCGAGATCAACCTGCGGCAGATCCTCAAGGAGACTCAGCTACCCGCCCCCGAACAAGCCGTACAAGGCGTTCTCTGGTAGTTATTCTGTTGTGGCTATCCAGTTCGATCGGAGTTCGCTTGCGCTTCGTTCAGAGGAGCAAGTAGGGTTAGCTTCGATCGTAGCGAGGAGAGTTCGCGGAACGCGATGCAAGGTGACGATGAAAAAGGCTATGAGGCTCACTGCACTGTTGCTGCTTGGGATGACGGCTCCACAGCTGTCTATCTGGCCAGGTGGTTCGGCCTTCGCGCAGGCGGCGAAGACTTTCACCAACCCGCTGCTCCCGGTCGGACCAGATCCCTGGGTGATCACCGATAGCGGCTTCTACTACTACATGAACACGACTGGTCGAAACCTGACCATCTGGAAGACCAAAGACATGGGGGCGCTTGCGACCGCCGAGAAGAAGGTGGTCTGGACGCCGCGCCCCGACGATCCTAACGGGCATGATATCTGGGCACCTGAGCTGCATAAATGGCGGGGCAAGTGGTACATCTACTACGCCGCGGATCAGGGCAAGAACGAAACGCACCGCATCTTTGTGCTTGAGAATGACGCGGCTGATCCGTTAGAAGGCACCTGGGTCGAGAAGGGTAAGGTCGCTGACAGCACAGACAAGTGGGCCATTGACGCCTCCGTCTTCGAAGTGAAAGGCAGGCAGTACATGATCTGGTCGGGCTGGGAAGGGGACCACGATGGCGAGCAGCGCATCTACATTGCACGGCTAAAGAATCCGTGGACGATAGATTCAGAGCGTATGGTCGTCTCCTACCCGCTTTATCCGTGGGAGAAGGTGGGCGACCTGCCCGACCGCCCGGAGATGCCGCACGTGAACGTGAACGAGGGGCCGGAGGCGCTGGTGCACGGCGGGAAGGTCTTCATCGTCTACTCGGGCTCTGCCTGCTGGACCGACTACTATGAGCTTGGGGTGGTCGAGGCGGACGCAAACTCCGATCTGCTGAAGCCTGGATCCTGGAAGAAGTACGACCATCCCTTCTTCAGGCAGGACGTCGGAGCGAAGGTGTTTGCCCCGGGGCACAACGGCTTCTTCAAGTCTCTCGATGGCAGGGAAGACTGGATCATCTATCACGCAAACGCCGAAAAGGGCCAGGGTTGCGGGGATAAACGCTCTCCGCGGATGCAGCCCTTCAAGTGGAACGCGGATGGCACACCGAACTTTGGTTCTCCGGTGGCTGCCGGCGTGACGCTCCAGGGACCATCTGAATAAGGGACCGATCGAAGCGGATGCATAACAAAACTCCTGTAAGTAATTAATGGCA
>CAXTUS010000202.1:237-3163 GCA_964247475.1 uncultured Acidobacteriaceae bacterium | reverse complement strand
GGCAGAAGGTGTCTGACATCTACGCCCAGATCGCCGAAGAGCTTCGCACCCAGTACCGCCTCGGCTACACTCCCGACGGGACCATCACCGGCGACGGCTATCACCAGGTGGACCTGCGGGTCCCGGCTCAGAAGACCCTGCGCATCCAGACCCGCGACGGCTACTACACCGGCAAAGACGGCGACTACACCGGCAAAGACGGTCCTAGCACCAGCAAATAGCAAGCACGGTGCGAGCAGCGAGCACGGTGCAACCAGCAAGCAGGGTGCAACCAGCAAGCACGGTGCAACCAGCAAGCAGGGCGCAGGGCCCGAGGGTTACTCCGGCTTGCGGATGCCAGCGCCCCGGCTGGTAAACCGGTCCCGCACCTCTGAGCCATCGAAGTCTCGATCGAAGGGGTCCCCTTCGGACGGTTCCTGGTCCTGGAACATCTGATCCCGCGGCTCCCGGCCGTTCTCGTCACCGGCGGCGGCCTGCTCCGCCCTGGCCAGCGCCACCTGGAACGCGCTCATGAACTGCTCCGAACGGAACCTCCCCAGGGCCAGCTCAGATTCAGGTTCAGCATCCGGTTCCGCGAGCTCCGCCGGGGCCTCGAAGGCAATCTCGGTCTGCTGCACCTGGTCCGCGATCACCACCGTCTTCGCATTCATGAACTCGCGCATCCCCGCACCCGAAAGCTCGCGTCCGTAGCCCGATTTCTTCACCCCGCCAAACGGCAGGCGAGGATCGCTCGCCACCATCGTATTCACGAAAACCTGGCCGCAGACCAGCTCCGCGATCAGCCGCTTCTGCTCCTCCGCGTCGCGGGTCCAGACCGAGGCCCCCAGTCCAAAGGGCGTGTCGTTCGCGATCTCGGCCGCTTCCTCGATCGAGCCGGCAGGGAAGAGCATCGCCACCGGCCCGAAGATCTCATCCCGATACACCGCCGCCGATCGCGGCACGCCCACCAGGACCGTCGGCTCGAAGAAGTTGCCGGCGCCCAGCATCCTTTCGCCACCGGTCAGCACCCGCGCCCCGGCTCGCTTGGCAGCCTCCACCTGCTGCTCCACGTCAGACAGCAGCTGCGCCGTTGCAAGCGGTCCGATCTCGGTCGTGTCCTTCATCGGGTCGCCCACCCGCAGCGCCTCCATCGCGGCCACAAAGCTCGTCTCGAACTCATCAAAGACATCGACATGAACGATGAAACGCTTCGCCGCAATGCAGGATTGCCCGTTGTTGATCGTCCGCGACGTGACCGCCTGCTCGACCGCCGCCCTCAGGTCGGCAGAGGGCATCACGATAAAAGGATCGGACCCGCCAAGCTCCAGCACCGACTTCTTGATCAGCCAGCCCGCCTGCGCCGCCACCGCGCGACCCGCAGCCTCTGAGCCCGTCAACGTCACCGCGGCCACCCGCGCATCGGCAAGCACCGACTCCACCTGCCGCGCATCGATCATCAGCGTCTGGAACGTTCCACGCGGAAAGCCCGCGCGCCGCACCAGCGCTTCGATCGCCAGCGCACACTGAGGCACGTTCCCGGAGTGCTTCAACAGGCACGTATTGCCGGCCATCAGCGCCGGCGCCATGAAGCGAAACACCTGCCAGAAGGGGAAGTTCCAGGGCATCACCGCAAGCACCACACCCAGCGGTTCCCAGCGCACATAGCTGTTCTGATGTTCGGTGGCGATCGGCTCCTCGGCCAGAATCTTCGCCGCATTCTCGGCAAAGTAGCGACACGCCAAAGCGCACTTCGCAACCTCCTGGCGCGAGCTCCGGATGGTCTTGCCCACCTCCTGCGTCAGCAGCGTCGCAAGCTCTTCCTGCTCATACTCGAGGATCCCGGCCAGCTTCCGCATGCACAGGGCCCGATGGCTCAGCGGAACTTCGAAGTACTGCCTGTAAGCCGCATGCGCAAGCGCGATCTTGGAGCTGATCGCCTCCTGGCTCAAAGGCTCAAAGCTGCGCATCACCTCGCCGGTCGCCGGGTTGATGGATCGGATCGCCATAGTTCACTGTCTACCGTGTGCCGTGTGCCGTGTGCCGTCTGCCGTCTGCCGTCTGCCGTATACCGTGTGCCGCCTGCCGTGTCGCAAGCCCCTGCCGGACCCTCGAACCCTGCCCTCAAGGCAGAGCCTGATGGTTACTACACGCCAGTGTACGCGGTTTTTCACGGGCCCGGCAGCAGCGGATTCGAGCGCAGCCCGTATGCCATAATCGACCTTGTCGCCAACGGGTTGCTCCTCATGCTGTCCGGGCCGGGGGCCCAGGCCATACTTCAACCGACAGGTATCGAACTCCATGCAAGAGACCCTACGCGCCCACGGAATGGAAGTCGAAGCAGCCGACCCGCGCTTCATGCGGATGGCCATCGACCTCGCCACCGAAAACGTCCGCTCAGGCGCCGGCGGCCCCTTTGGCGCGGTCGTCGTCCAGGCCGGCAAGGTGGTCGCGACCGGCGTCAACCAGGTCACCGCCACCAACGATCCCACCGCCCATGCCGAGATGTGCGCCATCCGTACCGCATGCCGTGCGATCGGCAGCTTTGAACTGCGCGGTGCCTCCATCTACTCCAGCTGCGAGCCCTGTCCCATGTGCCTTTCCGCCATCCTCTGGGCCCGGCTCGATGCGCTCTTCTTCGCCAGCACCGCGGCCGACGCCGCGCAGGCCGGTTTCGACGATTCGCACTTCTACGCGCAGGTGCGCAAAGCCGTTCACGAGCGCGAATTGCCCACCGCCAACCTCATGCGTGATCAGGGAAGCGAATGCTTCAACGCCTGGCGCGCCTTCGCCGAAAGGGTTGAGTACTGATGGCCTCAGGAGCTGTCCGCACCGGAACCACCCGCATCGCCATCCTCGGCTTCGGCACCGTCGGCATGTCTGTCGCCCGGCTGCTCAGCGCCGGCTACCTGCCGGGCCTCGAGCTCAGCCTGATCCTGAATCGGGACAT
>CAXTUS010000202.1:0-227 GCA_964247475.1 uncultured Acidobacteriaceae bacterium | reverse complement strand
GCCGCCGCCCACGTCCCCGCCGGCGCCCTCTGGACCGAAGACTTCGAACAGGTCCTCGCCTCGGATACGGACGTCGTCGTCGAATTGGTTGGCGGCTCGGACCCGGCTGCCGGCTGGATCGAGCGCGCGCTTCAGGCGGGCAAGTCCGTCGTCACCGCGAACAAGCAGCTGATCGCCTATCGCGGGCCGGAGCTCGCCGCCATCGCGCGCGCCCACCAGGTCCAGCT
>CAXTUS010000201.1:0-3164 GCA_964247475.1 uncultured Acidobacteriaceae bacterium | reverse complement strand
CCAGCGCTCCCACCCCACGAAGTGGCGCCCGTCCGGCGTTAGGACGCAGTTGCTGCTGCCTTTGCCTTACCGCCGCGACTCCGGCATCTCGGCCAGCATCGTCGTGCGGGTTCTGCGCGGGATGCCCATCACGGCTACGTCGTTGCGCGTCGTGTTCTTTACCTCGTACATCATCGCGTCGGCAGACCGCAGAATGGTATGCACGGTGTCGCCGTCTTCGGGATACGTCGCAAGGCCGAACGACCCCGACACATGCAATGCCAGCTGCTCGCCGGTCAGGAACGTATGCTCGCGCAGCATCTCGCACAGCGTGCGGGTCAGCGCCGTTGCCGTCACCTTCTCAGCGCCTGGCATCAGCACGACAAACTCGTCGCCGCCGTACCGGTACGCCTCAAAGGCGGGCCCCATCACCCGCCGGATCAGCCCGCCCACCTCCGCCAGCAGCCGGCTGCCTGCCAGGTGCCCATGCGTGTCGTTCACGCTTTTGAAGTGGTCGAGATCGATAAACAGCAGGCTGAACGGCACCGGCAGCCCCACATGCGTGCGCATCACCACCTCGTCGAGCCGCGTATACAGGTGCCGCGCATTGAACAGGCCGGTGCAGTCGTCGGTGATCGTCAGCTCATGGATCAGCGTGACGGAGCGCGCATTGCCGATCGCGATCGCCGCATAGTCGCACAGGATCCGCAGAAACGAGATGCTGTACTCGGACATCAGGTCCAGCTTTGAGTTCAGAAGCTGGATCACGCCCAGCGTCTCATTCCCGGCACGGATCGGCACGCAGGCGATCGATTCGATCCTCAGGTCCGGGTTCAGCCTGGCGAAGTTCGACCAGTGCGGATCGAGCGACACATTGGGGACCACCAGAGGATTGCCCGTCGCCGCCACCCACCCGGCCACTCCGGACCCCAGCGGCACCCGCAACCCTTTCAGCGAGTTCGAGTCTTCGCCCACCGCGATGGCATAGTACAGGTCCTGCTTCTGCTGGTCGATCATCAGCAGCGACCAGCGCTCCGGCCCGAAGAAGTTCGCCATCTTCTCCATGATCGCGCGCAGGATCTCTTCAAGCTCAAGCGATGTCGTCAGCGTTCGGGCTACGTCATGAAAAACGCGCAGATGATCCATCTGCCGGCTTTCGATCACCTCGAACTGGCGACGCTGCTTCAAATCGCGCAAACCTCACATAAAGCTGACAATAGCCTAGCTCGATATGACCCATCGGCGTGAACACCGAAAGTTGTAGACGATAGAGCAATCCTGTTCAAACGTACCGCTCCAGCAACCCGGCCCCTCGTTCAACCGCCAATGTGAACCATCGAGCGCGATGGCTTCTCGAACCCCGTCTCTCCAATATGATGACGCGCTTCCTTCCGGTCAACTACCTGCCGGATGTACGAGGAAAGCTCCTTATCGGATGCGCCGCGAACCATCCTGCCAAACAGGTCATGATCCATCTGCGAGAACAGGCACGTCCGGATCTTCCCATCGGAAGTCAGCCGCACCCGGCTGCAATGCCCGCAGAACGGCCGCGACACTGGCGCAATGATCCCGATCTCACCCACCCCGTCTGCGAAGGTGTAGCGCTTTGCCGTCTCACTGCTCGCGTTCGGCGGCAGCTCCCTGAGGCCGGCGACCCCGAGGCCCTCAGGCGTATAGGCGTTCAACCGGCCTGTGATCTCGTCAAGCGTCACCACCGTGTCGCGGCTCCACGTGCGTCCCTCTTCAAGCGGCATCCACTCGATAAACCGCACAATCACGCCTTCGCGCCGGGAAAACTCCGCAAACGCCTCGATCTGCCCGTCGTTGAAGCCGCGCATCAACACGCAGTTCACCTTCACCGGGCCAAGCCCTGCAGCGGACGCGGCCCGAATCCCGGCCAGCACCCGGTCAAACGAACGCGGCACCCGCGTAATCGCCGTGAACGTCTCCGCATCGACCGCGTCCATCGACACCGTCACCCGCGTCAGCCCCGCAGCCTTCAACGGCTCGGCCATCCCCGCCAGCAGGTGGCCATTCGTCGTAATCGCCAGGTCGAGCGGCTCGGGCGACGGCGTGAAGACGGTGCGCATCGCTGCCACCTCGCGCACCAGATCGATCAGCCCCGCACGCAGCAGCGGCTCGCCACCGGTCAGCCGGATCTTCTCCACCCCCAGCGACACAAACAGCCGGATCATGCGCAGGTAATCGGCATGCGCCAGCTCCGCATACTGCGCGCCCTCGTTGCCGGTCCTGCAGTACACGCAGCGAAAGTTACAGCGATCCGTCACCGACACGCGCAGGTCCGTGATCGCGCGCCCATGGCTGTCGCGCAGCCGCCGGACGCCAGGGGACGACATCGCCCCCGGGGAGGAATGGATCATTGCGGACTGAGGTTCCAAAACCAAATCAAACGCCATACAGACCAATCTTGGATGCGGGCCGAGGCCAAAAGGGATGAGACTGAACTTACAGGGGGTGCGCGACCCTTCCCTCCATCATAGTGTCTGGCAGGAGGACCGCCCCCGTTCCGCGAACATCTTCCGCGAGCATCTTCCGCGAAGACCTTCCGCGAACGGCACGGCCGGTTACGGGAAAGACGACCGCTTCGCACGGGATCAACTGCAAGTGCGTCCTCGTCGCGGACGGCGACCACTTCGTGGGGGGATGGGCTTCGCGTTGCCGGGGTCTGGAGCATGGCCCTTCCCTCCGGATGAACTCGCATGAAGCGACGCACGTCCAGCCGCAGCGAAGTGCACCCGCAGGATGCACGTGGCCTACCCCTTCGCCGCCGCGATCGCCTTCGTCAGCGCCGGCACAATCTCAAACAGATCGCCCGCCACCCCGTAGTCCGCCACCTCGAAGATCGGAGCATGCTCGTCCTTGTTGATCGCGATAATCGTCTTCGCGCCCTTCATCCCGACCAGGTGCTGGATCGCACCCGAGATCCCGACCGCCAGGTAAAGCTTCGGCGCCACCGTCTGCCCCGAGCTCCCCACCTGCCGCTCCATCGGCAGCCAGCCGTTGTCGCAGATCGGCCGCGAAGCCGCCAGCTCCGCCCCCAGCACATCCGCCAGCTCCTGCACGATCGCAAGATTCTCCTCCTCCTTGATCCCGCGACCGACCGAAACAATCAATGGCGCCGCCGACAGATCCACCGTCTGCGCCGCCTCCCGGAACCGCTCGCC
>CAXTUS010000200.1:0-3169 GCA_964247475.1 uncultured Acidobacteriaceae bacterium | reverse complement strand
TTCTTCGACACCGTGCCCGACACCCGCCCTCCCGCGGCCTCGATTCGCTCCTTCGCCTGCTCGCGCGTCAACGTCGGCAAGGTGCCCGTCAGCACAAACGTCAGTCCCTCGAGCTGGGTCGTAGTCACCCGCTTCTCTGCCGTCATGACCACGCCGCACGCTTGAAGCTGCCGCACGAGCGTACGATTCTTTTCGACTGCAAAGAACTCGTGGATCGCCTCCGCCACTTTTGGACCCACCTCGTTCACCTTCGTGAGGTCGTCCTCAGTCGCTTCCATCAGCCCTGCAATCGAGCCGAAGTGCGCCGCCAGCAGCCCCGCCGTGCGCTCGCCGACAAACCGTATTCCGAGCCCCAGCAGCACCCGCGCCAGACCTGCCTGCTTTGATCGCTCGATCTCGTCAAGCAGCGCCTGCGCCGTCTTGTCGCCGACCCGCTCGAGCCCCACAAGCTGCGCCCTGGTCAGCTTGTAAAGGTCCGCCACCGAACGCACCAGGGGCTCACGCACCTCCTCGGGTGTGCCATCGTCCGCTACCACCTCGTCGAGCGTCTGGCCCAGCAGCTGCGCCACCATCGCATCGCCCAGGCCCTCGATATTCATCACGCCGCGCGCGCCAAAGTGAATCAGCTCCTCGCGCAGCCGCGCCGGACAGCTCGCATTCACACAGCGCCAGTCCACCTCGCCCGGCTCCTTGACCAGCGCACTCGCACAGACCGGGCATTCGGCTGGAAACACAATCTCCTGCGCGTCCTCTGCGCTCGCCACCACGCCGGTGATCTTCGGGATCACATCGCCGCCGCGCTCGACCGAGACCGTGTCGCCAATGCGTACGCCGAGCCGCACGATCTCGTCCGGGTTATGCAGCGTTGCACGCTTCACCGTGGTGCCGCCGATCGCCACCGGCGCGAGGTCCGCCACCGGCGTCACCTTGCCTGTGCGCCCAACCTGGAAGAGCACGCCGTTCAGCCGCGTTGTCGCCGCCCGCGCCGCAAACTTGTAAGCGATCGCCCAGCGGGGCGCCTTCCCTGTAAAGCCCAGTCGCCGCTGCTGCACCGCGCTGTCTACCTTGACCACGATGCCGTCGATCTCGTAGCCGAGCGTGTCCCGCAAAGGCTCCGCGCGCTCGATAAATTCCCACACCGCCTCAACCGTATCGACTGTCGCTACCTGCGGATTCACCCGCATCCCTGCCTTGCCAAGTGCCTTCAACGCCTGCGCCTGCGACTTCAGCAGCATCTCGCCGCCTTCACTCTCGAGCAGAAAGTACGCATAAAAATTCAGCCGCCGCTGCGCCACGATGTTCGGCTCGAGCGTCCTGATTGTCCCCGCGGCCGCGTTGCGCGGATTTGCGGCCGGCGCCTGCCCTGCCGCTTCGCGCTCCTGGTTCAGCCTGCGGAAGGCGGCCTGCGGCATCACGCACTCACCCCTTACCTCAAAGCTTGTGGGCAGCCCCGCAGCCTTCAGCTTGTCGGCAGAGATCGTTAATGGGATCGACCGGATCGTCCGCACATTCGAAGTCACGTCTTCGCCGATCGCACCGTCTCCACGCGTCAGGCCGCGCTCCATCCTGGCCCCGTCACTGCCAGCCCTGGCCCCATCACTACCAGCCTTCACCTCGCTATTGCCAGCCTTTACCTCGCTACTACCAGCCCTGGCCTCGCTACTGCCAGCCCGATAGTGGAGCGCCAGCGAAAGCCCATCCAGCTTCAGCTCGCACGTATAGCTCACCTTCTCGGTCGATGGCAGACCTGCGCGCACCCTTTGATCCCACGCCCGCAGCTCGGCCTCGTTGTAGGCGTTGTCGAGCGACAACATGGGCCGAGAGTGGGCTACCTTCTGAAAGCCATCGGCCGGCTTGCCCCCTACCCGCTGCGTAGGAGAATCAGGCGTCACCAGCTCTGGATGCTCGCGCTCAAGCGCTTTCAGACGGTTCATCCGCTCGTCGTATTGGGCATCCGTTAGCTGCGGGGCATCAAGCACGTAATACAGGTGCTCGTGATGCTGCAACTCCTCGCGCAGCCCTTCTATCTGTTCTTCGACACTCATTGCCTTCGCCATGCACCCAAGTATAAAGACGCAGGCACAGGCGCAAAGCGGCGACGGCAAGTACCCTAGCTGCATGGAACCCGTAACCCACATGCTGACTGGCGCGGTGCTCGCCCGCACCGGCTTCAACCGGCGCGCCGCCTATGCCACGCTCGCCATGGCCATCTCGGCAGAGTTCCCGGACATCGACTCTGTCTGGTCCTTCGCCGGGCCGCTTACCGGCTTCGAACATCACCGCGGCATCACCCACACCCTGGTCGCTATCCCGTTCGAGGCCGCCCTGATTACGATCGCGGCCTGGGCTGTCTTTCGCCTGCGCGCCAGGCATCCCGGCATACCCGAAACCGGCACAGGCGAAACCGGCACAGGCGAAGCCGGCACACGCAAGGCTGACCCACGCAGAAGCAGCAGGAGCGAAGCCGGCAAGGCCCCGCCCAACTGGCTCCTCCTCTTTGCTGGCTCTCTGCTCGCCCTCGCCAGCCATATCCTGCTCGACTGGACCAACAACTACGGCGTCCGGCCGTTCTTCCCGTTCAACCCGCACTGGTACGCCGGTTCGTTCGTCTTCATCTTCGAGCCCGTGCTCTTCCTGCTGCTGCTTGCCGCGCTCATCCTGCCCTGGCTCTTCGGCCTCATCAACTCAGAGGTCGCGGGCCGCAGAAATCTCTATCCTGGCCCCGCCTGGGCCTTCACCACGCTCGTCCTCATCGCCGGCCTGTACGTCTTCCGCTTCGACCAGCATGCCCTTGCGCTGCGCGCCGCCGCGGACAACACGCCGGCAGCCACCCGTGTCTTCGCCAGCCCGCATCCCATCAATCCCTGGCTTTGGAGCACCGTCGCCGAGACTCCCGCAACCCTGCAGCTCGCCACCATCGACACCCGCACCGGCTTTGCGCTTCCGCCCACCCCGTCCGATACCCTCTACAAGCCGCCCACCTCCCTCGCCCTGCTCGCCGCCAAACGAAGCACCCTCGGGCACATCTATCTTGACTGGTCCATGTACCCCGTCCTCACCGAAGCGCCCGAGCACTCGGACCCCGCCCACCCACTCACCCGTGTCACCTTCGCCGACGCGCGCTTTATGTACGACACCATCCTGATCGAGGGTCGCGCTCATCCTCCAC
>CAXTUS010000199.1:0-3252 GCA_964247475.1 uncultured Acidobacteriaceae bacterium | reverse complement strand
TCCCAAAAAATGACCGTGCTGCTGATGGATACAAATAGGCACGCAGTCCACCATCAGCACAACTTTCGTGGAGCCCCTTCGCCTGAGCGCGCGCAAAAATCCATAGGTGCCCCGCTCACGAGCGGCCTCCGCCTGGGCAGCCAGCACGCACCGCAGACAAGCCTGAGCGAACAAGTTCATCATCAGTTACCTAAGCGAACGCTCGAGCCGCCCCCCATGCCGAACGATGGCCAGCTTCAGACTGCTTAACGTCAGGCAACAGATCCAGTTACAAAGATGAAAGGCACCCCCAAAAGGGTGCCGCTCTGCCCCCTTCACGCTCGAGGACGCGCTTCCAAGCCTCATCCCGCAGGCACAACCTGCTTGATCAGCCGAAAGTCCTCAGACTCCTCCGGCCGCGGGCGATCCCAGCCACCAGGTGGCACCACCTGCTCCTCAACCTCCTTCGGGCCCCAGGTGTGCGGCTCATACGGATACACCGGCGTCGCCACCTGCAGCACGGGATCGACAATCCGCCAGGCCTCTTCGACATAGTCCTGCCGCGCGAACAACGTCGCATCGCCCGCGATCGCATCCGACAGCACACGCTCGTAGGCCTCCATCTCGCCCGGCCTCGAGTGCCTGCTCGCAATCATCTCAACCGCCTCCTGCGACCGGACATCGGTCGGCGAATGCACCACGACCGCCATCGCGATCGTCATCTCCGGGCTGATCCTGAAGCGCACATAGTTGGTGGGCAGGCCATCCTTGCCCGACCCGTTCGCCGGCGGCTTGCGAAACCGCGCAATCACCTCGGTGCAGGTGATCGGCATGTTCTTGCCCGCACGGATGTAGAACGGCACACCGTCCCAGCGCCAGTTCTTGACCTCAAGCCGCAGCGCCGCATACGTCTCAACCGTTGACCCCGCAGCCACACCCGGCTCGTCGAGATAGCCATGGAACTGCCCGCGGATCAGGTCCTTCGGGTCGATCGAAGGAATGGCCTTCAGCACCTTCACCTTCTCGTCACGCATGGATTCGCTGTCGTTGCGCGGCGGGCACTCCATCGCCAGGTTGCACATCAGCTGGAAGATGTGATTCTGGATCACGTCGCGGATCGCGCCCGTCTGGTCATAAAAGGCGCCTCGACCCTGAATGCCGAAGTCCTCGGCCATCGTGATCTGCACGCTCTCGATATGATCGCGATTCCACACCGGCTCAAGGAACGAGTTCGAGAACCGGAACGAAACCATGTTGTGCACCGGGCCCTTCGCCAGGTAGTGATCGATGCGGAAGATCGCCGTCTCGGGGAACGCCGAGAGCAGGATCCGGTCAAGCTCCTGCGCGCTCGCCAGGTCATGCCCAAACGGCTTTTCAACGATCATCCGTGCGTTCTTCGCACTGCCCGACTGCACCAGCTGCTCCACCACCTTGGCAAACAGAAACGGCGGGATCGCCAGGTAGTGCGCCGGGCACGCGGCGTCGCCCAGCTCCTTGCGCACCGCGGCAAATGTCGCAGGGTCAGAGTAGTCGCCGTCCACATAGCACAGCAGCCTGCTCAGCTTCTCCCACGCCGCCTCATCCAGGCCCCCGTGCTTTTCAAGCGAATCCTTGGCCCGAGCCTTCAACTGATCCAGGTTCCAGCCGGCCTTCGCGACACCAATGACAGGGACCTTCAAGGTGCCGCGCTTGACCATCGACTGGAGCGCCGGAAAGATCTTCTTGTAAGCAAGATCGCCTGTTGCACCGAAGAAGACCAGTGCATCCGATTGACTACGGCTCATTCGTTCTCCGATCCACTCGTGCCCCGTTTGTAACTACTCCTTCGGCTTCTCGAGATGGCCGCCGAACGCAAACCGCATCGCCGACAGCACCTTGTTCGAGTACTCCGCCTCGCCACGCGACGCGAAGCGCGTGTAAAGCGAAGCCGTCAATACCGGGGTCGGAACGCCCTCATCGATGCCGGCCTTCACCGTCCAGCGGCCCTCGCCGGAGTCAGAAACACGCCCGCCATAGTGCGAAAGCTCAGGATCCTGCGCCAACGCACCTGCCGTCAGGTCCAGCAGCCACGAGGCGATCACAGAGCCACGCCGCCACACCTCGGTGATGTTCGGCAGGTCCATGTCATACAGGTAGTGCTCGGGGTCCCGCAGAGGCGTCGTCTCGGCATCGATCTCGTTCGTGTGCTTGCCGATATTGGCAGCCTTCAACACGCCCAGGCCCTCGGCATACGCGGCCATCATGCCGTACTCGATCCCGTTGTGCACCATCTTCACAAAGTGCCCGGCGCCGCTCAACCCACAGTGCAGGTACCCTTCTTCAGACGTCGTGCCCAGCTGCTCGCGACCGTTGGTCTTCGGGATATCGCCCACGCCTGGCGCAATCGCCTTGAAGATCGGGTCCAGCCGCTCAACCGCAACGTCCGGGCCGCCGATCATCATGCAGTAGCCGCGCTCGAGCCCCCACACGCCTCCGCTCGTCCCCACGTCCACATAGTGGATGCCCTTCGGCGTCAGCTCCTTGGTACGGGCAATGTCGTCGATGTAATAGGAGTTGCCGCCATCGATCAGGATGTCATCCGCCTCAAGATGCGGCACGATCTTCTGGATCGTCGACTCCACATAACCCGCCGGGATCATCAGCCAGATCGCACGCGGCTTTTGCAGCTTCGAGACAAAGTCCTCAAGCGAGTTCGAACCCGTGATGTGGTCGGTCTGTGCAAGCTCATCCACCGTCTTCTGCGACGTGTCCCACACCACGCACTCGTGACCCTTCTCTGCCAGGCGCTTCACCATATTCGCGCCCATCCGACCCAGTCCAATCATCCCAAGCTGCATTGCTGCTCCTTTTTGCGAGGAAGTTCCTCGTCTCGTCCGCAAACGACTCACTAGGAACTCTACTTGAAAGCGCTCCGTAATCAAATGAACGCCAGATGATCCATGCCGCGTCAGCGCTCTAGCTTGCATGCCGCATGCGCAACAACCCTGCATGCAGCGGCAACATCTACCTGGCGATGAAGCTCTTTGTCTACTCCCTGCTTGCCTTGATCCTGGCTGCGCCTTTCGCTCCCCCTGTAGACGCCCAGTTCCGCCGCCATCACCGCTATCCACACCACCCCCGTCGCCATCATCACCGGCACCACCGCTACCACCGCTACCACCGCTACCACCGCTACTAAGCGAAGCAGGAAGCCTCCCGGCCCACTCGCCCCAACAGGTGGGAACTCCACCAGGCTCCGGCTTCCACCCTGTGTGAGAAGATGCGACCATGACG
>CAXTUS010000198.1:0-3347 GCA_964247475.1 uncultured Acidobacteriaceae bacterium | reverse complement strand
GGGTACGACGCCCGCGCATGCGGAGCTCTTCGCGACCGCCATCATGACGACCGACACCAGGCTGAAGGTGGCGCGGGCGGTGGTCGATGTCGATGGCGCGGAGGTGCGCCTGTTCGGCTGTGCCAAGGGTGCGGGGATGATTCATCCTCAACTTGGCCCGGCGGGCGAGCCTGCCGCCGGCCCCGCGGCCAGACACGCGACCATGCTGGTGTACCTGTTTACCGATCTGAAGGCTTCAACGGCGGAGCTTGAAGCGCTGCTGGCGCCCGCCGTGACGCGCAGCTTCAATGCGATCTCGATCGATGGCGATACCTCGACCAACGACACGGTGCTGCTGATGGCGAGCGGCGCGAGCGAGATCGGGCTCAACGAGCGGGTGGGGCCTGCGTTTGCGAACGCGCTGAAGCTGGTGTGCGCGAGCCTGGCGCACCAGATCGTCGATGATGGCGAGGGCGTGACCCACGTGGTGACGCTCGACGTTCAGAACTGCGCGAGCGAGGAAGATGCGCTGAAGATCGCCCGGGCGATCGCACACAGTCCGTTGAACAAGACGGCCTGGAGCTCGGCCGATCCGAACTGGGGGCGTCTGCTGGCGGCTGCCGGGTACGCGGGCGTGCCGTTTGATCCAGGCCGTGTGCGGATCGCGATCGGCGAGCAGGTGGTGTTTGAGGACGGCATGCGGGCGGCTTCGTTTGACGAGAAGGCGGCGCATGCGGCGATGAGCCAGCGCGAGTTTACGATTACGCTCGACATGGGCGTGGGCACGGCCGGCTTCGTCTTTTTGACCTGCGATCTGACGGAGCAGTATGTGCGGATCAATGCGGACTACTCGACCTAGGGGCAGCCGTCTCGTCCCCGCAGGGCGGCTGGCCGAGGGCAGGAATCGAAGGGCAGCGGCTTAGCAGCGGCCCTTCGAGAGCGGCCTTCCTGAGCGGCCACGTGAGAGCGGCCACCTGAGAGCAGGCGCGTGCCCGATTCAGGCGGCTGCCCGGAGGGCTGACACGGACGCTGCGCTGCTCGTTTCCCAAGCGCTGCCATGACCGTTGCCCCGCAGCGCTGGCCCGGTCGCGGCCCTGACCGAGCGGTCACCATGCCGACCTCTGGGCCGAGCGCTGGCTGAGTCCGATGACCTTCCCCGCGTCGCCTGCCGCGGCGGGGGAGTGTATGAGGCAGGCTCTTGATCGCGGGGTCCCTTTCTGGCAAGTCTCGCCAGGCTGGCGCGCATCGCTAGCTTCGCAGTTGAAGCCGGTTCCGACGCGAGTGAAATCGGACCGGTCCGAGGACGTTATTCGGACGGATGTGACGTTTCCCCCTCCGGCGATTATCTTTGTAAGCGTAGACCGACATAACGCTGGCTTATACGACACGACCCGAAGGATAGACCCCCCATGGATGCAGCAGTGATGGATTTGCCCGCAGCAGCGACGACCGACGATCGAGCGAAGCAGGATTTTGCCGCCGAGGTTGCCGAGTGGCTTGAAGCGTTTGACCAGGTGGTGAAGAGCGAGCCGGCCCAGGGTGCGGAGCTGCTGGGTGCGCTGCGCGAGCGTGCCGGGGAGACGGGCGTCAAGGTGGAAGGCGCGCTGGTGACGCGCTACCGCAACACGATCCGCAAGCAAGACGAGGTCGCGTATCCGGGCGATCGGCAGATGGAGCGCCGGGTGGAGTCGCTGCTGCGCTGGAACGCGATGGCGATGGTGCACTCGCAGAACAAGAAGGATGCGGGGATCGGCGGCCACATTTCGACGTATTCTTCGCAGGCGACGCTGCTCGAAGTGGGATTCAACCACTTCTTCCGGGCGAAGTACGGGAACGAGCCGGGCGATTTCATCTACTTCCAGGGCCATGCGTCTCCGGGGGTCTATGCGCGGGCCTATCTTGAAGGCCGCTTCGATGAGAGCCGCCTGAAGAACTTCCGCCATGAGCTGCGCGGCGAGCCGGGGCTTTCGAGCTATCCGCACCCGTGGCTGATGCCCGAGTTCTGGAACTTTCCGACGGTGTCGATGGGAATCGGTCCGTTGAATGCGATCTACCAGGCGAGATTTATGCGGTACCTCGAGAACCGCGGGTTGATCCAGAAGACCGAGCGCAAGATCTGGGGCTTCCTGGGCGACGGCGAGACGGACGAGGTGGATACGCTGGGTGCGATCTCGCTCGGTGCGCGCGAGAAGCTCGACAACCTGATCTTCGTCGTCAACTGCAACCTGCAGCGGCTGGATGGGCCGGTGCGCGGCAATGCGCGCATCGTCGACGAGCTTGAGGGTGTCTTTCGCGGCGCGGGCTGGAACGTGATCAAGGTGCTGTGGGGCTCGGACTGGGATGCTCTGTTCGCGCGCGATACCCAGGGGCTGCTGCTGAAGCGGATGGAAGAGTGCGTCGATGGGGACTTCCAGACCTTCAAGGCGAAGGACGGGGCTTACCTGCGCAAGGAGTTCTTCGGCAAGTACCCGGAGCTGCTGGAGATGGTGAAGGACTACAGCGACGAGCAGCTTGGGCTGCTGCATCGCGGCGGCCATGACCCGGCGAAGATCTTCAACGCGTACAAGCAGGCGGTCGAGCACAGGGGTGGCCCGACGGTGATCCTGGCGAAGACGGTGAAGGGCTTCGGGCTGGGGTCGGCGCAGGCGCGCAATGCGACGCACAGTGAGAAGAAGCTCGCCGACGATGCGCTGGCTGCGTTTGTGAAGCGCTTCGATATCCCGATCCCGGAGCAGGCGGCGAAGGATGGTGCGTTTTATCGGCCGGAGCCGAATGCGCCCGAGATCGAGTACCTGCAGGCGCGGCGACGGGAGCTTGGCGGGTACCTGCCGCAGCGTGCCGTGCCTGCGATCACCGAGCGTGCGCCGGAGTTCAAGGCGCCTGCGCTTGAGTTCTTCAAGAGCTGGACGGATGGCTCGAAGGGCCGTTCGATCTCGACGACGATGGGCTTTGTGAACCTGCTGAACGCGCTGATGAAGGAGAAGGCGATCGGCCGGTGGATCGTGCCGATTGTGCCGGATGAGGGCCGTACGTTCGGGCTGGAATCTTCGATCAAGCAGGTGGGCATCTATGCGCCCGAGGGTCAGAAGTACATCCCGCACGATGCGGATATGCTGCTGTCCTACCGTGAAAACCGCGATGGCCAGATCCTTGAAGAGGGCATCACGGAGGCCGGGTCGATGGCGTCGTTCACGGCTGCGGGCACGGCGTATTCGAACTATGGCGTGCCTTCGATTCCCTTCTACATGTACTACTCGATGTTCGGCTTTCAAAGGATCGGGGACATGGCGTGGGCGTTTGCGGACTCGCGGGGCAAGGGCTTCCTGATGGGCGGGACGGCGGGCAGGACGACCATGCTGGGCGAGGGT
>CAXTUS010000197.1:0-3378 GCA_964247475.1 uncultured Acidobacteriaceae bacterium | reverse complement strand
CCTGGTGGGCGAGAAGCCGATCGGCAGCGCATAACCGTAGGATCCGTAGGCGTAGACATAGAGCGGGTTTGAGGCACCTGCAGATGCTGTGTTGCTTAGTGTGTGTGGGTTGAACTTGTCCCGCCGGTAGACGAGCGACACGGGGATCTCCACCCCATCAGGGGCTTTGATCCAGAGGCGCTCTGAGGCGTAGTGAGCGGAAACGAAGCCTCCGGGGACAGCCTGCTGCTTGAGCAGGGTTGAACTGCCGGTGAGCGTGTCGTACTCATAGACCGAAGCGGGCGCGACGAGCGAGGTGTAGCTGTAGCGGAACTTCGTGCTTTCGAACTCACGGTTGATGTGTGCAGCGGCAGTGTAGGTGGGCTCAGGAAAGGCTATCGGGGCTCCCTGGCCGAGCGTCTGATCGATCCCGAGAGGGTGAACAGACAGCGTCGGCAGGCCGGCTTTGCGCTCGGAAAGAACGAGAAAGGATTGGAAAAGGTCGAAGTCTTCGAGCGGGATCTCCGGCGCTCCCTGGTAGAACGCGCGCCAGTACTCGCGGCCGGGGGTGGCGACGGGTACGACGACCAGGCGAAAGGTACGCGCGGTGTCATTGGTGCGGATGTAGAAGAGGCCGTCGCGATGGTCAGGATAGTACTCCTGGTCATCGAGGCGAGGCGCGATGAGGATTAGATCCGAAAAGGGCTGGTCGGCTGGCAGGAAGCGGCACTCATTGGTGGTGTGCGAGCCGGCCTCGACGATGATATACCGGCGATCGCGGGTGCGGCCCACGCCCAGGTTGAAGCGCTCGTCGGCCTCTTCAAGAAGCAGGTCGGCGTTCGAAGAAGTCAGCGGCGTATCAGTCCTCAGCGTATAGCGGAAGAGTTTGTCGTGGCGCTTGGTCTGCTCGTCTTCAGTGGTGAAGAAGAGGGTTGCCGAGTCGGCAGCCCAGGTGAAGGAGCCGACACGTTCAGCGGAGTCCGCTAGGTCCTGGCCGGTGGTGAGATTGCGGATGTGCAGGGTGTACTGGCGAAAGCCGGTATTGTCTGTCGAATAAGCAAGGAGCCTGTTGTCCGGTGAAACGCTCATCGCGCCAACCGCCATGTAGGACTGCCCTCGAGCGAGCAGGTTGACGTCGAGGATCACTTCTTCCGGTGCCCCATCGCCTGCAGCCCGCCGGCAGTGAATCGGGTACTGAGAGCCTTCCACGGTGCGGCTGAAGTAAAGATAGCCGTGGTCAGGTGCGGGCACGCTCTCGTCGGTCTCCTGGATGTGCGAGAGCATCTCCTGGTAGAGAACCGACTGGAGGGGCTCGGTGCCCGCCATGACGGATGCGGTGTAGGCATTTTCCTGCGTGAGGTACTCAGTGACCTCGTCCTTGCCCTTGTTGCGCAGCCAGGCATAGTCGTCTTCGAGGACGTGGCCGTGCAAGTGGGTTGGGGTAGGCTCGCGCCGGGCGACAGGTGCTTTGATCAGGCTGCTGCGATTCTCTTCGGACATGCGGTTGGCTTGCGCTCCAGCCTTAAGGATACAGGCAGGCGCGGCCTGGAGCCTTAGGAAACGAAGCAGCGCCAAGGGCGTTTAGACGCTGGACATGTGCCCCTTCGTGGGACGGGTAGCGCTTGCGCGCGTAAGCGGCTGACCTTTACGGCCCCCACGCGCAAGTACCTTCACCCCAAAGTCAGGCGTCCGCGATCAGGACGCAGATGCCTTTGTTTCTTCCCGCCGGGCATGAAAGCAACCTGTGGTGCGCGGAACTCACCATACAATCTGCGATCGCGCGGGACAAAGGCTCGCCGCGCGGCGTAGGATTCGTCTCCGGCAGGCCACGTCTGCAGCGAAGCCGTTGCTGCCGGCAGCCCATGATCTTGTTAGGCATAGGAGTTGAACGATGAGATATATCCGTTTAGAAGCTGTTGTCGGGGCTTGTTCCCTTGCTGTTTGCTTGTCCGTCCCTGTAGCTCTGCACGCACAGGCGGACCCATCAAACCCCAACCCGGGCACGGCCACACCAGGTGCGCAGGTCGGGACGCCAAGCCCAACCACTACGCAGCAGACACCCGGGGTGAGGCATGCGTCAAACAACAGCCAGAATGGCAACTCGACGGCCGAACCGGGCGGTGGAGGGATGGGTGCGGACTCCGCGGAGCAGGGCATGAAGGACAAGATGTTCCTGAAAACAGCCGCACAGGGCGGGATGGTCGAGATCGCCGCCGGTCAGATGGCCTCCTCCCAGGCTTCTGACAGCAAGGTGAAGGCCTTCGGGCAGAGGATGGTCACCGATCACACCATGCTGAACAATGATCTGAAGCCGTTTGCCGATCGCATGGGCGTACAGCCTCCGGACAAGCCGAAGGCTGAGGATCAGGCAGAACTCGACAAGCTGAAGGGCCTCTCAGGCGCTGACTTCGACAAGGAGTACGTGTCTTTCATGATGAAGGACCATGCCGAGGATGCAAAGGATTTCAGCGCAGAAGCCTCATCAACCAGCGATCAGGACTTGAAGATGGCCGTGATGAAAGGCCAGCAGGTGATCCTGCAGCACAAGAAGATGATCGATAAGATCGGTTCTTCGATGGGCGTTGCGGCTCAGTAAGTGTGTTGCCACCATGCTCGCCATCCGCTTTACAGGGTGCCGGGCTCTACCTGATCGGCTGCGCGTAGACTGAGAAAGATGACACGGATGGTTGCTGGTTGGCGTGCGATGGCGTGGTGGTTCACGCTGTCGTGCGCCTTTATTTGCTCAGGCGCATGGCTCGCGGCGGAGAAGCCAGGCGATCTGCCCTCGCCTACCAGTTACGTGAACGACTTTGCTCATATCCTTTCTCCCGCCGGTGCGCAGAAGATTGAAGACCTCGCCCTGCAGGTGCACCAGAAGGCAGACGCAGAACTGGTAGTCGTCACGATCAAGTCACTTGACGATGGCATGAGCGTTGAAGAGTTTACTGTCGCACTGGAAGAGAAGTGGAAGCTGGGCAAGAAGGGTGAAGACCGCAGCGCCCTGTTTGTAATCGTGATGAAGCCGCGTAAGCTGCGGATCGAGACCGGCTACGGGCTCGAAGGCATTCTGAATGATGCAAAGGTCGGGGCGATCCTCGATCAGGTTAAGCCGCTCGCGACTGCCGGCGACTACGACGGCGCGCTCTACGCTGGTGAGCGCGGCCTGGCGGATGTGGTCGCTGCAGACAAAGGTGTGACCCTGACCGAGACGCAACACCGCTACCGCTACCAGCAGGAAGAGGCAAAGGCCCCGCAGAAGATGGGCCTGGGGCAGATCCTGCTCGGTGTTGGCTTCGTGCTGCTGATCATCATCCTGGCGAAGACGGGAAACCTTGGCTGGGCCATCTACCTGCTCATGAGCCTAGCGGGCGGCGGTGGCGGTGGTGGCCGCGGTGGTGG
>CAXTUS010000196.1:0-3526 GCA_964247475.1 uncultured Acidobacteriaceae bacterium | reverse complement strand
GCCCCGCAGCCCATCGATCCTTACATCCTCGGGCCGCAGCTTGGCCAGGTCGATCCCCGCCACCGACTGCCCATGCACCACCAGCAGGATCTTGTCACCCGCCAGGATGTCCGGAAACACCGGGCTCGACTTGCTGTTTTCAACGATTGTGTCGAGCGAATAGACCACCGTCTCGAGCCGGTTCAGGCTTTGGATCCGCTCGACTACCACCGGCACCGACACGTCGTAGTGCTCGGTCCGGCCCGTAATCAGCGTCGCCAGCCGCCCCGCAATTCCGGTCTGCGCACGATGCAGAAAGATGCCCAGCAGCAATGCGCCCAGCACCAGCGCAAACAGCAAGCCGAACAAGGACAACGAAGAGCTCTGACCGGACTTGTATTGCGTCGTCATTGACTGGTTAGATGCGAATCCTGCCCCGAAGCTCCGGCAGGCGCTGCAAGGTGCTTTCGCAACCCTACTTCAGGAAATCCTCAAACTGCGCCAGGATCCGGTTGAACAGTTCGTCGCGCGAAGCCTGCCCGGCGATCGAGTGCGTCTTGCGGGGGAACAGCTGCAGGTCATACGGGATGCCCGCCTCGATCAAGGGCTCGAGGAACTGGATCGTATTCGCCAGGTGGACGTTGTCATCGCCCGTGCCGAGCGCAATCATCACCTTGCCCTTCAGCCGGCTCGCAGACGCCGTCACCGAAGCCTGTTCGTAGCCCGCCGCATCCTCAGACGGCAGCCCCATGTAGCGCTCCGTGTAGATCGAATCGTAGTTGCGGAAGTCAGTCACCGGAGCCACCGCCACACCCACCTTGATCCGGTCGCTGTGGGTCATCGCGTACAGCGTAAAGGTCCCGCCCCAGCTCCACCCCCCCCAGCCCACACGCTCCGCGTCGAGCTGCGGGTAGCGCTTCAGCGCCTGGTCAAGCGCCGCCATCTGGTCCGCCAGCTGCACCGCCCCGAAGTCGTGATATGCCACCTGCTGAAACGCGCGCCCCGTCCCGCCGCCGCCACGGCTGTCCACATTCAGCACCGCGAACCCGTGCTGCGCCAGCAGCTCGTCAAAGATGGGCGAGCCCCAGCCGTTATGGACAGCAGGCGAAGACGCCGGCAGCGGCCCGCCGTAAGGATTCATGATCAGCGGCACTGTCCCCGGCAGCGTCTTGCCCACCGGCATCACCAGCGTCGCATGCAGCTCCGTCCTGCCGTCCGCTGCCATGAAGTTCACGATCGTCGAGGTCACGCCCGTCGCCGTCGGCACCTCGTTCGAACGCCAGAACGTCCTGCACCCCGCGCCCGGCGCAAGCGGACACACCCTGCCGACGGGAGGTGTCGTAAACGTGCTGTACAGATCAGCAAAGTGCTGATGGTCAGGCGACAGCGTCGGATCATGCGCGCCCGACTCCGGCGTGACCTTTACCGGCGCCGCAGCCCCATCCAGCTTCACCTGCCACAGGTTCGCATCCAGCGCGGCGCCTTCGTTCGAATCGTAGAAGAGCGTGTCTGCACCCGCGTCGTAGCCTTCCACCGCGGACACATCGTAGCTCCCTTCGTTCAGCTTGCGCAGCAGCGTCGCCGGCCCGGCCAGCGGATGCTTCTCATCGAACCTGTACAGATACAAATGCGTGTAGCCGTCCCGCCAGCTGCTCGCCACAAACCTGCCGTGCGGCAGCAGCGTCACGTCGTAATCGGAGTTCAGGTACTTCGCATCGGTGTCGGTGTACACCGCGCGCGCCTGCCCCGTGCGTACATCGGCCAGGTACAGGCTGCGCGACTTCTGATCGCGCTTCAGCACCTCGATATACACGGTATGCGCATCCACCCAGCCAAACCGCGGAACATAATCGTTGTTCTGGCTGAACGGCAGCTCGATAAACTTCGTCGCTCCACCGGTCGCAGGCACAATGCCCACACGCACTCCCGGGCTCGGGTCCCCGGGCTGAGGATAGCGCTGCTGGTCGATCGTCGGATGCACCGGAATGAAGTCCGTAATCGGATACTCCGGCACCTTCGCCTCATCCATCTGCAGGTACGCAATCGCAGACGAGTCAGGCGACCAGAAGTAGTTGCTGCGCACGTCCAGCTCTTCGAGATACACCCAGTCCACCTCGCCGTTCAGCAAACCGGGATTCGTATCGCTCGTCAGCGCCGTCTCCCGAGCGGAGGCGTTGCCGACAGGATGCACATACAGGTTGTGATTGCGGATGTAAGACACCGACTTCGCATCCGGCGAGAACTTCGGATCATCTCCCGAGCCTGCACCCGTATCAACGATCAAAGCTCCATTGCCGGTCGCGATGTCATACAGCCACAGCCGCCCGCCCTGGTCCAGCAGCAGGTGCTTTGAATCATCCGCCCACAGAAACGCAGACATGCTGTACCGGCTGCGGTGATCCCGGTCCTTCTCGTTGATCTCGGCAGAGCTCAGGCGGCTCAGCTGCACCGCCGAGGCCAGCACGCTCGCCTGCCCGGTGGCCGCGTCCACCGCAATGATGTCTCCCGGCTGGCCGATCTTCGCATCGGTCGCCATGAACGTGAGGCGCTTGCCATCCGGGCTCCACACGCTGTCCCGCGGCGGCGCCCCCGAAGGATAGCTGTTTGCATACGCCACCGTGCGCACCGCGTTCGAACGTGCCGGGGGTGCGGGCGCCTGTTGCGCAGCGGCCGTCCGCAAAGCCGGCGGGAAGCAGAATGGAACGAGACCAAGCAGCAGGGCGGCAGGGAAGGAGACCAGGCGGGATAAGGGCGTCATCAGTGGGTTCGAGTCTATAGGCGCGCCGTAAATCCGGGCAAATTCAGCCCCAGTACAACAGCCCTATTCCAGGCGGATGTTCGCGTCGAGATCCACCACCAGGTCCTGCCCCTCCACCAGCATCGAGTGCAGCTTCAACCGCGTCAGCGTCAGGTTGTAGCCGGTCGAATCAGGCGCCTTCACCAGCAGCGTCCGCATCAACTCGGCGGCGTTGATCTTCATCTCCTGCGGCAGCTTCTTTGCAAGAAACGGCTCAAGCAGCAGGTCCAGCTCACGGTTCTTCGTAATGTGCTCGATGCGCGCATCGCGAAAGCCCACCGACTCCCCTTCCGCCTCGGGAATGAACGAGACCTCGGACTCCGCCGTCGTTCCCAGCCCGAAGCAGGACTTGCCGAATCCAAGCTTGAAGTGCGTCTTCAGCGTCACCACCACGCGGTCTTCGCGAAACGCCACGTGCGGCTCGTCCGAATAGATCGCGCACCCGGTCGTCTTGCTGCCGCGCAGGTAGTGCCGGTCGAGCCTGCCATCAGGCCCCGCCTGGTTGAAGACCTGGTGCTCGAGCGTTCGCTCAAGCGCGGGCGCGGTCACGCGCACCTCGATCGCGGCCGCGAAGGGCAGCGCGGCGAACAGGGTCGCAAGCAACAAGGGGAGGAAGCGGCGTGCAGATGCCATGACTCAAGGATAATCTCGCCCGCCCACCCGGCCGCTATGATGAAGCGGGGAAGCCCCATGAAAAAGCAGGCCACCTACAACGCCGCCGACAGCATCGCCCACAACACTGCGCCCAAT
>CAXTUS010000195.1:1510-3805 GCA_964247475.1 uncultured Acidobacteriaceae bacterium | reverse complement strand
GTTCCGCCTGCCCGGCCACCCAGTCGGGACCGCCCGCAGCCGTGCAGAAGGCGGCCCAGAATTTAGGCTCGATCGCGCCGAGCGCAACGTGGCGACCGTCCTGGGTTGCATAGACCTGGTAGTAGGCTGCGCCGCCGTTCAGGTAGGTTTCCCGGCGCTGCGGCACCGTGCCGTTGGCGCCATACTCCGCCACCTGGAACAGTTGCAGCGGCATGGGCGTGTCGGCTAGGCCGATGTCTATCTGGCAGCCACGCCCGTCGGCGTCGCGGGGGGGCCACCCCGCCCGCCAAGCCCGGACCCCAAACACCCCCCCCCCCACCCGCTCCAACCGCCCGGCAGACGACTCCGTCGCCTTCGCCGACGTCAGGCCCGGCAACCTGCAGGAGATCCACGCCGGAGATCAGCTGCGCGCACGCGGCACCGTCGCCGACGACCGGCTCTCGCTGGCCGCCGACCAGGTGGTCTATGGAGCCTTCGAGAATCTTTCGGGCATCGTCTCCGCCGTCGATCAGAACAAGCTGACCCTTACCCTCAAAGACACAGCCACAAAAAAGGTCGTGACGGTCTTCGTGACGCAGAAGTCGGACCTGCGCAAGCTCCCGCCCGAGGCCTCGGCACGCTTCACCGCCCGGAACCGCAACGGCGGCGGCGCTGGGGCGGGCGGCCGCGGCGAAGGTCAGGGCCGTGCCTCAGGCACCGCCGGCCCGGCCGGGAAGGGCAGCGGGCAGGCTGGCGCTCAGCCCAGCGGGCAGGCTGGCGCTCAGGCCGGTGCTCAGGCTGGCGCTCAGGCCGGTGCCGCCAGCGAGTCCGGCGCGCGCCCCCGCAGCGCCGGCATGGACCTTTCGCAGATGCTTTCCCGGCTTCCCACCCAGCCACTCAGCGATCTCCATGCAGGCGAAGCCGTCATGATCGTCGCCTCCCGCGATGCCAACGCAACCCTCACCGCCATCACGCTGCTCTCGGGCGTCGAACAGATCCTTTCTGCAACCCCCAGCGGCTCCGCCCCCATCACGCTCTCTCCCTGGAACATCGGTGGCGCCCCTGAGGGCGGCGGCGAAGGCGGACGTTAAAACTCAGCTTCAATCCCCCAGCTATCTGACTTGAGGAGTGTGAATGTCCCTGTTGTCCAAACGATCCCCGGCCCGGTCCCGGCTTCTGAACGCCGCCCTGACACTGTCTGTCGGCAGCGCCGGAGCCATGAGCACGAATCTCGCCCAGGCCCAGCAGTCCGGAGCCCAGACCGCAGCCCAGGTCCCAGCCAATCAGCAGGGCGCGGACGCAAAGTCCGCAAACTCCGGCGCCGTCGTCCTGACCGGCGTCGTCGCTGACCCGGACAACGCCGAGATCCCCGGCGCAACCCTGACCCTGACGCCCGCCACCGGCAAAGCCTTCAGCATCGAGTCCGGCTCGGACGGCACCTACGCCTTTCGCGGCGTGCCTCCAGGCACCTATTCGCTCACCATCACCATGCCCGGCTTCGCCAGCTTTGTGCGCCAGGGCGTCCGCATCGGCGCCGCCTCGCAGTCGATCAACGCCAAGCTCGCCATTCAGGATCAGCAGACCGTCATCAATGTCACCACCAACCAGAACGGCGTCTCGACCGACTCCGACGCGAACGCCAGCTCGACCGTCCTCAAGGGCAAAGACCTGGACGCCCTTTCAGACGATCCAGACGAGCTTTCAAGCGAGCTGACCGCACTCGCCGGGCCCTCCGCAGGCCCGAGCGGCGGCCAGATCTACATCGATGGCTTCACCGGGGGGCAGCTCCCGCCGAAGTCCACCATCCGCGAGATCCGCATCAACCAGAATCCCTTCTCCGCCCAGTACGACCGCGCAGGCTTCGGCCGGGTCGAGGTCTTCACCAAGCCCGGGACCGACAAGTACCGCATGTACGCCCAGGTCAACGGCAACGACAAGGCCTTCAACACCGGCAGCCCCTTTACGAACAACGCCACCCAGCCCGGCTACCACACCGTGCTCGGCTTCGGGAACCTGTCGGGCCCCATCAACAAGAGCGCATCGTTCTCGGTCGGCGGCTCGGTCCGGCAGATCCAGAACAACACCATCATCAATCCGCCATCCATCTTCGCCACCAGCCAGAACTCCGGTGTGTTCTGCAATCCCGGCACACCCGGCTGCGCCGTCTACACCACCCAGCTCGGCAATGGCTTCTCCACCTCAACCACCGTGCCTCAGCTGCGCTACGACATCTCGCCTCGGTTCGACCTCGCGCTCGGCGAAAAGAACACCCTTACCGCGCGCTTCCAGTACGAGCACAACAGGGCGGATAACCAG
>CAXTUS010000195.1:0-1500 GCA_964247475.1 uncultured Acidobacteriaceae bacterium | reverse complement strand
CGGTGCTGAAAATCTTGCCTCGACCGGCTACAGCAGCACCGGCTCCGAGACCACCATCCAGCTCAGCGACTCGCAGATCATCTCGGACAAGATCATCAACGAGACGCGCTTCGAATATCAACGCGGGACCGCCAACGAGACCCCCTACTCGAACGCACCCTCGGTCACCGTGCAGGGCGCCTTTACCGGCGGCGGTTCGCCCAACCAGGTCAACAGCGACACGCAGAATCACATCGAAGCGCAGAACTACACCTCGCTCGCCCTTGCAAAGCACTTCATCCGCTTCGGTGGCCGGCTGCGCTACACCGGCGAAACGAACACCACGACCGCAGGCTCAAACGGCACCTTCAGCTACACCAGCATCTGCGACTACACAGCGCTCGCCTCCGCCTGCCAGGACCAGACCACCGCTCCCGTCGCGCCCCTCCTGACCGCCTTCACCATCACCCAGATCAAGCAGCCGACCGTCTCCGTCTCATCGGTCGACCTCGGCATCTACGCCGAAGATGACTGGAAGATCAAGCCGACCTGGACGTTCAGCTACGGGCTCCGCTACGAGACCCAGAACTTCATCCACGACCAGGCAGACTTCGCGCCGCGCTTCTCGACCGCCTACGGCGTCGGCAAGAAGACGGTCATCCGCGCCGGCGCCGGTATCTTCTACGATCGCTTCAACACCGGCAGCCAGCTCGCCACCGTCCAGTCGAACGGCATCAACCAGCCGCGCTACACCTTCTCCTCCGCATCCGCTACGCCGTCCCAGATCGCCGCCTGCAGCCCGGGCAATGCAGAGGGCAGCAACAACAGCGTGGCCGACACCCCCTTCGGCTGCGATCTCACCCTCAGCCGGCTTACCGTGCAGAACATCTCCGGCAATCTGCGCGCACCCTACAGCATCCAGGAGAACATCGGCGTCGATCAGCAGTTCTTCTCAAAGGGCACTGCTTCGGTCAACTACCAGCACATCCGCGGCGTACACCAATTCAACTCGGACGTTCCCAACTTCGCCACCGCCTCCACCTCGGAGTCGCTGCTCTACCAGTTCCAGTCCGAGGGCGAGTTCAACCAGGATCAGCTGATCGTCAACGTCAACGTGCGGAACTTCCATGGCGGCAACTTCGGCGGCTTCTACGCGCTCAACTTCGCCAAGTCCGACACCGGCGGCATCGGCACCTTTGCCTCGATCCCCAACAACCTCAAGGCCGACTACGGCCGCGCCTCGTTCGATACCCGCAACAAGCTCTTCCTCTACGGCAGCGCCACGCTGCCGCACCTGGTCACGCTCAGCCCGTTCATCGTGGCCAACAGCGGCGTGCCGTACAACATCACCTCCGGTCTCGACAGCTTCAACGACAACGTCTTCAACAGCCGCGCCGTCTTCGTTCCCCAGGGCACGGTCGCAAGCGGCAGCCAGGTCGTCAAGACGATCAACGGCTGCGGCACCTTCGCGACGCCCGGCACCGCCGGTGTCACCACCCAGGTCCCCATCAACTACTGCAC
>CAXTUS010000194.1:0-3845 GCA_964247475.1 uncultured Acidobacteriaceae bacterium | reverse complement strand
GTGCGCGCGTACGTTCCTTGTCATGAAGTGATGGCGTTCCGCGACGGCGAAGTGGTTGCTTCTGTCTTCTGCCTCCTGTCTTCTGTCTTCTGCCAGCTGTCTTCTGCCAACTGTCTTCTGTCTTACCAGGAATGCGTTGACGCCATGCTCTTCTTTTGCTAGCCTCAAAGGGTTGCATCGGTGTGCTGCGACCTTGTCAGTGAAGCGCATTCTTGACGTGGCGCTGCGCATTCGACGGCCACCGCAATTTCCGGTACACTTGTTTCTGTATCACTAGAGCTTTACCGCAGGTCCCGTCTTTTGTGGGACTGTTTTCTGCGGCCCTTCGCAAACACGACTGCGCCACCCTCCTCCCCGGTGAAGTTTGCCGGGATCCTAAGGGGACGGGCTATGCGGTCGGGAACAGCGAAACGGAGCTGGCATCTGGCTGAGGTCCAAGAGGCGCAGCAGGTAGTTCGGTCACCGTCGACTGTATTTCGTCTGAGTGGATGTACAGACGTACAGCAGGGAACAATTTTCGGGCGAGGCGCTTCAGCGTCCTCAATTTTTGTCGTGCAGCGGTGTTTTGCGGCAAGGGCTCTCGGGTTGATCCTTTTGCGGGTGCGTCACAAAGTTTGGTTTCACGATTGGTTTCAAGGAGTCTTCTGTGCCTACGTTCCATCAGCTCGTCAAGCAGGGCCGCACGCCCACACGTTACAAGACTGCCAGCCCCGCGCTTCAGGGATCGCCCCAGCGGCGTGGCGTCTGCACCCGCGTCTACACCCAGACCCCCAAGAAGCCGAACTCGGCGCTGCGTAAAGTGGCCCGCGTCCGCCTGACGAACGGGATCGAAGTGACGACCTACATCCCGGGCATCGGGCACAATCTGCAGGAGCACTCGATCGTGCTGATCCGCGGCGGCCGTGTGAAGGACCTGCCGGGCGTGCGTTATCACGTGGTTCGCGGAACGCTCGACTCGGTCGGCGTGGCGAAGCGGATGCAGAGCCGTTCGAAGTATGGCGCGAAGCGTCCGAAGGCTGCCAAGTAGCAGGATTTTGCAGCAGGTGGGACCTTCCCGCCCCCAACAGGTTCAGCCCGTGAGAAGTCACCGAGCTGAAGGAAGAAGAGAAGAGCAATGCCGAGAAAAGGTTACATCGCCAAGCGTGAAGTCGCACCGGACCCGATCTACCAGTCAACCCTGGTGACCAAGTTTGTGAACAGCATGATGTGGGGCGGCAAGAAGTCGACCGCGCAGGGCATCTTCTACACCGCCATGACGAACCTTGAGCAGAAGGGTGGCGATGAGGCCCTGAAGCTGTTCAAGAAGGCGGTCGAGAACTGCAAGCCGCTGCTCGAGGTCAAGTCGCGTCGTGTGGGTGGCGCGAACTACCAGGTGCCGATCGAAGTGCTGCCGGAGCGCCGGACCTCGCTGGCGATCCGCTGGCTGGTGACGTATGGCCGCGCACGTGGCGAAAAGGGAATGGTTGAAAAGCTGACCGCCGAGCTGCTTGATGCGGCAAACGGCCGCGGCGCCGCGATGAAGAAGAAGGAAGACGTTCATCGCATGGCCGAGGCGAACAAGGCGTTTGCCCACTACCGCTGGTAAAGGGCCGCCTGGCAAGAAGACTTTTGTTTTCGTTTTTTACCGCAGGTTCGCCTGCAGAGAAGAGATAAGACCGTGGCACGCACTATACCGCTGAATCGTTGCCGGAATATCGGAATCATGGCGCACATCGACGCCGGTAAGACAACGACGACCGAGCGCATCCTGTTTTATACGGGCATCACGCACCGTATCGGCGAGGTGCACGAGGGCACTGCGACGATGGACTGGATGGAGCAGGAGCAGGAGCGCGGCATCACGATTACGTCGGCTGCGACGACCTGCACCTGGAAGAACCAGCGCATCAACATCATCGATACGCCCGGCCACGTGGACTTCACGGCCGAGGTGGAGCGTTCGCTGCGTGTGCTGGATGGCGCGGTGGCCTGCTTTGACGCGGTCGCCGGAGTGCAGCCGCAGTCCGAAACGGTATGGCGCCAGGCTGACAAGTACAAGGTGCCGCGGGTCTGCTTCATCAACAAGATGGACAAGGCGGGTGCGGATGCGGTCTATGCGACTTCGACGATCGTCGATCGCCTGGGCGCGCGTGCGATCCCGATCAACATCCAGATCGGCGCCGAGGCGAAGTTCGCCGGCGTGGTCGATCTGGTGATCATGAAGGCGATCCTGTGGCATGACGAGACGATGGGCGCCGAGTACTCGGTCGAAGAGATCCCCGCTGACCTGCTCGAGACCGCAAAGACGGCACGTGCGGTGCTGATCGAGGCGGTGGCGGACTCCGATGACGAGATCATGAACCTGTACCTCGAGGGCGAGGAGCCGACGGTTGAGCAGCTGAAGAAGGGCATTCGCAAGGCAACGATCGCGATGAACATCTTTCCTGTGCTCTGCGGTTCGTCGTTCAAGAACAAGGGTGTGCAGACGCTGCTCGATGCGGTGGTCGACTACCTGCCGAGCCCGCTCGATATTCCTCCCATGGTCGGACACAATCCGGACAACATGGAGGAGGAGATCATCCGCAAGCCGGACGACAGCGAGCCGCTGTCGGCGCTTGGCTTCAAGATCATGACCGACCCTTTTGTGGGTCAGCTGATCTTCATTCGGGTGTACTCGGGCGTGTTGAAGACGGGCGATTCGGTGTTGAATCCACGTACGGGCAAGACCGAGCGCATCGGCCGCCTGTTGAAGATGCATGCCAACAAGCGTGAAGAGATCACCGAGATCATGGCGGGCGATATCTGCGCGGCGGTGGGCCTGAAGAACATCATCACCGGCGATACGATCTGCAACGATCGCAACCCGGTTGTGCTTGAGTCGATCGACTTCCCGAAGCCTGTGATCGAGGTTGCGGTGGAGCCGAAGACCAAGGCCGATCAGGAGAAGATGGGCATCGCGCTGGCCAAGCTGGCGCAGGAAGACCCTACCTTCAATGTGCGCACGGATATTGATTCGGGGCAGACGATCATCGCCGGCATGGGTGAGCTGCACCTCGAGATTATCGTCGACCGCATGATGCGCGAGTACAAGGTCGAGGCGAACGTCGGCAAGCCGCAGGTGAACTATCGCGAGACGATCCGTGCGAACGCCGAGGCCGAGGGCAAGTACATCCGCCAGACCGGTGGCTCGGGTAACTACGGGCATGCGAAGATCCGCATCTCGCCGAATGAGCCGGGCAAGGGCTACGAGTTCTCGAACGACACCAAGGGCGGCACGGTGCCGAAGGAGTACATCAAGCCGATTGACCAGGGCATCCAGGAAGCGATGCAGGGCGGCGTACTGGCCGGCTACGAGATGGTCGACATCAAGGTGTCGTTGTATGACGGCAGCTACCACGATGTGGACTCGAACGAAATGGCCTTCAAGATCGCTGGTTCGATGGCGTTCAAGGAAGCTGCACGCAAGGCAAAGCCGGTGTTGCTCGAGCCGGTGATGGCGGTCGAAGTGACGGTGCCCGAGGACTACATGGGCACGATCATCGGCGATCTGAACTCTCGTCGCGGGCGCATCGAGGGCATGGAGATGGTGGGTAACACGCAGGCAATTCGTGCGAGCGTGCCGCTGTCGACGATGTTCGGTTACGCCACGCATATGCGCGGCGCGACCCAGGGCCGAGCGAACTACTCGATGCAATTCAAGCAGTACGAGGAAGCGCCGCGATCGGTTTCGGAAGAGATCATCGCCAAGCAGACGGGCAAGGAAGCGAAGTAACGCTGTACCACGACCTCTAGATTCGAAGGAGTTTTCATCATGGGTAAGGAAAAGTTTGACCGGTCCAAGCCGCACGTCAACATCGGCACGATTG
>CAXTUS010000193.1:0-3869 GCA_964247475.1 uncultured Acidobacteriaceae bacterium | reverse complement strand
TAGGCGAGCGCCTTCATGTAATCGGCATCGATCTTCAGCGCCTCGAACGGCGGAATATCGAAGCCCTCCTGCTCGACGAAGTAATGCTTGATCTGGGTCCGGTCCGCGGCCGCAAAGATGGCGTGGAAGTCAACCGTGCCGCGTCCCAGCTCCGCCGCCGCCGGCGGATTCGAGATCGAGCTCGGCTTTCCCGTGTTCTTGAAGTCCTTCACATGCAGCATCGAGATCCGCTTCGGATACTTCTTCAGGTAAGCCGCCGGATCCGCTCCCCCCACCGTCACCCAGCCGCAGTCCATCTCGATCGTCACCAGCTCCGGATCGGTCAGCCGGATCAGCTCATCGAACGGAACCAGCCCGTCCTTGCTGCCAAACTCCATCGTGTGGTTGTGGTAACCGAACATCAGCCCGGCATCCTTCACCGTCTTGCCGATCCTGTTGAACTCATCCGCATTCCAGCGCCAGTCGTCCATCGTGAACCCCTCCACCTGCGCGGCGTGCGACTGCCCCTTCAGGCGAGACGGGTCCTTGTAGCCCGGAAACGAACAGATGATGTACTTCGTCCCAAGCTCATGATGGAAGTCGATGATCTTGCTCAGGTTGGGCTTCAGGTTGTCGGAGGAATAGTGCCCGCTCACGCACCGCAGGCCCGCGTTGCTCATGGCCTTCTTCACCTCGGCGGCCGGGTGGTTATAGAAGCCCGCAGCTTCAACCTCGCGATAGCCGAGCGCTGCAACCTGGTTCAGCGTTCCCTGGTAGTCCTTCGGCAGCTGTTCGCGAACCGAATAAAGCTGCAGGCCGATCGGCAGTGAAAACGGCGACGCCCAAAGGCGTGCTGCGGGCAGCAGCGCGGCACCAGCCGCCGTCAGGCCGCTGTTGCGCAGGAAGTTCCGGCGAGTTCCATGAAGTGCTTGAGCCATTCGTTCTGATCTCCTCAAACCGCAACGCATCATAGCGGATCGCATTGGCGGCTGTCTAAGCCGCGCACCCGGCCACGCACCCGGCCGCGGACCAGGCCACGCACACGCGAAGAGGCCCTGTGCGCAGGCAGGGCCAGGCCGCTGCCCGCGCACGGAGATCGAAGCGCTACTTGGCGCTCGCCGGCGGCACGATCCCGTTCATCCTCAGGTACTCGACCATCTGGCCGTAGTGATCGAACCCATGCGCCACCAGTCCGCCCGCCAGCGACGAACGCGTCGTCGTCTCGCGCACACTTTCAAACGCATTCTTCTCGGTCAGGGTCGCATTCGCCTTGTGGGCAAAGGCGAACGATGCAGCCAGCGCGGCCAGGATCTGGTCCTTGTCCGTCAGTGCGTTCAAGGCCTTCATATCGACCTCCGGCTTCAGCCCGCCGTAGCTGCTCGCGTAGAAGTAGTTCGCCGCGGCCACATGCGTGACCTCCTGCGCAAACGTCTTCACGCCGCCGTACTCCGCCTTGGCAGAGGCCGCAAACAGCGCCTGGGTCGGAGCAAAGCTGTACCGGGCGGCAGGCATCGCCTTCGCCGCGCCGGTAAACTCCTGCTCGAAGTTGGTCAGCATCTCGTCGAACGTCTTCGACGGTTCGACCATCGTTCCAGGCCCGATCTTCGGCGTCGAGCCATCGGTCATCTGGGCTTGAACAGGCAGGCTGGGACAAACGGTCAAAACAGCCGCTGCAAGGACAACACACATCTGCTTGGTAGTCATGGAGCTCCTGGTGAAGCGGATCATTCCGGAAAGGTCTGGGGTCGGTCTCAGCCATGATACGCGACGGGGCACTCCTCGCCCTCGCGCGCTCGCCGCACGCCCCGGCGCACAGCAAGGGACGTTTCTCGATCTGGCTTGCAGCCATGTATTCTGCATCGTAAGCGGTACCCGGTATGACGCATCCCTTAGAACTCGCCCTCCTCTCCTGCGCCCTGCTCGGGTTCAGGCACGGGTTCGACTACGATCACCTGGCCGCCATCTCCGACATCACCAGCGTCCAGCGTGGCTGGCGCCAGGGCATGGGCCTCGGCCTGCTCTACGCGCTCGGCCACGCGCTTACGGTCGCGCTGCTTGGCTGTGCGGTCATCTCGCTTCATCTCTCGCTGCCGGCGCATCTCGACAGCATCGGCGAGCGCCTGGTCGGCCTCACCCTCATCGTCCTCGCCATCTACGTCCTCGTCAGCTACATCCGCAGCCGCGGGGTCACAGGTGCCCATCAGCACATCCCGCGCAGCCGCATCGCGCTCCTGATCTCGGGCGCACGCTTCGCCCGGTGGCGCATCATGCGGCTGGCGAACCCCGCCCTGCCCAGGCCCCAGGCCTTCTCCTTCCGCTACGATCGCAGCACCGTCTTCGCCGTCGGCATCATCCATGGGCTCGGCGCTGAAACCCCTTCACAGCTGCTGCTCTTCCTGCTCGCTGCAAACCTCGGAGGCACGAGCCGCGGCTTCATCGGCCTGCTCTGCTTCATCGCCGGCCTGCTCGTCATGAACACCGTCATGACCGCAAGCGCCTCAGGCATCTTCGCAGGCAGCGTGCATCGTCCGAGACTGCAGACGTTCGTCACCTCGCTCGCCGCCGTCTACAGCTTCGTGGTCGGCATCATCTTCCTCTTCGGCACCAGTGACCGGCTGCCCGCGCTCCTGCACTAGAAGCAGGGTGGTTCGTTCCGCGAGCGCAGCGCGACTCTTCGATCAGGGCAACGCCACCTTCGCCAGCCCGGCGTCTTCACCAGAAACGACCAACAGGTAGGATCAATCCATGGACTTGCAGCAGAAATCACGCACCCTGACCCAGCGCCTCGAATCGCTCGGATCACTGCTGGTCGCATACTCCGGGGGCACCGACTCCGCGTTCCTGGCCTACGCCGCGCACCAGGCCCTTGGCGCCCGGATGCTCGCAGTCATCGCAGACTCCGCCTCGCTCCCCCGCAAAGAGCTCGCCGATGCGCTCGCCTTCACCGCCCTGCACAGCATCCCGACCCACATCCTGCACACCGCTGAGCTCGACAACCCGGACTACGCGCGCAACGACGCACAGCGCTGCTTCCACTGCAAGGATGAGCTCTTCACCCAGATGGAGAGCACCCGCGACCGCCTCGGCTTCACCCACCTCGCCTACGGGATGAACCTCGACGACGGCGGCGAGTTCCGCCCCGGCCAGCAGGCCGCCAGCAACCATGGCGCGCTCGCACCGCTCGCCGAAGCGCAGCTCACCAAGGCCGAGATCCGGACCCTGGCCCGCGACGCCGGCCTCACCCTCGCCGACAAGCCGGCCAGCGCCTGCCTCTCGTCCCGCATCGAGTACGGGCGCCCGGTCACAGCCGAAAACCTGTCCCAGGTCGAGCAGGCCGAAGCCGCCCTCCATCAGCTCGGCTTCCCCCGCGTCCGCGTCCGCCATCACGGAGACCTCGGACGCGTCGAGATCGCACGCGAAGATCTCGCACGCGCCCTTGATCTGTCATCCCTCGAAGCGATCACGGCAATCCTGAAGCAGGCTGGCTTCAAGTTCACCACGCTCGACACCCAGGGCTACCGGACAGGCTCGATGAACGAGGTGCTGCCCGTCTCCGCGATCACGCCTGCCGTGCTCCAAACCTCGAAGTAAACCAAAGAAAAGGACCAGATGCGCATCGCTTATCTTGACTGCTTCGCCGGGATCTCCGGCGACATGTTTCTCGGCGCGCTGATCGACGCCGGCGTCCCGCTTGCTGTGCTCGAACGCGCCACCGCGGCGCTTCAGCTCGGCGCCTCGCTGCGCGTCGAAACCGTCGACCGCAGCGGCATCTCGTCGACCAAGGTGCACGTGATGGAAGGCGAACGGCTCGCCGAAGCCGCGGCTGATGCCACAAACGAAGCCGCGGCTGATGCCAGGACCGAAGCCGCGGCGGAAGCCGAATCTAGCTT
>CAXTUS010000192.1:0-3887 GCA_964247475.1 uncultured Acidobacteriaceae bacterium | reverse complement strand
TCTTCGAGTACTACCTGAAGGGGAAGCCGGGCTACGACCTGACCGGGGTGGGCAGCTTCCGCACGGGTTCGAACCAGTGGGAGCGCTACCGGGCGTGGCCGCCTGAGAGCGGCTTCAAACCGGCTGTCGTGTATCTGAAAGCAGGCGGAGGACTTGCCGATGCGGCACCCGGCAAGGAGCCTGTCGCGAGCTACGTGGCGGACCCTGCGGACCCTGTTCCGTATCGGCACCGTCCGGTGCAGTCGACCTACGGAGATGGGTCGAAGTGGCGGACCTGGCTGGTTGAGGATCAGCGCTTTGTGGATGGGCGGAAGGACCTTGCCGAGTTCAAAGGACCGGTGCTTGAGCGAGACACGACGGTGACCGGCGATGTGAAGGCCGATCTGTTTGCCTCGACGTCGGGTACTGATGCGGACTGGATCGTGAAACTGATCGATGTGGCGCCCGATGGGCAGCAGACGATGATCGTCGATGAGATCTTCCGCGGCCGCTATCGCAAGAGCTTTGAGAAGCCGGAGCCGATCCCTGCGGGGGCGGTCGAGGAGTATGCCTGGTCGCTGCATGGGGCGGATCATACCTTTCTCAAGGGTCACCGGATGCTGGTCGAGGTGCAGTCAAGCTGGTTCCCGCTCTACGATCGCAACCCTCAGACCTATGTCGAGAACATCATGGCGGCGCCGGCTGATGCCTACAAGAAGGCGACCGTCGAGATCTTCGGGGGAAGCCGGCTGGAGTTTCTGACCCCGGTTCAGTAGAGCCAGGGGCAAGAGCTTCCCGGGGCAGATCGGGCGCGAGCGGTCCGGGAGTCGCATCTCGATCGTTCTCTGGCGTGGAGGATACAGAAGTTGTCAATTCGGACGATAAGCTCGCGGGTGGTCTACAGGAACGCCTGGACGTCGGTGCGCGAGGACGTGATCGAGCGTTCGAATGGTGTGCAGGGGATCTATGGGGTGGTTGATAAGGATCCTGCCTGCATCGTCATTCCGCTTGAGCGGACCGATGAGGGCGAGTTTTTGTACCTGATCGAGCAGTTTCGCTACACCGTGCAGGGCACTTACAAGGAGTTTCCGCAGGGTGGATGGGAGCAGGCGGAGGTGGATCCTGATGAACTCGCGCGGGGCGAGCTGCGCGAGGAGACCGGACTTACGAGCGGCCGGCTCACCAAGCTGGGGGCGCTGTGGATCGCGTATGGGGCGATGCGCCAGCTGCACCATGTGTACCTGGCTGAAGCGTTGACGCAGGGTGACAACGACCCTGATGCCGAGGAGCATGACCTGGTGATGCACCGGGTGAGCGTCCGCGAGTTTGAAGACATGCTGCTCGATGGGCAGATTATGGATAACTGCACGGCAGCCGCCTGGGGCCTTTATCGCGTCTGGCGAGATCGGCAAGTTATTTCGAATGAAACGGCAACCGCGTCCTGAGGGCGGACGGGCGCCGTCCGGCGGGGTGGCAGGGCCGGTGCGCCCGGGGTGCTTCGGCAACTCCCTGAGCCGCCTTGCGCGGCCGCGGCCAGGTCGCTGTCGCCTGCGCATCGCGAGATCTTCACAGATCGCGGCTCGTGCAGGGGTAACGCCGTTCGGTCGCTTGGCATCCCAAGGTACGGAACAAAGGGAGACCGACGTGGCAGACGATATGGCAAAAGAAGGACGCGGACTGGGTTTGACGGGCGAAACCGCTGCGGGAGCAGTGAAGCATCAGGCGACGGCTTCGGCGGGAACCGACCAGCTTGAGATCGGCAACGGCGGCGAGACGCACCAGGTAGCGGGCGGAACCCATCCGTCGATGTCGAACCAGAAGGGCACCATCGTCGGGGATGACGAGAACTCGCTGAAGGCGAACGAGCGGGGCCCCGTGCTGCTTGAAGACTGGCAGCTGATCGAGAAGACGCAGCACTTTGACCATGAGCGGATCCCGGAGCGTGTCGTACATGCGCGCGGCTACGGCGCCAAGGGTTACTTCGAGCTGACCGAGTCATTGAAGGATGTGACCAAGGCCGGCGTGCTGAACCGTGTGGGTGAAAAGACCCCGGTCTTTGTGCGCTTCTCGACCGTGGCCGGCAATGCCGGTTCAAGCGACCTGGCGCGCGATGTGCGCGGTTTCGCTGTCAAGATGTACACGCCCGAGGGCAACTGGGACATCGTCGGCAACAACATTCCCGTCTTCTTCATCCAGGATGCGATCAAGTTCACGGATCTTATCCACTCGGTCAAGCAGGAACCGGATCGCGGATTCCCGCAGGCTGCGTCTGCGCATGACACCTTCTGGGACTTTGCCTCGCTGATGCCTGAGGCGACGCACATGCTGTTCTGGGTGATGTCCGATCGTGCAATTCCGCGGTCTTTCCGGATGATGGAAGGCTTCGGCGTGCACACCTTCCGGTTGATCAACGACGCGGGCAAGAGCACGTACGTGAAGTTCCACTGGAAGCCCAAGCTTGGCATGGCTTCGGTGATCTGGGACGAGGCGCTGAAGATCTCGGGTGCGGATCCGGACTTTCATCGCCGCGACCTTTGGAATGCGATCGCTGACGGCAACTTCCCGGAGTGGGAGCTTGGGGTGCAGCTGTTCGACGAGGAGTTCGCCAGCAAGCTGCCGTTCGACGTGCTGGACGCGACGAAGCTGATCCCGGAGGAGATTCTGCCGGTAAAGATCGTCGGACGCATGGTGCTCGACAAGAATGTAGACAACTACTTTGCCGAGACCGAGCAGGTCGCGTTTGCGACGACCGATGTCGTCCCCGGCATCGACTTCACCAATGATCCCCTGCTGCAGGGCCGTAACCTGTCCTATATCGACGTGCAGCTTTCGCGTCTGGGTGGGCCAAACTACTCGCAGATTCCGGTGAATGCACCGCGCTGCCCGGTCCTGAATATGCAGCGTGACGGGCACATGCAGATGCGTGCGCAGACGGGGCGGGTCTCCTACAGCCCGAGTTCGCTCGAGGCCGATGCACCTCGCCAGGATCCGCACAACGGCTTCCACAGCTTTCCTGCGCAGGAGTCGGGCGACAAGATGAAGGTGCGTGCGGCGAGCTTTGCCGATCACTACTCGCAGGCGCTTCAGTTCTTCAACTCGCAGACCGAGCCTGAGCAGAATCACATTGTCTCTGCCTTCATCTTTGAGCTGAGCAAGGTGGATACAAAGGCGGTGCGCGAGCGGATGGTGGGGCAGCTGGCCAACGTGGACCAGACGATTGCAGATCGCGTTGCTGCCGGTCTTGGCATGGCCGGCAAGGTGACGAAGATCCCGACGACGGTGCCGGCAAGGACGGATCTGCCGACCTCCGACAAGCTGTCGATCGTCAAGACCATGAAGCCCGGTCTAAAGACCAAGATGGTAGGCTGCCTGGTCGCCGATGGTTCCGACGGAGCCGCGGTTCTGGCGCTGAAGGCCGCGGTAAAGCAGGCAGGCGGCCAGGTGAAGATCGTGGCACCGAAGGTCGGTGGCGCAAAGCTGGCGGACGGCTCACTGCTTGAAGCGGACTTCCAGCTTGCCGGTGGGCCTTCGGTGCTGTTCGACGCGGTGTACGTGGCGCTTTCGGCTGACGGTGCGGCTCTGCTCTCGACCGAGGCTGCGGCGGTTGGCTGGGTGCATGACGCGTATGCCCATCTGAAGGTGATCGGTGCGACGAGCGGTGCGCAGGCTCTGCTCGATGCTGCAGGCGTGGTGCCGGATGCGGGTGTGCTGACGGGTGGCGGTGACGCTGCATATGTTGACGCGGCGTCGAAGGGGCGTGTGTACGATCGCGAGCCGTCGGTGCGGACGATCTACTAAGCTGACTATCGGTGAACGAGAAGGGCGGATGGCTTTGCGGCCATCCGCCTTTTGCCTGGTCACGAAGCGGCGTGTTCAGGACTGACGGTTGCGGATGTGCTGCTGCGTTC
>CAXTUS010000191.1:3324-3950 GCA_964247475.1 uncultured Acidobacteriaceae bacterium | reverse complement strand
CTTCGCCTCAGCTGGGATAACGGTGACCGCACCGTCCTCGTCAACCCCGAACTCGGCGGCATCACGCTCGGCTGGAACCTGATCCACACCGCCAAGGACGAGCTCTTCGCCGCCATCGAGGGCACCGCCCTCCATACCCGCATCATCCTCGAACGCATGGCCGAGCACGGCGTACCGGTCGAACGCGTGATCAACGCCGGCGGCATCCCGCAACATAATCCCGTTCTCAACCAGGTCTACGCGAACGTCCTGAACAAGCCGGTGCTGGTTCCCGATGGCGTCCCGACCAGCCTCGGCTCAGGCATCTTCGCGCTCACCGCCGCGGGGGTCTTCCCGTCGATCGAGGCTGGCCAGCAGGCTATGTGCCTGCCATTCCGCACCTGCCATCCAGACCCCGCAGCCGCCGCGCGCTACGAGCGCCTCTTCAAGCTCTACAAAGACGTCTACTTCGCCTTCGGTAAACGCTCGAGCCATCCCGCCACCCTCGGCGACGTCCTCCCCGAACTCCGCCTCATCGCCGCAGAAGCCCGGGTAGCCGGCCTCCTGGGGATTAACTAGAACAAGCAAACGCAACCGCGTCTTTTTTTATTTATTCGTCGACCTGTGTGTTATACACATCTCCGAGC
>CAXTUS010000191.1:0-3314 GCA_964247475.1 uncultured Acidobacteriaceae bacterium | reverse complement strand
CCCCGCTCCCCTCCGCCCGCTCTCTCCGGCCCCCCCGCCCCCCCCCCCCACGAAGTGGCGCCCGTCCGGCGTTAGGACGCGGTTGCCGTTGCTTGTTCTCTTACTTCACCGGTATATCGATCACCTGGATCGTGTAGCCCGGGACATTGTGCTTCCAGGTGCCGGCAGGGATGTGTTCGGACGACACCCTTGGCACGATGGCAGTCGGATCATTCATCGAGTTCGTGGCCTGGAAGCTGCCCGCATGCAGCGTATTCACCGACGCGGTGTGCACCTTACCATCAAGGTCAATCGTCATCGGCATGTCGATGCTCGAAGCGTTCACCAGCTTCAGGTGCATCACATGCGTCTTCGAGTCGACTGTCGCCGAGTAGAACAGCTTGTCGCCTTCGCCCGTGATCGAAGACTCCGGCGTGCCATCGCCCAGGTGTCCCGCAAACAGCGCCTGCGCATAGTAGCTCGGGGAGCCGTAGCTGCTGAGCGCGTCGTAGCCGATCAGGTCGGGCGCCCACTGCATCGCGCCCGGATTCACGTTGACGAACAGAGGCGCATAGCTCGCCATGATGATCAGGTCGCTGTTCCGCTCGAGCGACGTCATAAACGCCGCATCGCCCAGCGCCGAGCCAAAGTTCGGCGTGGGCACGCCGCCCATCGAAGCCCACTCGCCGACAAAGATCTTCGGACCCTTGGTCCTCGACTGCTTGTCGTAGTGATGGACAAAGTCCATCATCTCTGCCGGCGGTTTGTAGTAGTGATCATCAAGCACATCCGGCTGGGCATCCGCCGCTGTCTTGTCGGTCGCCGTCGTGGCGATCAGCTTGTACTGCGGATACTTCTTGCGCAGCGCGCGGGCAAACTGCTCGAAGCGCTTGTCGTAGCTGCCGGATTTGTCGAACTCGTCCTCATTGCCGATCTCGATGTAGTGCAGCGGAAACGGCGCCGGATGGCCGTCAGCCGCACGCCGCGCACCCCACTTCGTGCTCGCATCGCCGGTCACATACTCAACCTCATCGATCGCCGATTCGATGTACGGCTCAAGATCCTTGCCCGGCTTGATGTAGTCGCCCTTCAACGAGTAGCCGGCATACACCGCAAGCACTGGCTCGATCTTCAGGTCCTCGCACCACTCGAGGAACTCAAGCATTCCGAGCCCATCGGTCGACCAGTAGGTCCAGGGCGCCTGGTGCCCGGGACGATCGACCAGCGGTCCGATGGTCTGCTTCCAGTTGTACCAGTCGTCCAGGCGATCGCCCTCGAGATAGTTGCCGCCCGGCATGCGCAGGAACTTCGGATGCAGGCCGGCCATCTTCTCCATCAGGTCTGTCCGTAGCCCGTTCGGCGTGTCCTTGTAGGTGGGCGGCATCAACGTGATCAGCTGCAGCCAGATGGTGCCGGCATGCGCCACGCTTACCTCGAAGTGGTTGGTCTGGGAGGTTGCGACGGCACTGGTGGTGAGCGTGAAATCATGCTTCGCCCACGCGCCAGTCGACACCTCCACCTCGGCCGATGCGACGACCGCGCCGGTCTTGTCGTTGATCAGGCTCACCGTCACCGGGCCGATCGACGCATCCTCCACCTTTGCATAGAAGGAGCCCTTGTAGGTGGTGCGTGCGCGCAGCGGCAGCCCCCAGTACCCGCCATTGCTCAGCCCCGCCTCGCTGCCCTTGGCGGCGCTCTCGACCGTCACCTTCACGCTGTGCTTCAACGCATCGCTCGGACCATTGGTGCGGTCCTGCTTCAGCTCCGCGCGCGACGTGCCATGCCGCACCAGCTCCCAGTGATCGAGCCCATAGAACGTCGGCCGCAGCGTCGGGTTGCTGAGCAGCTGCGCATACAGGCCGCCATCGAAGGCGTGGTTGATCTCCTCGGTCATCATGCCGTAAAGCATCGGGCTGACTGGCGTCACGATCTTGCTGGCATCGATCTTGAGCTGTGCCGGTGCGCCCGCTGCAGCAGCCGCGGCATGCGAACGAGCAGGTGCCTGCGCATAGATCATCGTGCAGGCCGAAAGCGCAACTACAGAAAGCTGGAGCATTCGCGGGAGCCTGAAAGGTCGCGGCGAAGAAGCGAGCGGGGGATGCTGCATGGATGGTCTCTCCTGATGAACCTGAAAACGTTTACTGAGTGAACCCGGAGATTCTACCGCACTCCGGCCAGAGTTGGCTCGTGAGCTTCAGGCGGCTCGCTGCCGGCGCCCGCTCAGCGCTTCGCCGCAGGCGCGTTTGGCTCTTCCACCTTCAGCACCTGGTCGCACCCTACCTTCGTAAGCGTCTGCACTATTCCGCTCGGCCAGCGGATCTCCACCTTGTCCGCCGCCTTCGCCGCCCCCAGTCCAAAGTGCGCCCGCTTGTCGCTCGACGAAAGATAACTCCCGCCCGTCGTCACCACGACAAACTGCGGGCCCGCCGCCGTCGTCAGCTTGATCTCCGCGCCGATCCCGTCGCGATTGCTCTTGTGCCCCACCAGGTCGAGCGTCAGCCAGTGATTGTCGGTCTTCGTCTCGTTATGCAGCACGTAGGCTGGCCCGCCGTTCGTGCTCACAACGGCATCTTCCCGGCCGTCATTATCAAGATCCCCGACCGCCAGCCCACGCCCGACCCACTTCTGCTCAAACACCTTGCCCGACACGCCGGACACGTTCACAAAGCCCTTGCCGGTGTTGTTCGCAAGCAGCATGGGCTCCTTGTAGCGAAGCTGCGGATAGTTCAGCTCGACCGTATCAAGATCATGCCCCTGCGCAATCAGCAGGTCCTTGCGCCCGTCGTTGTCGTAGTCCACAAAGTGCACGCCCCAGCCCGAATGCAGCAGCGTCATCCCGCCGATGCCGCTGATGTAGCTGTCGTAGCTGAAGCTGCTGTCGCCGCTGTTGCGATAGAGCGCATACTTCTGATTCGCCAGGTTGGTGATGATCAGGTCCGGCAGCCCATCGTTGTCGTAGTCCTGGAAGTCGATGCCCATGCCCGCATAGGTGCGCCCGTCGCCATCGACCGAGATCTCGGCCGGCAGCCCGACCTCTTCAAACGTCCCATCGCCCTTGTTGCGATACAGGTACTCGAGCATCGAGTCATTCGCGACCGCGATGTCCATCTTGCCATCACGATCAAAGTCCGCGATCGATATCCCCAGCCCCTTGCCCGGCTTGTTCAGCCCCGTCTTCGCCGCAACCTCGGTGAAGTGGCCGTTGCTATCGTTGTGATACACCAGTGGTGCGATCGCCTGGAAGACATCCGGATGGCAGTAGGCGCGATAGCCCTCGCGATGCTCGCCGCACCACACATCGTCGAAGTCCCACGTCACGTAGCGCAGCACCACCA
>CAXTUS010000190.1:0-3950 GCA_964247475.1 uncultured Acidobacteriaceae bacterium | reverse complement strand
CCCCCGCGCCCCCCCCCCACGAAGTGGCGCCCGTCCGGCGTCAGGACGCGGTTGCGGTTGCTTGTACTTGCTCTAAACGCCGCGCAGGACCCGGGCTGGCAGGGAGAAGAGGGCGGCGATCGCTTCGAAGACGCCGCCTACAACGATGCCGACCAGGCGGAACGGCAGCAGCAGGAGCCATACAAAGGGATAGAGGATCAGCGCAACGATCGCGAGCGGCCAGCAGGTCAGCAGCAGAAAGCAGAAAAGGATGAGCTTGATCATGGATCGTGCCTCGCCTCAGGATACGCAGGCTCCAACCAAAAGTTCCAGGGGGATAGCTGAAAGCTTCAAGGGATAGCCGAGAGCTTCACGGGATAATAGAGGGATGGGGTCCGAAGTAGCTGCCGGCTTGGAACGGATCGTGGCGGTCGACTGGTCCGGAGACAAGGGTCCCGGGCAGAAGAAGAAGATCTGGGCCGGTGTCTGGACGCGTTCGCCGAAGGGCCGCGTCGCCGGCGGCAAGGTAATCCTTGAGGACGGCCGCACCCGCGAAGAGCTCACTGCCTGGCTGATGGAGATGGCCGCCGAGACTCCGCGCATGGCGGTCTCGTTGGACTGCTGCTTCAGCTACCCGGCATGGTTCCTGGCCGAGCACGGCTGCCAAACCGTCTTCGACTTCTGGCGCCACGTCGCCGCGGGCCATGGTGAACGCTGGCTCGGCACCACCTGCGAAGAGATCGAGCGCGACCCGCGCTTCTGGGGCCGTCCGCACAGGCGGCCGGAGCAGTTCTGCGGCGTCGGCTACCCGACCATGATGCGGCGGACCGACATGGAAAACAAGGTCGAACAGGCGCTCGAAGGCGGAAACCCCGCGCGCGCCGCATTGATGAAGGGCATCCAGCCGAAGTCGCCCTTTCAGATCGGCGGCAGCGGCAGCGTCGGTACAGGCTCGCTGCGCGCCATGCCCTGGCTGCTCAAGCTATGGGAGAGCGGCTTTCGCGTCTGGCCGTTTGAGGACGCGGCGCTCACGCTCGCCCACCCGCAGCCTCTCCTGGTCGAGATGTACACGCGCCTCCTGACCGGCCCGGTCAAGAAGGCGAACCCCGCCGCGCGCACCGCCTACCTCAAGGCCCGGCGGAGGGCCGAGCCCGCGCTCTACGGCAGTTTGGCACGTCAGGTGCTCCTCAAGGCACAAAGGAGCGAAGACGCCTTCGACGCGCTGGTCTGCACGGTAGAGATGGTGCGGCACGCGGAAGAATTTGCGTATCTGCGCGCCACCGAAGACCGCGGGTTGCGGCTCGAAGGCATCACCTGGCGGCCGGACGTCATGTCTGCTGTCTGAACCGCGCGTCCCTGGCGTCTGCACGGCGCGCCTGCACGGCGCGTCCCTGGCGTCTAAACGGCGCGCCTGCACGGCGCGTCCTTTGCGCCTGAACCCCAAAACGGAGATCCATGAAGACCATCGCACTCGAAGAACACTTCGTCACAGCCTCATTTCTGAAAGCCACCGGGGAGTACGGCGCATACGGCTCGCAGCAGCTGGCCGCTGCCATGGCCGAGCTGCAGCCGAAGCTGCTCGACCTCGGCGCCGGGCGTATCGCCGCCATGGACGAAGGCGGCGTCGACTTCCAGGTCCTCTCGCTCGCCGCCATCGGCTTTGACAAGCTGCCGGCAAAGGACGCCACCCCGCTCGCCGCCGATATCAACGACGAGCTCGCCGAGGCGATCCGCCAGAACCCCACACGCTTCGGCGGCTTCGCGTCGCTCGCCATGAAAGATCCCGCGCAGGCCGCCAAAGAGCTCGAGCGCTGCGTCACCCGGCTTGGCTTCAAGGGCGCCATGCTCGATGGCACCATCGGCGGCTGCTTCCTCGATGATCCCAGGTTTCTGCCCGTCTTCGAAGCCGCGGCCAGGCTGAAGGTGCCGATCTACCTGCATCCCGCACCGCCGCCCGAACCCGTCATGAACGCCTACTTCGACGGCCTGCCAGGCGTCACCGGGCAGCTGCTGTCGATCGCCGGCTGGGGCTGGCACGCGGAGACCGGGCTGCACACGCTGCGGCTGATCGTCGCCGGCCTCTTTGACCGGCTGCCCGAGCTGCAGGTCATCATCGGACACATGGGCGAAGGCCTGCCCTACGCGCTCGCACGCACCAGCGGCATCCTGTCCGGCCCGGCGCACCTGCGGCAGAACGTAGCCGACTACTTCCGGTCCAACATCCACATCACCACCAGCGGCTACTTCACGCAGTCGCCGCTGCGCTGCGCAGCCGAGGTCGTCGGCGCCGACCGCCTCATGTACTCGGTCGACTATCCCTTCAGCCCCAACACCAGGGGCCGCCGCTTCCTCGAAGACGCCGCCGGCTGGCTGCCCGCGGAAGACCTGCGCAACCTGATAGGCGGCAACGCGCAAAGACTGCTCAAGCTCTAAGAGCAGGGCCCTCGGGGCGATCAGGGTTTGCCCGAAAAGATAACAACCGCAACCGCGTCCTTGCACGCGCGCCAGCGCCCTCACCCCACGCAAGTGGCGCCCGTCCGGCGTCAGGACGCGGTTGCCGTTGCCGGGGTGAGACCCAACCCATCCGCACTAAGGGCTCTTGTAGACTTGAAGCTCTATGGCATATCGGTCGGGTAGTCAGATTCGCGAAGATTTTCTAAGGTTTTTTGAGACCAAGACGCACCGCCGTGTGCACTCGTCTTCGCTGGTACCGGCCAACGATCCGACCCTGCTGTTCACCAACGCGGGCATGAACCAGTTCAAAGATGTCTTTCTCGGCGCGGAGAAGCGTGACTACACGCGTGCGACCACCTCGCAAAAGTGCGTGCGTGCCGGCGGCAAGCATAACGATCTTGAAAATGTCGGCTTCACGCGGCGCCATCATACGTTCTTCGAGATGCTGGGGAACTTCTCCTTCGGCGACTACTTCAAGCGTGAAGCCATCGCCTACGCATGGGAGCTGCTGACGTCGCCGCAGTGGTTCGCGATCGATCCGGCCAAGCTGTACGTCACCATCTTTGAAGGAGACGCGAAGGTTCCGCGCGATGCCGAAGCCTACCAGTTGTGGCTCGATGCAGGGGTGCCCGCCGAGCGCATCTTTGAACTCGGCGCGAAGGATAACTTCTGGGCGATGGGCGATACGGGACCCTGTGGACCGTGCTCCGAGATCTACTTCGATTTAGGTATCGAGGCTTCAGAGACCGGTAAGGACGTGCCGTTTGGTGAAGACGATCAGCGCTACATGGAGATCTGGAACCTGGTCTTCATGCAGTTCGACCGGTCGAGCGATGGCGTCCTAACCCCGCTGCCGAAGCCTTCGATCGACACCGGCATGGGGCTCGAGCGCATCGCCTGCGTGTTGCAGGACGTGCTGAGCAACTACCAGACCGATCTGTTTACGCCGCTGATCGCGCAGGCCGCGGAGTTGACCGGGTCTAAGCTGCCGGTCGATCGTGCATCGGTGAGCGATGAAAAGGGTGCGGCCAGCCTGCGCATCATTGCGGACCACGCACGTGCGGCGACCTTCCTCATCTCGGATGGAGTGCAGCCGGCGAACGAGGGTCGTGGCTATGTGTTGCGCAAGATTCTTCGTCGCGGCATCCGGCATGGCAGGCTGCTCGGCCAGGAGAAGCCGTTCATGCACGAGATGGTGGCGGCCGTTCGCGATGAGATGAAGGTGGCTTATCCGGAGCTGGTCGAGACCGCGGAGCGAGTAGCAAAAGTGGTGCTTGCGGAGGAAGAGCAGTTCGCGCGCACGCTTGAACTCGGCTTGAAGCAGATGAACGAAGAGACATTGCGAGATGGAACGGCTGCGTTCCGCTTGTACGAGACCTTCGGAATGCCGCTCGATTTCATGGTCGATGCCGCACGTGATGCGGGGCTCGACTTCGACATGGCCGGCTTCGAAAAGGCTAAAGAAGAAGAACAGGAGCGCGCCCGCGCCTCCTGGAAGGGCGGCTCGCAGAAATCCG
>CAXTUS010000189.1:0-4014 GCA_964247475.1 uncultured Acidobacteriaceae bacterium | reverse complement strand
CGGCGCGTGCACGCGAGGTCTTCGACGTTTCCGGGGCGGGCGATACCGTCATTGCTACCCTGGCCGCATCGCTCGCCGGCGGGCTCGACCTTCATGCAGCGGTCGACCTTGCGAACATGGCAGCAGGCATCGTCGTCGGCAAGATCGGCACCGTGCCAATCGCCGGGCACGAACTGATTGCAGCGCTGACGCCCAGCACGGGCGTCACTTCGGGCGAAAAGATCATCGACTTCGACCGCATCGTGCGGCGCGTGGCCGAGTGGCGGCAGTCGGGCGAGACGGTGGTCTTCACCAACGGCTGCTTCGACCTGCTGCACGTAGGTCACATCGCCCTGCTGGAAGAGTGCCGGCGTTTCGGTTCGAAGCTTGTACTGGGGCTCAATACGGACGCCTCGGTGAGCCGCCTAAAGGGGCCGTCGCGGCCGATCGTCGGCGAGCGCGAACGTGCGCGCGTGATGGCTGCGCTCGCGGCGGTCGATGCGGTGGTGCTGTTTGACGAGGAGACGCCGCTCGAACTGATTCGCGCGTTGCAGCCAAACGTGCTGGTCAAGGGCGGCGACTACACGGTCGAGACCGTGATTGGTCACGAGGATGTAATCGCGAGTGGGGGACGGGTGGAGATTGTGCCTACGATCGAAGGTTTCTCGACCACCAACATCGTCAAGAAGCTGAGCGCAGTTCAGCCCGCAGGGCTTGACGTGGTGCCGTCATGATCATCGTCACTGGCGGCGCGGGTTTTATCGGCAGCAACCTGGTGCATGAGCTGAACCGGCTTGGCGAGAGGGACATCCTGATCGTCGATCATCTGAAGCCCGCGCCAAACCTCTCTGGCCCTAAGTTCATCAACCTGTGGGGCGCCGAGTACGCGGACTACATGGACAAGGCGGAGTTCCGCAAAGCGCTTGCATCGGGCGTATTCGACCACGTTCAGATTCGCGCCATCCTGCACCAGGGCGCCTGTTCAAACACGCTTGAAGACGATGGGCGCTACATGATGGACAACAACTTCACCTATTCGAAGGAGATCCTTGCCTTTGCCGTAAGGCACGGAATTCCGCTGGTGTATGCGTCGACCGCGGCGGTTTATGGCTTGAAGGAGAGCTTCGCGCCCACGACAGAAAACGAGCGTCCGCTGAACGTCTACGGCTACTCGAAGCTGGTCTTCGACAACTATGTGCGGCGCGCCTTCGCAGATGCGGCGAACCCGGTGAAAAGTACCGTGGTCGGCCTCCGCTACTTCAACGTCTACGGGCCGCGCGAGCAGCACAAGGGTCGCATGGCGTCAGTCATCCATCACTTCACCAAGCAACTGCAGGAGATCGGCGCAATCAGGATGTTCCAGGGCTCAGGCGGCTACGCAGATGGCGAGCAGCGGCGCGACTTTGTCTTTGTCAGGGATCTGTGCCGGATCAATCTCTTCTTCGCAGGCCTGCTGCCCGAGAGCCCGAAGGCGCCGGTGCATGCCATCGTCAACGCCGGCACGGGCGAGGCGCGCACCTTCAAGGCAGTCGCTGAGGCGCTGATGCTGGTGCATGGCCCGGGCGGCATCGAGTTCGTGCCGTTTCCATCCGATCTGAAGAACCGTTACCAGCACTTCACCGAGGCCGACGTCACAGGGCTGCGCGAGGCCGGCTATGCCGCTCCGTTCACGCCACTCGAAGAGGGCATCCGGCAGACCTTCGCCGATGCTGTGATGCAGGGTTAGCTGATTCAATCAAGCAGGTCTCAGCAGGGACGCTGCATGAAACGCACAAGGGGGCCCATGTCTGAGGTTACACGTCGTCCTTCGATCTTCTGCATCAGCACGTATGAGAAGGGCCAGGACTTTTTGCGCGAGGCCGCACGCCAGGGCGCAGATGTTCGCCTGCTGACGGTCGACGCGCTGCGCTATGCAGACTGGCCGCGCGAGATCCTGACCGAGTTCCGGACCATGCCGGAGGGCCTGACGCCCGAGCAGGTGCTGAATACGGTGATGTACCTGGCGCGTGAGCGGCCCATCGACCGCATCGTTGCGCTCGACGAGTTTGACCTTGCGGTGGCCGCCTTGATCCGCGAGCACATGCGGCTGCCTGGTCTCGGGGAGACGGCGACGCGGTTCTTCCGCGATAAGCTCGCCATGCGCGCCGAGGCGAAGGCCTCCGGCATCCGTGTGCCGGAGTTTACCGGCGTCTTCCATCACGACCAGGTGCGTGCTTTTATGCGCGACACGCCCGGACCATGGCTGCTGAAGCCGCGCATGAACGCATCGGCGATCGGGATCAAGCCCATTGCGAATTCGGACGAGATCTGGCCGATCCTCGACAAGCTCGGGGACGAGCAGAGCCACTATGTGCTCGAACGCTTTGTGGCGGGCGAGGTCTTTCACTGCGAGGGCATCACGTGGAAGGGCAAGCTGCTCTTCAGCGCGCCCTTCAAGTACGGCAAGCCCCCCATGCAGACGATGCACCAGGGCGGCGTCTTCACGACGCGGACGCTCGCGCTTGACTCAGAGGAAGCGCGCGGCATCCTCGAGATTCATGAGCGACTGCTGCCGGCGCTGCATATGGACTCGGGCGTGAGCCATTCGGAGTTCATCCGGTCGGCAGCCGACGGGCACTTCTACTTCCTCGAGACGGCGGCCAGGGTGGGCGGCGCGTACATCGCCGAGGCGTGCGAGTTCGCCACCGGGCTGAACCCGTGGAAAGAGTGGGCGGCCATCGAGGTGGCGCTCGCAAGCAGCAGCGAATATAGGCTGCCTACGGCGAAGCGCGATTTCGTCGGCAGCGTCATCTCGCTTGCAAAGCAGGAAGAGCCGGATCTTGGCGGCTTCACCGACCCGGAGATCGTGATGCGCCTGCACAAGCCGCACCACGCCGGCATTCTGCTGCGGTCCGAGTCCGAGGACCGGATGCGCGGACTACTCGACAGCTATGCAGAGCGGTTCCTCGATGAGTTCTGCGCCGTGCTGCCTGCGCCGGATAGGCCGACGAGCTAGCGCCGGACGCGGGCGCTCCAGAGCTTCTAGCGCTAGAAGCCAGGATGGCTGCCAAGGTGCCAGGTGGATGAGGGGGATGGTGAGCCCGCTGGGGCTCGAACCCAGGACCAACGCCTTAAAAGGGCGATGCTCTACCGACTGAGCTACAGGCTCATGCCACTGAGTTCAAAAATATCACAGACGTAGAAGCGGAGAGATGGGCCCGACTCAGCACTTTGAACAGGCATGAATCCCGTTCTGGGAAGTGGAAATGGGAGCAAAACCGTTTTGAGAACGCTTTTACCGAGATACCACCCCACTTTACGGAATGATGGTACCAACGCGGAGCGCGAAAGGTGCAGCAAGGGCAGGGAACGCCTGGAGGCTTTGAGTGATGCGATTTAGATCGAAAGTTGTATGGACGAAGAGGGCGCGCCCGTTGACGGGGGAATGGACGCAAAGTAGCCTTCATTACATCGCATGACAGAGCGTGCACAACGCCCCCCCTCCCCATCCTGCGGTGTCAACTCCCTGACACTCGCGGCACAGGTGCACTGAAGCAGAGACTCAGGGCCGAAGCTGGCCCGGCTGGTTTTCCGAAGACGAGTTTATGGAGATGCGTTTGACGGATCCGTTTGAAGAGCAGGTTTCTGAGACTCCGGAAGATGTTGCGATTCTGTATTCGTGGGCCAATCTGCAAGGGGCCAGGTACCGTGACTTTTCCGCCTCTCGCCGGGAGTACCGGGCGCAGGTGCGGCATCGTGCCGCCGAGGAGTTGCGGCAAAGCGAGTTGCAGGCGAAGCGGGAGGCGGAGGCAGCGGCCGCGGAGGCGGAGAGGGCGGCGCGCGAGGCAGAACGCGCCGCACATGCCTCCGATCTCTACGCGTCGCCGGTCGAGCGGGAGCGTTCCTTGAACCAGGCGCGCGAAGCCTTGCGGCGCGCCGCGGCAGAGCGGATTGAGGCGCGGCGGCGTGCCGAAGCGGCGGCTGCCGCCGAGGCCACTGCGCGGCGGGAAGAGCGCGAGATCGCGGAGGCGCACACCAGCGCCGAGCGCCAGGCCG
>CAXTUS010000188.1:0-4033 GCA_964247475.1 uncultured Acidobacteriaceae bacterium | reverse complement strand
CCCAAGGACGAGCCAACCCTCGGCGGCGCCATGACCCCCGAGATGCTCTTCGCCAAGCCCGCCGAGCGCACGGCTGATCCCCACTCGCCGCTGCTCAACGTGTATGAAACCATCGACCTCCCGCTCGTCCCCGTCCTGCTCCGCATGGAGCAGACCGGCGTCCGCATCGATCCCGCCGTGCTCAACGCGATGAGTTCGCGCCTCGCCATCGAGATTGATAACCTCGCCGAAAAGATCTACACGGACTCTGGCCACCGCTTCAATATCAACTCCCCCAAGCAGCTCGGCGACGTTCTCTTCAACCGCATGAACCTGCCAAAGCCCATCAAGTACGGCAAAGGCAAAGTCGTATCGACCGCGCAGGATGTCCTCGAAGAGCTCGCCGAAAACCATCCCATTGCCGCCCTCGTCATCGAGCACCGCCAGCTGCAGAAGCTCAAGTCCACCTACCTCGATCAACTCCCCTCGCTCGCCGACGCCAACGGACGCATCCACACCACGTTCAACCAGGTAGGCACCGCCACCGGCCGGCTCTCATCCACCAATCCGAACCTGCAGAACATCCCCACCCGCACCGCGATCGGCCGTGAAATTCGCGCCGCCTTCATCGCCGCGCCGGGTAACCTGCTCATGTCTGCGGACTACTCGCAGATCGAGCTCCGCCTCATGGCGCACTTCTCGCAGGATCCCCTCTTGCTCAACGCCTATCGCACCGGCATCGACATCCACACCCTCACCGCCTCAGAGGTCTTCGGCATCCCCATCGCCGAGCTCGACAAGGAGACCCGCGCCCGCGCCAAGGCCGTCAACTTCGGCATCGTCTACGGCATCAGCCCCTTTGGCCTCGCCGTCCAGCTCGGCATCGATCAGAAGACCGCGAAGACCTACATCGAGACCTACTACCAGCGCTACGCCGGCATCAAGCGCTTCATCGACGAGACCCTTGAACAGGTCCGACGGGAGCAGGCCGTCCGCACCCACTTTGGCCGCATCCGCCCCATCCCGGACATCCAGTCGCGCAACCCGAACATGCGTGGCTTCGCCGAGCGCACCGCCGTCAACACCCCGCTCCAGGGCACCGCAGCCGACCTCATCAAGCTCGCCATGATCGCGCTCGATCGCAAGATCACGGAGCGCAAGCTGAAGTCGCGCATGACCCTCCAGGTTCACGACGAACTCCTCTTCGATGTAGTTCCTGAAGAAGCCGAAGAGATGCAGCAGTTAGTCCGTCACGAGATGGAAAACGTAGCCCAGTTCTCGATCCCCATCCTCGCCGACGTAGGCCTCGGCCACAACTGGCGCGACATTAAGTAAGGCCCAACTCAGTGTTGTGAGGTAATTATCAAGGTTCGCTCGCAAACTCGAGCTTGACCTATCAGAGAAGCCAAACGAGCATCAGGCAAAATGGCAAAACGGTCACGGGTCCTCAAGTTCGATGAAATTGGTTACTGGTCCGAGATAAAGCTAGCGATTCTCAACGAATACGCAAAGCCCTTCAATACTATCTGCGCAAGCTATGGCTTCCAGACCGCTTACGTGGATGCATTCGCCGGTGCAGGCCATCATGTCCTTAAAGGAAGTGGGGAAATGGTGAAGGGCAGCCCCACCCAAGCTCTTGAGGTTCAGCCGCCATTTGATTTTCTCCATTTTGTCGATATGGACAGTATTCGGACCGAGGAACTTCGGCGACTATCCTCGCGTTATCCAAATGCGAAGGTTCACAATGGGGATGCAAATGAAATTCTGCCCAAAATCGTGTTTCCTCAGATTCGTTATGACCAATACCGAAGAGGGCTTTGTATCCTTGACCCTTATGGGCTGCACCTCGACTGGGAAGTCATAAAAGCCGCGGGAGCCTCTGACTCTATCGAGATTTTCTTGAACTTCCCAGTCATGGATATGAACATGAACGTCTTCTGGAACGATCCTGACAGTGTTCAACAAGCACAACGTGAACGCATGAATCGCTTCTGGGGCGACGACTCATGGCTGCAGGCAGTCTATTCGACAACTAACCACCTTTTCGGTCTTCGAGAGAAGCAAACCAACGAGGACGTTGCTGAAGCTTTCCGCAAGCGATTGAAAGATGTGGCTGGATTCGACTATGTGCCAGAACCGATCCCAATGCGAAACACCAAAGGCGCGATTGTTTACTACCTCTTTTTCGCGGCGCATAAGAACAGTGCGAGCAATATCGTGGCGGAAATTTTCAGGAAGTATAGGAAAAAGGGGAGAGATGATGTCCGACCAGTCAAGCATCGAATGGACTGATGCGACGTGGAACCCTGTTAGGGGGTGCACAAAAATCAGCCCCGGTTGTAAGCACTGCTACGCGAAGACGTTCGCAGAACGTTTCAGAGGTGTTGCGGGACATCCCTATGAAAGAGGCTTCGATCTACGGCTAGTTCCTGACAAACTCGAAGAGCCATTGAAGTGGAGAAAGTCGAGGAAGATCTTCGTCAATTCGATGAGTGATCTCTTCCATCCAGGGGTGCCAGACGATTACATCGTTAGCGTGGCAGAGATAATGATGGAAGGTAACTGGCACCAATACCAGGTATTGACAAAGCGGGCGGGGCGACTCAATAAGCTACTCGGCAGTAAGCTTAGTTTTGCGGCGCGAAGCACTCATATATGGTGGGGCGTAAGCGTGGAGGACAGGAAACACGGCATCCCGCGAGTCGCAGAACTCAGTCGTGCGCCAGCGGCGGTTCGCTTCCTCTCAGTCGAACCCTTACTTGAGCACCTTGGCAAACTTGATCTCACTGGGATCCACTGGGTAATTGTCGGCGGCGAAAGTGGACCAGGTGCACGAGCGATGGAAGAGGTTTGGGTACAAGATCTCCTTAGCCAGTGCCGGTCTCAACAAGTGCAATTCTTCTTCAAGCAATGGGGCGGTGTCCGCAAGAAGAAAGCTGGACGACTTCTAAACAAGAGGACCTACGATGAGCTGCCTATTCTTCAATAGGCAAATCGCCGCATGTTAAACGCGACCTTACCGCAGAGTTCTACTCTCGCCGCGCCCAGGGCACGGACAGCACATCCCTACGCACCATCCGCGACCTCGCCCCCATCTCAGCACCCGACGTCCCACCCGATCCCGGCGACGAAGTCTAGCACGCAGCCAAAGCTGGCCCAGCCCGGAGCCCGCCGGCCTCCACCATCCACGTCCGATCGGCTCCGACTCCAATGGCCCCTTACTAAGCGATTGCCTTGAAGCGGCTGCCTCATCTCTCTAGCCCGAGCCAGGTCCTAAGGCGCGGCGAAGAAGCCGGTCCGGGCCTGCACCATCAGCTTCCTGTCGCGCGCCCGCAGCTCCAGCTTGTGAAAGCTGTTGGGCGAGGTCGTCACAGGCGGCGTGTAGCCAAGCTCATACTCCAGCCGCAGATCCTCAGAGATGCGCGCAAAGATCTCGCGCAGGCTCATCCCGTGTGTGACGGTAAACACGTGACCGCCGGTAGCGGCCGAGAGCGCCTCAAGCGTCGCCCGGCCGCTATCTTGCTCAAGCGCACGCGCGGCCTGCGATGAAGCCACTGCCGCGACCTCACGCGCGCTGTAAAGAACCGAGTAAACCTGCACATCCGCGCGCTGCGCCTGCTCGATCGCCTCCGACAACTTCCTGCGGCTGCCGTTCTCGCCGCCATCGCTCAGAATGACAATCGCCTTCCGGCCCACCTGCTTCGACAGCACATCCTTTGCCACCTCGTACACGGCATCGTTCAGCACCGTGCCATTTGCCGTAGCAGGATGCGCGTCAAGGCTCAGCAGGGCCAGGTGAAGCTCGCTCGCAGAGCTTGTCAGCCCGCGCAGCTGCCTCAGCCTTGCGTCGAACTCAACCAGCATGGCGCGATCCTCCTTCTGCTCGAGCATCGATTGAAAGAACACGTCGCTCGCCACCGACTCATCGCCGATAAACGTACGCTGGCTGCCGCTGGTATCGACCAGCAGCGCTAGCGTCAAAGGCAGCTCTTCCCCTTGCGAAAAGTAGCGGATCGGCACCTCCTTGCCGTCCTGCTTCAAGACAAAATCGTCC
>CAXTUS010000187.1:0-4033 GCA_964247475.1 uncultured Acidobacteriaceae bacterium | reverse complement strand
CTCAAGCTCATCCGCCGCAAGCTCCAGCTGGTTCTGGTACTGGAAGACACGGGCGCGGTTGTTGTAGATGATCGCCGCGTTCGCCGGGTTGAGCCGCAACGATGTGTTGAACTGCTCGAGCGCCTCTTCGTACATGCCGTCGATGCGCAGCGTCTGCCCGGCCACCAGGTGCACGTTCCAGTCGTTTGGCGCGGTCTGCAGCAGCGACTCGATCCCGTGGCGCGCCGATTCCTTCTCGCCGCGGCTCAGAAGCATGTAGACACGGTACAGATTCGACTCGACTGAACCCGGATCAAGCTCGAGCGCTCGATCAAAGGCACGCCTTGCCTCAAGCACGTGCATCTGGCCACCCAGGCCATGGCGCGCATATTGAAGGTGCGTGATGCCGAGCCCGGACCACGCCGGCGCGTACTTCGGGTCTTCGATCGTGACCGCCGTGAAGAGCTCCCGTGCGCGGTCCAGATCTTCGCGGCTGCCGGTTCGCGAGACGAACGAACTCAGCACCGCGCGGGCCTGCAGGTAGTCTTCCGAGATATCCTGCGACAGCGATGCCTGACTGCCGTTGCTGCCCTGGTTGGTGATGCCGGGGAAACCGCCAAGCCCCTGCAGCGTAGCGAAGACCTCGTTGCAAATCTCCGCCTGGACGGCCACCAGGTCAAAGCTTGCGACGTTGATCGAGCCACCTGCCTTTACGGACTGGCTCGTCACATCAAGCAGCTGCCAGTTCAGATCGAAGCCCTGCTCCGAGCGCAGGAAGTTCCCCGCGAGCACAAAGTGCACCAACAGCTTTCTGCCGACCGCTAACGGATCAAGCTGCTGCGTCGGCACCGAGACCAGGGCGGAGGATGGACGCACCACGAGCGTCGGCATCCGCGCAAGGCGGGCCGCGATGGCGTCGGCCAGTGCATAGCCATAGAGTGGCGACGGGGCCTGATAGTTATCGAGCGGAATGGCCGGCGCGTAGGTCTCGGGCATGCCGGCCGGCCCGGGCCGGTTGGTCATCCCGTAGTTGATGAACGGAAGGACGACGATGGTGTTCTGCTTGCTGACCGACGTGCTCGACGACTCGCGAAAGCGCTCTGCCAGCATTGAGAGGATACCGGTGGTCCGCTTCTCTTCTTCGGCCGTCTCGACTGCCTGAGGTCTCTGCGAAGGCAGCAGCGTAATGGCTTCGCCCGGCAGTCCGACGCCATCAAGATGCATGGTCATCATGATCGTCTTGAGCGCCTCCCGCAGGTCCGCTGCCGAGGCGAAGCGGGCGCTCGGCTGCTTCTCGAGACAACGCAGGATCACCGATTCGAGTTCACGCGGCAGATTCGGGTTGATCGTCCGGATCGGCGTCGGCTCCGCGAACTGGATCGCGCGAATGGATTGAAACTCGGGTGCGTCGGGCCGGTGAAAGGGATGGCGCCCGGTCGCAAGCTCGTAGAGGATCAGCCCGAGCGCAAAGATGTCGGACTGCACCGAAGACTGTCCAGTGACAAACTGCTCGGGCGCCATGTAGGCGATCGTGCCTCCACGTGCGGTGTAGGTTGCCGAGGGCGAAGGCGGCGTGCGCGGTATCGCCGGCGCGCCGGGGTCAAATTCGACCGCATCCATATTCAGGCGGCGGGCAAGTCCGAAGTCGAGGATCTTGACCAGGCCGCCTTCGGTGAGCATGACATTCGCGGGCTTCAGGTCACGATGAAAGATGCCGAGCATGTGCGCGGCGGAGAGGCCATCGGCGATCTGGATGCCGGCCGAGAGCACAAGCTGCAGGTTTGCCGGACCTTCTGAGATGATCTTGTCGAGCGGCTTGCCCGGGATGTACTGCATTACGATGTACGCTTCGAGCTCGCCTGCAGGCGCGTCCGGATCATCGCGGGTTTCGCCCACGTCATAGATGGCGCAGACGTTTGGGTGGTCGATCGCCGAGGCGAGGCGGGCCTCACGGAGCTGCGTGGTGCGCACCTGCTCGATGGTCAGCGACCCGCGCTTCAGCAGTTTCAGCACCACGGGCCTCTGCAGCAGCGTATCGGTAGCGAGGTAGACGACGCCCGAGCCCCCGGCCCCGATCTTGCGGATGAGTTCGTAATGGCTGATGACGCGGCGCTTCATGAGCCATTATCTCAAGCCGTGATGTGGGAAGTAATCGAGCGGTATCGATGCCGGGCAGAAGGGCATCCCGGTCAGTCGCGCAGGCTCTGTTGAGAGCGTGGCTCGACAGCGGCTTGTCACAAGCGCGCGGGGCAGGGCTGGACAGAGGTTAAGCCTGAACTATGTTCGAAGCCCGGGTTCCTGCTGCAGCCGCCGAGGCACGGTCATCAGACGTTGTCCGATGGTGTGTCAGGGGTGAGATCTTCCGAGGCGTACCTGGCCTGGTCCGGGGCTTAGATCCCCTGGTTCGTTGCCGGGCTTCAGAGACAGGATGATCAAGGGTCTCCGGCGCATCTCTCGGCGAGCGTAGGGCTCGACAGCGGACGCGGCTGAGCGGTGTGCTGCGCTAGTGTCCACGCTTCTTCGCTGCTTCGTTCTCCCACGGGCGCGGATTCACCGGATCGTCCTGCCACTTCTGGCGCCGGCCGATGAGAAACATGACGAGGCCAAACAGAAACATCACCAGTCCCCATCCAAGATTGAGGTTGAGCCCCATCGATCGCTCATAGAGGGCCGCGTCGCCGCGCGTGAACAGCCCATACAAGCTCATGATGCCGCCTGTGATCAGGAAGATCAGGCCGAGCGGTATCCGAATGTCAAGTCCCATGCGTATCTCCTTGGGGTAGCTAACAGCTTCTAGGGGGTAGTTACCAGGCTATAAGGATGGCTTACCGCTTCTAGCTTTCAGAAGCCTGGCTGATCCACCTTGCCGACATCTAAACGTCAATCATGCGGCGGACTGGCGGTTCGCAGTTGGCATGCAGCCCTGCGCTCTCCTTCTACCGGAAGACCAGGTTCAGAGCCACCAGCAGCACAAGCACCGCGATGCCCAGCGACGCCGGCTTCTGATACCACGTCAGGTGCGTCTCGACAGGCTTGGGCGTCAACGAGTAAACCAATCCTACAAGCTCCGACTCCGGCCGCGGCGCCGTCACCAGCGACACCGCAATCGTCACCACCAGATTCACCGAGAACGCAAAGATCGCCGTCCAGAAGTTCTGCGCCATGTCACTTGGATAGGTATGCACCAGGTGAAGCCAGGCACCGTGAATGCCCGGCGACGCGTCTGCGGGCAGCGTCAGTCCATGATGCAGCAGAGCCGCGCCCGTACCCGCCACCAGCCCGGTAAAGGCGCCGTGACCCGTCGTGCGCTTCCAGAACATGCCCAGCAGGAACGTCGCGAAGAGCGGCGCATTGACGAGAGAAAAGATGAGCTGCAGCGCGTCCATGATGTTGTTGAAGTTGGTCGCCGCATAGGCTGCGCCGATCGACAGGATAATTCCGCCAATTGTCGCCATACGCCCCATCCACAGGTAGTGCGCGTCGGTGCCCTTCTTGTTGATGTAAGCCTGGTAGATGTCATAGGTCCACACCGTATTGAAGGCGGTGACGTTGCCCGCCATGCCAGACATGAAGCTCGCCAGCAGCGCTGTGAGGCCCAGCCCGAGAATGCCGGTCGGAAAGAAATGCAGCAGCATGACCGGGATCGCAAGGTCATAGTTGTAGACCGGGTTGCCGTTCGAGTCGAGCACCGGCGCACCGGTCAACGCGGACGTCTTCTCGGGGATGATGCCGTGTGGGTGCGCTTCATCAAGCGGGAGCGCCCTGCCCGCTGCCGTCGTGGTCGCGTAGGCCGCCGGCGTGTTGCCTGTACCCTGCCCCGCGCCCGCCATGTGGCTCGTGATCGACACCGCGATCAGCCCCGGCAGAATGACGAGAAACGGAAAGAACATCTTCGGGATCGCCGCGATGAGAGGCACGCGTCGCGCTGAAACTTCGGAGTCCGCCGCCATCGCACGCTGGATGACCAGGAAGTCCGTACACCAGTAGCCGAATGAAAGCACGAAGCCCAATCCCATCGCGAGCCCGACCCATTCCACTCCGAGCGCGTTGGTAT
>CAXTUS010000186.1:0-4227 GCA_964247475.1 uncultured Acidobacteriaceae bacterium | reverse complement strand
GCAGTCCGCAGGCGCACCCTCCGCCCCCGGCTACTCGGCCCTCGCCGGAGACCTGATCACGGCCTACACCCAGCGCCTGGCCGGCTCCGCCCTCACCGGCGGAGCGGTCACCGGCGGAGCCCTCACCTCTGCCGGCGCCGCCGGCACCCGTGCGCTCGGCGTCTACGCCCCCTCCGCCGAGCCCTGGTCCGCACACGCCGGAGCCATCGCCTCCGCCACCTACTCGAGCTACCGCGCAGCCTCAGGCGCAGTCGCCCTCAACCCCTTCGCCTCCGTCCAGCACGTCTTCTCAGACGGCGCAGGCTCACTCCAACCCGCGGCCCTCGCCAGCTCGCAGCTCCGCCAGCTCGCCAACGACATCACCGTCACCGGCGCCGACGAGCCCTCCACCTTCTGGACAGAGCTCTTCACCGGAGACGGCACCACCGCCGTCTTCCCCCTGCTCGGCGACCCCACGGCCCCGAACGCCGGGCACGCCGCCCTGGTCACCGAACCCTTCAACCAGCCCTCCATCAACCTCGAGCAGTGGCGCCTGTCAGACCCCGGCTCGCACCTCGCCCTCGCAGGCGGAGGCCTCGCTCTCTCGGGCGGCAACGGCCTCGACGGCCAGACCACCCTCACCAGCTGGGAACCCGTCGAGTGCGGCGGCACGCTCATCCTCGAACTCGGCGGCGTGCTCCTCAACGGCTTCAGCGCAGGCGTCCTCGGCGGCCTCTACAGCGGCACCGCCAACCTCGCCAACTGCTTCGCCGGCTTCCGCATCCGCCAGTCCGGCGGCAACACCATCGCCACACCCGTCGTCAACGGAGTCGAGGCCGGCACCTCGCTCACCCTGCTCAGCGGCCATCCCTACACCCTCCGCATCCGCCTCCAAGCCCCCGAAATCCTTCGCGTCCGCCAATCCTTCTACGCCTTTGTGGACGTCAGCGGAGGCTCCGCCGTCAACCGCTTCGGCCTCGGCCTGGTCGATTCGCCCGCCCAGCTCGTCTTCGAAGCCCGCGACCAGGGCGTCAGCTCAAATACCCCGTCACCCTGCTCTACGACAGCGCCGCCACCCTCACCGGCTCGCCCGCCAACCTCAACCTGGTCGCCGTCAACAGCCTGCAGCTGTTCGGTTCCATCGCCTCGATCAGCCTCGAACGCAGCGGCTCCTGCTGGATCAGAAGCCGCAGCCCCAGCGGCGTCCTCACCCCGCGCCTCCTCGGCACCGCCGCCGAAGGCGCAGACTGCACCGTAGCCTCAAACGGCGCCATCACCTTCTTTCCCGGACGCATCCCCATCCCCGGGGAAACACTCACTGTGACGTATCGCGGACGACGCCGCGCCGTAGCCCGCGTCCGCGATCCCGCCGCGCTCGCCCCCGCGGCCGCCGGCGGCGCCAACGGCAGCGCACGCTGGCTCGGCCACATCACCCAGCCCCCGGCACGCACGTCAGAAGACTGCGAAAACGCCGCGCTCGCCCTGCTCAGCTTCGCCCGCAGCCGCGCAGCCGCACTCGCCGGCACCTACACCACCATCAACCCTGCAACCACCGGCAGTCCTGAAACCACCGGCAGTCCTGCAACTACCGACAGTCCCGCAACCACCGACATATGGCCCGGCGATGTGCTCTCGCTCGCACAAGCCAACGGCACCACGCTGAACGCCATCATCCGCACCGTCCACCTTTCCACCCACAGCGAAAGCCCCGAAGCCCTCACCTACCGCATCAGCTTCGCCAACGAGTGGGCCGAAGGCCTCGGCATCAGGCTCACGGAAGCCCTTCCCGCAGACACCCTGCTGCCGGCGGCAGCGCTGCCTATGCAGCCCGCCCTGACCCTCGCCCCGCACGTCCTCGCCAACCTGCCGCAGATCACCATCGGCGCACCCTCGGGCGGCTTCTTCCAGGTGGACGCAGGCCTCGTCCCGCCCGCCGGCGGAGGCTTCGAAGTCCGCCGCCGCGACGGAGGCTTCGGCGCCACCACCGCGGGCACCATCTCAGGCGACCTCGTCCTGCGCAGCCCGGTCCGCAGCTTCTCGATCCCGCTCGCCGCCACACCCGAGGCTTTCTTCATCCGCATGTACGACGCCTCGGCGCCACCGCTCTACTCACGCCTTTCAACCGCCATCCTCAGCCACCAGCCCATCAGCTGAAAGGAACCATCTCCATGACAGAATTCGAAGGCCAGGTCATCGGCGACCTGCAGGTCCTCAAGGCGCAGATGGAACAGATCATGGGCATCGGCCAGCCCGGCCGACTGCACGAGCTTGAACACCGCCTCATCGCCACCGAACGCGCCATGCACCGCATGCGTGGAGTCACCGCGGCCTTCGGCGCAGGCCTCACCATGCTCCACCTCGTGCTCACCTACCTCGGCGGCAAACACGGCTAGCCCCGAAGGCAGCGCTTATCTAGCCATGCGCGCCCGCTTGCCGCCGCTGCCAGGCGACAGGCGCAATGCTTCGAGCGCGATGCCACGAGCGCGATGCTTCGAGCGCAATGCCTGGGGCCGCGTCACGGGGCCCGCAAGCCCCCGTTCAAGCCCCACCCATCGCGCTGCAGCCCTAACAGCGTAAGTTCACAGCAGCTAGAACTTATAGATCACATCAAGCCCCATGAAGAACTGGTTGCGCGCCTGGCCGAGATTGTAACCCTTCCGGTCCCACGAGTGATCAAAGCGCAGCTCCGGACGCAGCATGATCGTGCTGCCGATATACCTCGTCGCATACAGCGTGTTCTCCGTATACTTGCCCGCGATGCCGGTGCGCTGGCCCTTCTTGTCGTTCAGCAGGTCCGACCGGAAACCTACCATCAGCTTCGCGTTCACATCGCGGTTGATGTAGTTCACCACCGCATATTCAGGCGCCGTGCAGGTCTGCTGCCCGGCCGCGCAGAAAGCGCCGTTCGCACCAAGCTCCGTCGCCACCGGCAGCGCAACGTTGCCGGCAACGTTCGGCACCTGCCGCTCATACATGTACCAGGCCTCGGTCGCGCTGTGCCACTTCGCATTGAACTTGTGATACCAGGTCGCATCGAAGTCCTGCAGGTTGTTGTACGCGTACTTGCCATCGTTGATGCCGTTCGCGCAGGCATAAAAGTTGTCGTTGTTCGTCTTTGTCGAGTAGTTGAGACACGCAATCCCCGAAGCCTTGCGGTCATCAGACCACGGCGCCACATCATGCCCCGCAGAGATGCCGAGCTGCACCAGCCACTGCTTGTTCAGCTTCAACGTCGCAATCGCCCCGGTATCGGTAAACGGATCGATCGTGTAAAGCAGCGAGTGCGTCATGTTGTAGTTATTCGGAGCAAGCTGCGCCTCGATCCCGGGCACCGACAGAAAACGTCCGATGCGGACATTCAGCCCATCCTTCACCGGAAAGTAAAGATCCGCGTATTCCAGTACCGGGTCGAACCCGTAGCGGCGGTTCTTCTGTAACAGTTGCTGTGACAGATAGTCCTTGGCGGTCGTAAACCGGTAGTCGGTACCGAAGAAGCCCGTGATGTGATAACCGAAATCGAAGTGCTTCTTCTGCACCGTGTCCGGCAGCCGCTCGATATAAACCACTGCCTGGTTCAGCTCCAGCCGGTTCGGGATCACATCGTAGGAAAGCGGAAAGCTGTTCGTCGAAGACGTGCTGTAGTTCACGCTTGGCGCCACCCAGCCATAGATCTTCGTCCGGCTGTTCTCCCGCTTCAACGCCGTCATCAACGGATACACATTCGCATCGGGCGTGCCAATCAGCGGCGATCCCCCGTAACCCCAGTCCGCACTCGGAAAGGGCGCAGAGTCAAGCGGCGCCGGCAGCGCCCTGCGAACCGGTGTCTCGCTCGCCGGCGCCGTGCCCTTCCAGTCCTGCGCATAGAAGTGCCCAAGCCGCGCAAAGAAATTGCCTTCAAACACCACCGCCGGCTGAAGCGTCGAGGCAGGCTGAAGCGTCGCCGCAGGCTGAAGCGTCGAGGCTGGCTGCAGCTGCGCCTTCGGTCCCGCAGGCACCTCGAACCCCGCGCTGCTGCTGCTCAATCCACCCGCTGAACCATCAGCCAACGTCATGGCGCTGCTGCCAGGCGCCTGCTGGGCCAGGCCCAGAAAGCTGGTGGAGACTAAACCGATGCCCAGAAGAAAGTGCTTACCGGAACCCATACCGCTCAATGTCATGCTGCTGACTTTCATGCTTCTCCTCTGGATCGCCGCACCGTTCGATTGCAACTCTGGCGACCCAACGCCTGATCGTAGGTCCTAACCCGTA
>CAXTUS010000185.1:0-4331 GCA_964247475.1 uncultured Acidobacteriaceae bacterium | reverse complement strand
GGCATTTCTGGACCACCGCGTCGAAGTCGTCCGCCGCCGCACAGCCTTCCTTCTTGCCAAGGCTCGTGAGCGCGAGCACGTCTTGCTCGGCTACCAGATCGCGCTCGACCACCTCGACCAGGTCATCCGCATCATCCGCCAGTCGTCCAGCCGCGCCGACGCCAGGGAAAACCTCTTCGCCTACTTCTCGAACCGCACCATCAGTCTCCGTGGAACGGAGCTCCGCGGCATCACGCTCGACCCCGCGAAGTACGGCATCGACCCCAATACGCTCCCCGTCTCCGCCACCACCGCAGCCGGCGCCACGCTTATCCTCTCGCTCCGCCAGATCGACGCGATCCTCGAGCTCCAGCTCTACCGGCTCACCCAGCTGTCGATTGACGAGCTGCTCCGCGAGCTCGGTCAGATTCGCGACAACATCGCCGAGTACGAGTCCATCCTCAACTCTGCCGCCAAGCTGCGCGCCGTCATCACTCAGGAGCTCGAGGACATCAAGTCGAAGTACGGCGACCCCCGCCGCACCCATATCCTCGACGAAACCACCGAGATGACCCTCGAAGACCTCATCATGGATGAGCAGGTCGCGGTGACCGTTTCGCATACCGGCTACCTCAAGCGCACCCCCCTCTCCACCTACCGCCAGCAGCGTCGCGGAGGCACCGGCCGAATCGGTATGAAGACTCGCGACGAAGACTTCGTCGCCCAGCTCATCATCGATTCCACCCATGCTTACCTGCTCTGCTTCACCAACACCGGCCGCGTCTACTGGCTGAAGGTCTACGAAGTCCCGGACGTCGGCACGGTTGGGAAAGGCAAGGCCATGGCGTCCCTCATCGACCTCCAGCCTGGCGAAAAAGTCGTCGCCATCCTGCCCGTCCGCAACCTGTCTGAAGACGGCAAGAACATCCTCTTCGCGACCCGCAACGGCACTGTCAAGAAGACGGCGCTTAAAGACTTCTCGAACGTCATGTCGCGAGGCATTATCGCCATCAACATCGACAAGGACGACGAGCTCGTCACCGTCAAGATCACCGACGGCCAGCAGGTCATCTTCCTCGCCACCCGCGAAGGCATGGCCATCCGCTTCAACGAGCAGGACCTCCGCATCATGGGCCGTCCCGCGACGGGAAATCGCGGCATCAACCTCAAAAAGGGCGACTACGTCATAGGGGCCGCCGTCACCCCCTCGCCCGAGGCCCGTGAAAAGCAGCGCCGCGAACGTGCCGCCACCCTCGGTCTCACCGAGCAGCTTGAAGACGTCATTGGCGAGGCCCCTGCCGCGCCCCTTACCTCGTCCCCGTCCGCGCTCGACGGCCAGGAGGTTCTCGGCTCGGACATCGAGATCGACCCCGCCGCCCAGGCCAAGCTTGACAAGCTCGACGAGAAGCTCGGCCTCACTCCCTGCCTCATCCTGACGGTCAGTGAAAACGGCTTCGGCAAGCGCACCGACGTCGACCGCTATCGCCTGCAGTCGCGCGGCGGCACCGGCGTCATCAACATGAAGGCCACCTCCAAGGTCGGTAAGGTCGCAAGCATCATGCTGGTCGACGACACCACCGAGATGATGGTTATCTCCCAGTTCGGGAAGATCATCCGCATCGACACCAAGCAGGTCCGCTCCGCCGGCCGCAGCACCTCCGGCGTCAAGCTCCTCGATCTCGACCAGGACGACAAGGTAGCCGCCGCCATGACCATCCCACCCGAAGACCCCAAAGTCCAACCCGAACCCGGCACCCTGCTCCAGTAGCACCGCACCCTCGGGGGCACACGTGATCCAAAAGCTCTATCTCGACACCTGCGCCCTCAACCGCCTGAGCGACGATCTTACCCAGCCTCGTCTCCTGGCCGAAGCTCAGGCCATGACCTCGATCTTCACACCGATTCATGCAAATCAGGTGCAATGGATTCATTTCGTGAGCCTATTTACACAGATTGGCTGAGCAGGAGGCCATGGCTGGTTTCGAAGTCCTGACCGGGATCGATCAGATCGGCAACCTGGGTTCGAGCGACGCACTCTTGCGGCGACCCGCTACGAACTTGGCCTAGGCCGCTTGGCGCGCTTCCTCATGACCTACCGCTCCGGCAAAGGCGACTAAACCGCCGGACGCCACCAAAGGCCCAACGACGCCACGGTCGAGGAGAAAGACCGCGAACTCGCAACTGAAGCAAACCCTTCGCGCTCCTTGCAGCGGCACCATGAAGATGATGGTCTAACGCAGGGCCCGCACTTATCGAAGCGCCGGGGTCAACGAACCTCCGCCATCGACTCAGCACCGAATCGGGAACATTGAACGATTACCCGTATAGCCGGCTCTTTATGCTTGCCATCCCTGTTACTGGTAAGCAATCATCCATCCATGAGCGCAGATACCCCGGTCTCTGCCCTCCTCTTTCTAGAGTTGAAGAAGGCGATAGCAAAGGCAGCCATCGAGTGCGTCGGAGCCGATCTCATCAAGAACAACGCTCAGGCTAGGCTGGGCATCAGCTTACTGAGCGCATTTGGTAGCAGTGGAGAGGGCTTTTTATACTTCGAGCCGTGTACCGCAAGGAGTAGTCGAAAGCCAGCAGATGCGGTCCTCTGCACCAAAGATGTTGGTCTTGTAGTCATTGAGTGCAAGGGCTACTCGCCTGGATTTATTGACCGAGTCCAGGCAGGCACCATACACACGCGTATCCGGGGCCGCGCACGTGCCGACAATCCCTTCGACCAGGCACGATCCGTCATGTTCGACATCAAGAACGAGACAGAACGGCAGCTACAGGGACCTGTTCCAAGCTTCACTTCCTTCGTGGCGCTGCCGAATTTCCCTGCCGCTGAGTGGAGGCGAGCGGGATTCGAAAAGGCCCTACCCGGAAGAGAACTCCTGCTGGCAGAAGACATGCAACCCTCACGGCTCAACATGCGAATATGCCAGGTAGTTCATGCCGATCTTCGTCTCCTCGCACGTTCAGTGGCCATCACTCCATCGGAGATCAAGGTCATTAGAAGTGTCTTTGGCGATAGCACGATCCTCGACAGACCTTCTCAGTACATGCCCAAGCAGGAGGGAAGCTTAGGTCTGCTGATCAGTGAACACGTAGCAGCTGACAAGCAGCTTTCGCTCGAGCAGCGCTTGCTCTCGCAACTTGAAGTCAAGGGCCACCCCCGCTTAGTCCGTGGAGTTGCCGGTTCCGGAAAGACTGTTGTGATGGCTATCCAGGTTGCACGTTACCTTGCCGGCAACAGCGATCTCTTCGAACGCGAGCAAGGACTTGTCGCAGCCGTCTGCTTCAATCGGTGCCTGGCTCCACTACTAAGGAAGCACATAGAACTTACTTACGAAAGAAGGACTCACCAACCACTTCCGGATCGTTTAGTTGTCAGCAGCTTGAATAAGCTGATGTGGCGGCTCATCAGTGTCGAACGCATTCTGCCCATCCCGTACATCAAGATCGATACCATGCCTGACGCGGCGGAGCGAGCCACAGTTTACTGCGCGGCGATAGATCGCTTCGCAGCGGCGGATCCTGAGCGCCACAAGTCAGCCCTGCTTAATGCCATCTTTGTGGATGAAGGACAAGACTTCGAAGCTGAGGAATACCGGCTCTTCACGAAGTTGCTGCGTACAAATCTCGCTACGGGAGAAAAGACGCTCATCATCTTCTACGACGATGCTCAGAACATCTACGGGAGGAAGCGGCCCATCTGGAAGGATCTAGACATCGATGTACAAGGCCGCGCGAAGGTAATGAAGGAATGCTTCCGCAATACGCGAGAGATCGTTGCCTTTGCTTTTAACTTGCTCCTTGGTTCGGAAGCGGTTGATCCGTCCTCTGTTAAGACAAGGATGTTTTCTGACTTCTCTGAACTCAGGAGCAATGGCCTTATTACTGAGACAAAGGGTCGATACCTGATCCATTTCGCCGAACGGCGCGGAGAGCAGCCCGTTGTCAAAGCATTCGAGAGCAGGCAAGAGGAGACAGGCTGGCTCGGTCAAGAGCTCCGCCGCTTGCTGAACAGCGAGTTTGTCGAACCAGAGCATATTCTGATCCTTTGTCGCTCCAGATCTTTGTGCAGGATAGTAAGCGATCGATTATCTTCGCTGATCATCGATCCCGCGTTGCCGCCTAGAGTCTACCCTCAGGATGCAAGGAACAAGGATGATCTGATCTTCCAATCCGGCCGTCTCACCCTCTCGACAGTTAAATCTGCAAAAGGTTATGAAGCGCAGATTGTGTTCCTGATAGGGACCGATGAATTTAAATTCGATAATGAAAGCCGCGCGGAGTTCTATGTTGGTGCGACTCGAGCCAAGTTGCACCTTTACGTCAGCGGGTGCGCAAGCAAGACC
>CAXTUS010000184.1:0-4384 GCA_964247475.1 uncultured Acidobacteriaceae bacterium | reverse complement strand
AGAGCAGGTTTGTGGCTAACTTCATGATTCTAACCTCTCCCACGTCTGGGGGGGGGGGGGGGGGGAGGTCCAAGCGGAAGTTCTTATCGGCGATCGGGTTTGCTTATGGGCGGCTGGGTGGGACAGCTTAGGAGCGGCGGCGGCAACTGAGAGACAATCGGGGCCATGGAGAACTTCCGGCTGAAGGTGTTCCGCGCCGTGGCAAGGCATTTGAGCTTTACCCGTGCGGCCGAGGAGCTGCTGCTGACGCAGCCCGCGGTGACCCAGCAGATCAAGGCGCTTGAAGAGGACTACGGCGTGCCGTTGTTTGACCGGAGCAATGGCCGGATCACGCTGACTGCCGCAGGGCGGACGCTGGAGCCGTTTGCGACGCGGCTCAAAGCTGTCTCCGACGAAGCTTTTGCCGCGGTGACGAGCGCGAGCGGCCACCATGCGGGCAAGCTGGCGCTCGGTGCGTCGCAGACGATTGGCCAGTACCTGCTGCCGAACCTGGTGGCCGGCTTTCTGAGCGAGAACCCGAAGGTGGGCGTGACGGCGGTAAGCGGCAACAGCGACGAGATGCTTGGGGCGCTGGCGGCGCATACGATTCAGCTTGCCCTGGTCGAGGGCCCTGCACAGCGCAAGGATCTGCACTTCGAGCCGTTCATCGAGGATCACATGGTGCTGGTTGTGGGGCGTGACCATGCGTGGGCCGATCGGGAGATTGCGCTTGAAGATCTGAAGGGCGCGCCGCTGTTGATGCGGGAGTTTGGCTCGGGCTCGCGGAGGGTGATCGAGCAGGCGCTGAGCCGCGCCGGGCTGAAGCAGAAGGATCTGCGGACGGTGATGGAGCTCGACTCGACAGAGGGGCTGTTGAGCGCGGTTGAGGCGGGGCTGGGCGTGACGTTTGTGTCGCGCTGGGCGGTGCGCAACCAGCTTGCGCTGGACACGCTGAAGCTTGCAAGGGTGAAGGGTTTGACGCTCGGCCGGATGTTCTCGCTGGCGTGGCCGGCGGGGCCTGTGCCTGCGGGCAACGCCGGGGCGTTCGTGCGGTATGTGCTTGAACGCTCCGGCGACCGGATGCCGCGGGTCACGGGCAGGCGGCGTTGATCTTGTTCAAGCGCGGGTGTAGGCCTGCTCTTCCCAGCGCAGCATCTGGCGAAAGCTGCGGAGTCTGGTTTCGCTGTCGATCAGGATGAACTCGACGCCGGCGATCTCGGCGAAGTCTTCGAGGTGCTCGGTGGTGAGGGCCTGGCTGAAGCCGGTGTGGTGGGCGCCTCCGGCGTAGATCCATGCGGCTGCGGCAACTTTGAGGCTCGGCCTGGGGTACCAGACGGCGCGCGCGACGGGCAGGTGGGGCAGCGGCTGCTCGGGCTGAACGACGTCGATCTCGTTGACGATGAGGCGGAAGCGGTTGCCCATGTCGACCAGCGATGCGACCACTGCGGGGCCGTCGGGCGCGGTAAAGACGAGGCGGACGGGGTCGGCCTTGCCGCCGATGCCGAGCGGATGGACCTCGAGTGAGGGCTTGCCGGCGGCGATCGACGGGCAGATCTCGAGCATGTGCGAGCCCAGGATCTTGGGCGTTCCGCTGAAGTCGTAGGTGTAGTCCTCCATGAAGGAGGTGCCGCCCTCGAGGCCGGTGGCCATGACCTTCATGGTGCGGACGAGCGCCGCGGTCTTCCAGTCGCCTTCGCCGGCGAAGCCGAAGCCCTTCGCCATGAGTCGCTGGGAGGCGATGCCGGGCAGCTGATCGAGGCCGTAGAGGTCCTGAAAGGTGTCGGTGAAGGCGCCGAAGCCGCCTTCGGTGAGGAAGGCTTCGAGGCCGAGCTCGATGCGTGCGGCGACGGCGATCGAGTCGGCGCGGTCATGCTCTTTGGCGATCGAATAGTCCTCGCGGTACTGGGCTACGAGGTTCTGGACCTCGGCGTCCGAGAACTGGTTCATGCGTGCTGCCAGGTCCCCGATGCCGTATCCGTTGACGCTGTAGCCGAGGGCGGCTTCGGCTGCGACCTTGTCGCCGTCGGTGACGGAGACGTCGCGCATGTTGTCTCCGAAGCGTGCGACTTTCAGGTGCTGGGACTCGTGCCAGCCAGCGGCGGCGCGGGTCCAGGCTGCGATCTCCGCGATGGTTTCGGGGTCCTGCCAGAAGCCGACGACGACCTTGCGCGCGAGCTTGAGCCTAGCGGTGATGTGCCCGAACTCGCGGTCGCCGTGGGCGGCCTGGTTCAGGTTCATGAAGTCCATGTCGATGGTGGCGTAGGGCAGCGCCTGGTTGAACTGGGTGTGCAGGTGGAGAAAGGGCCGGGTGAGCGCTTTGAGGCCCGCGATCCACATCTTGCCGGGCGAGAAGGTGTGCATCCAGAGGATGAGGCCGATGCAGGCTTCGGAGTTGCTGGCTTCGCGGCAGAGCCCGCGGATCTCGTCGGCGGTGGTCATGACGGGCTTGAAGACGATCCTGAAGGGGATGGTCGATTCGGCGCCGAGCGCGGCGGCGATCTGCTGCGAGTTGGTCGCGACCTGGGCGAGCGCTTCGGCTCCGTACAGGTGCTGGCTGCCGGTGACAAACCAGACTTCGAGGTCTTTGAAACTGCTCATCAGGGTTCCTTCTTTGGGATGGTCTTGGCTTCGTAGATTTGGCTTCGTAGATTTGGCTTCGTAGATGGAGCGCGTGGCTCATGCGGACGGAGGCTTGCGGGCATTCAGGCGGATGCCTGGAAATTTCGCGATGATGCGAGTAAACGCTTTCTTCAACGCCTAACGCTACAAGGGGCAGTTACCGGTTGTCAATCGGCTTTGCCGCCGCATCACCGGCTTTGCGGGCGCATAAACGGGACGGCATCAGAAGGGCGCGGGCGTCGAGTGGTAGCCGCTGAGCGAGGAGGCGAGGGCAAACTCCTGCTTGGCCTGCGCCTCGCTTCCCTGCTGGTGGAAGACCTTGCCGAGGAGGAAGTGGAGGGCAGGCCTTTTGGGGTCGAGGGCGATGGCGGTCTCGAGATGCTGACGGGCGGCGTCGAGGTGGTTGGTGGCGAGGTAGAGGTGGCCGAGCTGCTCGTGGATGCGCGGGTCTGAGGGTGCGATTGCGGCGGCCTGGTTGAGGAGTTCGCCGGCCTCCGCGGTTTCGCCGCGCTGGACGAGGATGATGCCGAGGTTGAGCAGGGGCTGCTCGCTCGGGTGGGGGCTTCCCTGCTGCCAGGCGATGGCCTGACGGTAGGCTGCGACGGCGTCGTCCTGGCGGTTCATGCCTTCATAGGAGAGACCGAGGTTGTCTTCGGCCTTGACGCTGTTCGGCTGCAGACGCAGGGAGTGCTTGAAGCACTCGACGGCTTCCGCAAAGCGCTGCTGGGTAAAGCGGATGCGGCCCATGCCGTACCAGCCTTCGGGGTCGTCGGGCGCCATCTGGAGGGAGCGTGTCATCCAGTGGTCGGCGCTGGCGAGGTCGTTGAGCAGGACATAGTCCTTGGCCACATCTTCGAGGTCGAGGTTGGTGGGAGTTTCGATCGCGGCGGCGCGGGTGTACTCGGCGAGAGACTGCTTGGGGTCGTTCAGGCGGAGGCAGGTGTAGGCGAGCAGCTTGTGGGCGGCGGCGTTCGACTTACCTTCCTCCGTTGTGAGGAGTTGGTGGAGGATGGCCTGGGCCTGCTCGTAACGGCCCTGGTCGATGAGGACTCTCGCTTGGGGAAGCGAGGCGGCAACGGCGACCTGGGCGGGACAAAGGGTGGTGAAGGACACGGCCGCCGCGGCGAGGGTTCGCAGCAGCTTCAGGCTCAACCATTGGGATGAATCTCGGGGTTCCATGGTGTGGATGCGGTGCCGGGGCGTGCGCCATGGAGGATTATAAGTTGGAATCGGTTACACGATCAGGTAGGCTGGGCAAGTTCCCCATGAAGGCTTTCAAGACGTACGTTCGATTGAGATTAGCGGGGTTGGCGGTTGGCTTGGCGGTTGGATTGTCTGTGCCTGTCGGGCTGGCTCAGACCGCGCCTGCGACGCCTGCGGCGAAGGGCACGCCGGGCAGCTTCGTCGATATCACCGCGAGCAGCCACATCAACTTCACCGGCCAGGCCTCGCACACGGCGAAGAAGTACCTGATCGAGACGATGGGGTCGGGCGTCGGGCTGTTTGATTTTGATGGCGATGGCCGGCTCGATGTGTTCTTCGCGAATGGCGCGCCCATCACGGACCCGACGCCGAAGGGTACGGTCCCCAGGAAGACCGGGCTGCAGTACTCCAACCGGCTCTACCACCAGAAGGCCGATGGCACGTTTGAGGATGTGACCGAGAAGGCCGGCGTCAAGGGCACGGGCTATGACATGGGCGTAGCCGCGGGGGACTACGACAACGACGGTCACGAAGACCTCTATGTCACCGGCTATGGCGGAAACCATCTGTACCACAACAACGG
>CAXTUS010000183.1:0-4451 GCA_964247475.1 uncultured Acidobacteriaceae bacterium | reverse complement strand
ATCTGCGAGGATCCGGCGGGAGCCCATCGGCGAAAGCTTCGCCGGGTCCTCCGGCAGGGTGAGCGGGTTGGCAAGCTCCTGCTGGCCGGCGAGTGGCACGGTGATGCCGGCGGCACGGATGTAGGCGTCGGTCTTCTGGATCGAAACCTCCAAGCTGTGATGTCCGGGAGCGTCCTGGTTGCCGCGGCGGATCTCGACGATGTAGCGTTCGCGCAGCATGCTGACCACGCGCTCCAGCTGCCGCTCCAGGCTCTTGCGGGTTGCGCCAAGCTCGACCCCGCCACTGACCTCGCAGAGGATGTTGAACGGATCCTCCGCGTCCCTCCTCCGATCCTCATCGACCCGGAGCCCGGGCGGCCGGACGTTCTCTCCGATCAGGATGATGGGGCTGGCCTTGAGGCCGATGACCGCGGTCGAGGTGGCCTGGGTAAGCTGCACGACCTCGCTCCACCGGGTCTGGCTCTTGGTGCCCCTGCCGTCTCCATCCTGCCCGTCGGTGACGGCGAGCAGCACGCGGCGCCCGGGCTGCTGCCAGAGCTGCCGGGTGATGCTGGCCATGGTGTCCCACAGGGGCAGAGCGATGCGACAGGGCGGACGGGGAGGCTCGCTGAGCCGGTCGTGCCACGGGTCAAGAGCTGTTTTGATGGCGCGGCGCAGCTTCCCGGGATCGTCGGCGGGCAGGTCATAGGCCGTGCGGATCAGCGAGCAATCCATCACGTAGATCGAGACGTGATCGCGCGCGGTGAGCGGTCCGCTGGCCAGCCGCGCGACGGCATCCTCGATGCCGGGCAGAAGCTCGTTCTTTGGCCGGGTGACATCGATCAGGATGGCGAGCGACAGCGGATCGTCTCCTTCGCGCCGTACATGAATCGGCTTGAAGGCAGGGCCGGAGTCGAGACTGACGCGGAACCTGGCCTCGGCGACCGGCTTCATACGCTCGTGCTGCGGGGTGAGAACAAGGACCGGGATCTGCTCAAGATCGGTGTAGACGTGCAGGGTGGCGAGCCCGGCTGAGTCGTCCGCAGGGGTCTCTGAAGCCCTTCGCGCAGGAACCGGGATGTTGAGTGGCCTGGCTGGTGCAGAAAGGCCAGAAGCTGGGGAAGGGCCGGAAGCTGGAGAAGAGCCAGAAGCTGGAGAAGGGCCTGAAGCTGGGGAAGGGCCAGAAGCTGGAGGAGAAGCTGACGGCGTGGCAGCTTGCCGGGCCTCCGCATCGGAGAGACAGACCTGTAACAGCAGCAGAAGCGCAGCTGCACGAAGCCAGGCGACGGCGGGTTGCAGGCGCGGCTCGATCACTGCAGCAGTATGTCAGAAGACTGCCGTGACAAGGAATCACCTTGGAGGCCGGCTGCAGCCATTCCCTCCAAAACAGCTGCAGACCGGCGTGTCCCGGCCCCGGACAGGCGGAGGCAAGGCTCCAGACAGGCGGAAGCAAGGCCACGAAGAGGCGGAGGCAAGGCCCCCAACAAGCTGAAGCAAGGCCACGAAGAGGCTGAGGCAACATCAAAAAAGCTGGAGCCGTTACCGCTCGCAAGGTGTGCCTCGCATGCTCCTTCTCCTTCCGGCGCTTGCGGCAGACCGGCTTCGCACCCAGAGGCTCGACACCGACTGCCCTTTTATGACCCGGTCAGGCGCGGGCCAGGGCGCGCGCGCTCGCGAGCCGGCGTTCGAGATGGCGCTCGAGCGTTTCAATGGCGAATCGGCGCAGCTCGGCGGCGCGGGCCTTCGGCCAGTCTTCTTCAGCCAGCCCCGCCACCGTCCCGCGAAAGATGCGGGCGGCGGTCAGAACACTCTCAGGGCTTAGCGCAACGCTTCCCGGGCGGCGGTCATCCGCGCAGGTCACACCGTCCGCGCTGGCCGAATACCAGGCTGTCTGCCCCCGCAGGTCCAGCCCGCAGACGACGCACGCGGTCAGCTCCGGCATCCACCCCATCAGGCGGTTCATCCACAGGCAGAAGTAGGTCACGGGCATCCACACGCGGCCCACCTTCAGCTCTGCAAGGACGGCGACCGCAAGCCGGAAGACGGCGTCCTCGACCGCGCCTTCGGGAAGCTCATCGAGCACCTCGGCGATCAGCTCGATGGCGGCCACGCGGGCGTAGTCAATGCCGGCCGTCATGGGTGAGGAGACGATCTCGAAGGCGTCCAGCCGCACCAGCTCCTGCCTCGGCCGCTCCGCCCAGGTGGCGCGCACGTGGGTCATGGGCTCGAGCGCTCCGCCAAACCGCCGGCGCGAACGCATGGCATGGCGTGCAACCCCCTTCAAGCGTCCGTGCTCACGGGTGAACAGGCTCACCAGCAGATCGGCCTCGTGGAAGGGCCACGTGCGCAGGACGATCGCCTCCCCGGTTCGGATGTTGACGCGGCCCTCAGCCAAGCGCAGTCACCCGCTACCGCCCAAACTGACGCAGGTGATGATCCGCGTGCAGGTAGCCCCAGCGCATCCAGTCGGCAGGCGTCATCCGGCCAAAGATAGCATGCGGCGTGCGATTCTCTTTGCAGCCGCTGAAGCGGCGGTGCGCGGCGAGCAGGGCAGCCTTGTCATCGTCGAAGATGCCCGGGGATGGCGCACCCTGGCCCAGTTCCAGTTCGGGCAGGGTCGGCGTGCTCTTCGGCCACTGCACGGGAAGCCGCAGGGCCAGGAACTTGATGAGCGGCCCGGGCAGTTGCTGCCTGGCAGGTCGCACCGAACGCTCACCCAGAGCGATCCGGTACGACTCATGCAGATGGCAGACGACGTCGGCCGCGGTCATGCGGCCCCACAGCCGCGTGTCGCCGGCGCGAAGTTCGCTGATCCGGCGCTCGATCTCCTGAACATCACGCTGCTGGCCAAAGGTCTTCATCCTGTTGCAATCTTCATCCTGGCGCTTGGGAACGTCGCCCGATGCGGGATTTTCTGCACTCAACGCAAGTGACGCAGCCCCGAAGAGCTGCGTCACTTGCGTTAGAGCGGGTAAAGCGCGCTGCTAGCGACCGAAATGGGTGGCGTTCTTCTCCTGGAAGGCAGCCCACTTCTCAGGCAGATCGTCACCGGCGTAGATAGCCGAGACCGGGCAGACCGGCACGCAGGCGCCGCAGTCGATGCACTCGACCGGATCGATGAAAAGCTGATCGGCCTCGCCATAGCCGTTCTCGTCCTTCTTGGGGTGAATACAATCCACCGGGCAGGCATCGACACAGGCCGAATCCTTGGTTCCGATGCACGGTTCCGCAATCACATACGCCATCTCAAAATCTCCCTTGTCTTGCTGCAGTCGAGCAGTGTTCCTGAACTTTGACTCGATTCTACCAGCAGACCGGGGCTGGTTGCGCGAAGAACCAGTGCGCCCTGATCGCGGGCGAGCGCCACTTCACGGGGTGGAAGCGCCGGCGGATGTATGCTGCAAACGCCCATCCCGGACGACTCGCGAGCGCCCGCGCTCCTTCCTCAAGAAGTGGCGCCGGCCCGGCGTGAGGACGCGGTTGCTGGGGCCTTACCGATCGCTCACCGACTCGCGAAGGGCGCGGAACTCGGCGGGGGTAGGAATGCGTTCAAGATTCCGTCCTGCGAACAAGTCGGAAAACAATGCCTGCATCTCGGGCAGGATCAGCCCGTTGGTCGCCAGGACTTCGGCCGAATCGAGCGTGAACTTGCCACCATCGAAGTGGGTCACCGTACCGCCTGCCTCTTCGACCAGCAGGTAGCCGGCCGAGGTGTCCCACGGGTTCAGCTTGAACTCCCAGAAGCCATCGAGCCGTCCGCAGGCAACATAGGCGAGGTCAAGCGCGGCCGAGCCGGCGCGACGCACCCCATGCGAACGCAGCGTGACCTCCTGGTAGAAGTGGACGTTGGGCGAGGCGTGACGCTTCTGCGACGGGAAGCCCGTAGCGGTAAGCGATTCCTGCAGCGTCTTCGCCTTTGAAACATGGATCGCTCGTCCGTTCAACCACGCGCCCTTGCCGCGTTCGGCGGTGAAGAGCTCATCGCGCAGCGGATCGAAGATCACACCCGCAACCATCTCGCCATCCCGATCCTCGGCGAGGCCGGGTGCACGATGTTCGAGGCCAAGCACGACGCAGAAGATGGGAAAGCTGTGCGCGAAGTTGGTCGTGCCATCGAGCGGGTCGACGTACCAGCGGTACTCGCCTGAGAGGCGCTCGCGTGTGCCCTCTTCGCCGAAGATGCCATGCTCCGGAAAGGCCGCAGCCAGCCGCTGCTTGATCAATGCTTCGCTCTGGCGGTCGGCCTCGGTCACCAGGTCGACGTCGCCCTTGTACTCCATGGTGACGCCACGCTGATAAAAGTCGCGCAGCAGCGCGCCAGCTTCTTTGGCGATGGCAGAGGCGACAGGAACAAACTCAAAATCAGGCACGTCGATATCTCCTAAGATAAAAGCAGCGGCAACTGCGTCCTGATCGCGGACGGCGACCACTTCGTGGGGTGGGAGCGCTGGTGCGCATGGACATTACCGCAA
>CAXTUS010000182.1:1449-4548 GCA_964247475.1 uncultured Acidobacteriaceae bacterium | reverse complement strand
GTCTTCTCGGTTCTGATCCTTCGATCTTCGGATGGATCCTCGGAGGGGGAGACTTCGTTCCTCGCGGCATCCGGCTTCAATCCCCGGGGATGCGGCTTTTTTCAGCCCCGCAGCTCCGGGCGGCCCTGCTTGGCGGCCGCCTGCTGGTGCTCAACTTTTCTATCCTAAACGTGACGCGCCACGCCCTGGATGAGGGGTAGAACACCCCATCGGAGCCACCTCAAAGGTGCCATGTTCGATCGAGGCATTCTGCCCGTACACTAAACGGCGGGTACCGCGCAGAGAATGCCCCGCAGGTCGAACGTGGACACGCATACCCGACGAGGCAGGCCGGCCGGCGAGACGAACCCGCATTCAACAAATCCGAAGGACCCAGATCCGAACAAGACAAATCCGAACAAGACGAATCCACGAGAGACGAATCTGCAAGAGACGATCTTCAAGAGACGAACCGGAGAGACGATTTCCCACGATGACACGCTTCGAGTTGCTTCGACTGCTGCTTCGACAGGCCCGCGATAACGGATTTGAATTTCGCCGCTGGTACACCGGGCATCTGCAGCTGCCGTGGCAGAGCGCGCGGCATGCGACCGAGATGCTGGCCGCTGAAAGGCGCTACTACGCTCTGCTCTTCTCGCATGAGTTTGCGCGGAACTTCTGGAAGGCCGGGGCGCAGATGACCTTTCTGGTGCCGGCGCGGACTTTCTTGCGGACCCGGCCCGACGGGTCGGTCGCCGAGGTGCAGCGCAAGGGCTACATCCGGCGCAGCGGCCGGCAGGATGCGTGGAGGTACCACCTGCGCGAGCTAGCCGTCGTCGAGGAGCCGCTGCGCTACATGCGGCGCTACCTGAGGATTGAGGATGAGATGAGCGAAGATGGCTGAGTCTAGCTGAGCCGCACCGGCTGCTTCAGGTTGCCCTCCGCCCGAGCGCGAGGATCTGGCGCAGGTGATGGCGTCCGTGGACCAGGTGGAATCGTCTCCACTCGAGAACGCTGAGCGGGCCAAGCTGCTGATGGGTGATCGCACGGCGGGTGCCGAAGAGCGCCTCGGCGCGCGCAGCTGCCTGGTCAAGGGCGTCGAGATCCTGGTGGAAGAAGCGGAGAAGATCTTCCCCGCTGCGCAGCGACTCGGGCGGGGGCGGAGAGACGGCTGGGGGAGCCTTCCAGCCGCCCGGAAAGTAGCCGCAGGTGCAGATGACGGTCCGTGCAAGGTGCTGAGAAAGGGAGGGGCGCGCGAGCGTCGGGGTGCCCCTCTTGATCCGCCTGTCGAACACCTCGACCGTGCTCCGGTAGGTCAGCCTCAGGTGCTCTACGATCTGCTGGATCGTCCACTTGTGCGGATGACGGCGCGGCGTACCCTGGGTCTGGCGAGGGCTGTGACCGGCGAGCGCGGCAGCCATTCCATGATCCAGGGTCAGAAAGGCTTCATCCATGCGGGCGAGCGTACGCCCGCGCAGGGTCGGGGTAAAGGGCTGTGTTTGGTTGTTTTTACCGTGCTGGAAGAACCGACAGGGCGCGCTCCGCCTGCTTGGCCTTTTCACCGTCGGGAGCCATCTTCAGGTAAACCTTGTACTCGGCGACCGCCTCGGCATTCTTCTTCAGCTTTTCGGCTGCTACGGCAAGTGCGAGATGCGCGTTCTCGTCATCGGGAAAGAGCTTCACCGCATCCTGCGCACGCAGGTAGGCGGCATTGAAGTTGCCGGTAGTGATGTAAAAGTGCGAGACGTCCAGGTCTTCAAGCTCGCGGTGATCCAGATCCTCGACCTTCGGCAGGTGCTTGCGCGCAAAGCGCGTGGAGCCGGTGGAGCCTTCATCCTTGAGCGCCGGCCGGGCGGCCGCGTCCGGGTCCGACGGGGAATCGTCGGGGTTGCTGCTCGAGCCCGGGCTGTCCGAGGACGAAGAGCTGCTCGAGGAAGAAGAGCTGCTGGAAGCTGCATCGTCCGGCTCGCCCGGAAAAGGGAATTGAGCTCCACCGCCGGGTTGCGGATCAGTCGTTGCTGGGAACTTCGAAGCCGCCGGCTTTGATCCCGCCGCATCCGATCCCGCCGCATTCGGTCCCGCCGCATTCGGACTCTTTGGCGTCGATCCTGCCGGGTTCGGCGCAGGCGGCCCGGGGTCGCCAGGCGCGTTGGCGTCCGGACGCGGGGCGTCGGGCGGAATGTCCGGCACCGTCCCGGGGCTCTCGCCGGGGAAGGGGAACTTGTCGGAGGTGGCCGGAATCGCGGGCGCCTTGTTCGCTCCGGGCGGCGTACAGGGATCTTTTTTGGTAGGGACGCAGGGTGCGGTGGTCAGCGGAGGCGGTGGAGGCGTGTAGGCCTGCGATCTCGCCGCAAGCGATGCAAAGAGGCATACGGCCAGCACGCAAACGCCACGCGCCCCCGGGCCGACGCCACGCGCAGTCACACCGACGCCACGCGCAGTCACGCCAGGGGCAAGCGCCGCCACTCGTCTCCTCGCCGGGTTTGTTATAGTCGCCACAAGAAATTCGATGCGTCTTTGCCAGCCCGTGTCACCGGGCCCGCAGAGGTCACGGTTTAGACGTGTCCGATACATTTTGGTTGGGAGCGCCATGCCTCACGGTCTCATCGTCAAGTCGTCCGACATCCACGCCGCAGGCTGCTACACCACGCGCGCCATCCGCAAGGGCAAACGCATCTGCGAGTACGACGGGCCGCGCATGTCGAAGGCAGAAGCCGACGAGCGCTACGCCGACCGCCATGTCACCTACCTCTTCGGCTACGGCGAAGCCGACCGCGTCATCGACGGCTTCGGCACCGCGATGTTCATGAACCACTGCTGCGAGCCCAACTGCGAAACCGAAGAAGAAGACGAACGCATCTTTGTCGTCGCGCTGCGCGACATCGCAGCCGGCGAAGAGCTGGTCTACGAGTACAACCTGTGGGACTCGGACGAAGCGTCCCAGGACTGCTTCTGCGGCAAACCCGCCTGCCGCGGGACGATGTTCTCGCCAGCCGAGGTCGAACGCCGGGCGAAGAGTGCGACGAAACAGCCAAAGGCAACCGCGTCCTGACGCCGGACGGGCGCCCCATCGTGGGGGGGGGGGGGGGCGGGCGGGGGGGGGGGGAGGGGGGACGAACG
>CAXTUS010000182.1:0-1439 GCA_964247475.1 uncultured Acidobacteriaceae bacterium | reverse complement strand
GGAATGCTGAGGTTGAACCGATGCAGCTTATGTGCGCAGCGCTCCCACCCCACGAAGTGGTCGCCGTCCGCGATCAGGACGTATTTGCCTTTGCCTCCGCCTGCACTCTCCCAGCCGCGCTTGCCCTCGGCGGTAGAATAGGGTTCGATGGGTTATCAGGTTCTTGCGCGGAAGTACCGGCCGCAGCGGTTTCGGGATGTGGCGGGTCAGGATCATGTCACCGTCACGCTGATGAATGCGTTGACGCAGAACCGGATCGCGCACGGTTATATCTTTTCAGGGCACCGGGGTATCGGCAAAACGACGATCGCGCGCATCCTTGCGTGTGCCTTGAACTGCCGCAATGCGATCGGGACCGCGATCCGGCCGACGGCCGAGCCCTGCGAGGTGTGTGAAAGCTGCCTCGAGATCCGCGCGGGCAACTCGGTCGATGTGATCGAGATCGACGCGGCCACCAACCGCGGCATCGATGAGATCCGCGAGCTGCGCGACGCGGCGCGCTACCGGCCATCGCGCGATCGCTACAAGATCTACCTGCTCGACGAGGCGCACCAGATCACCGATGCCGCGTTCAACGCGCTGTTGAAGACGCTCGAGGAGCCGCCCGACCATATCGTCTTCATGATGGCGACGACGCAGCCCGAAGACATCCCGCAGACCGTGCGCTCGCGCTGCCAGCACTTCAGCTTCCATGCGGTCAAGCTGGCGGATATCCTAAGTGAGCTACGCGGCATCGCGGAGCACGAGGGAGTCGAAGCGGACGAATCTGCGCTGAGCCTGCTGGCCGAGGCGGGCGACGGCTCAATGCGCGATGCGTTGAGCATCATGGACCAGGCGATCGCGTCCGCGCCGGTGAACGAAGGCCGGGCGCGCCTCGATGCGGGACAGATCCGCGAGCTGATGGGATCGGTGCCGAACGCCGTCTTCGAGCGCGTGCTGCAGGCGGTCGATCAGAACAACTCGGCCGAGGTGATGACGGTTGCAAATGACCTGCTCGATGCCGGGAACTCGCCCGCCCAGCTGGCGCGGCAGGCGGTGCGCTACCTGAGGAGCTGCCTGATCGCGAAGATCGCGGGTCTCTCGGCCGAAGGAACTGAAGCGACCGAGCTGCTGCAGATCTCGGTCGAGGAGCAGCGTCGCGCGGCGCGGACAGCGGCGCTCTTCAGCGAAGAAGAGCTGACGCGTTTCATGCAGACGATGCTGCGGACGTTTGACGAGATGGGATACCGGCAGGAGCAGCGTTTTCACTTTGAGCTGGGCCTGCTGAAGCTGGTGCATCTGCGGCGTCTCCTGCCGGTCGAAGAGGTGCTGAGCTCGCTCGGGGTGAAGGCTGGTGGTGCATCCGGCGCAGGCTCGCCCGGCCCAAGGCTCGCGACCGGACCGGTCGGCATCCCGAACCGCGCAGCGGGTGCAGCCACGGGCGGGGCTGCGAGGGAAGC
>CAXTUS010000181.1:0-4556 GCA_964247475.1 uncultured Acidobacteriaceae bacterium | reverse complement strand
GGTCCTGCCAGAAGTACTGACGCTGCGGGAGGGCGTCGCGGAGCATCGCTGCAAACCGTGGATCATGGTTCAGCTCACTCTCCCGGACGCCGCCTGAACTCCCGCCCCGCTCAGCGAAATCGCAGACCCATAAGAGGTCCTTCAACCGATGGCTGGCGCTCGAAGCCTTCCTGCTATGCTTCACCACCGCAACTTCACCCAAAGCAGGCTGCTTCGCCAGCAACATGGATGGAAGCAGCATGGATAGAAGCAGCATGGATAGAAGCAGCATGCCAGGTACCAGGCGGCCGATCATGATCCCCCCTGCTCCGAACAAACCGTCCACCTTTGACTTACCTGACGGGCAACGCCTGCTTCGCTCCGGGTAGGTCCTTCCACACATCCTTCCTCAACCTCCCACCCCACTCGGCGAAGTTGCTGATCTGAAACAAAGGCCGCTCCGCCGCCTTCAACTCGGTCCAGGCCAGCGGAACGGCCACCCCCATCCCCCGCCGCGCACGCGGGCTGTAAGGCGCCACTGCCGTCGCTCCACGCTCGTTCCTCAGGTAGTCCAGGTAAATCTTGCCGGCGCGCGCCGCCTTGGTCATCCTGGTCAGGTAGAGCCGCGAGTTTTCCCGCTCCATCTTCAACACAAACTGGTGTGCCCACTCCTTCACCACCGGCCACTCCTGCTCGGGCGCAATCGGGATCACCACGTGCAGCCCCTTGCCGCCTGTCGTCTTCACCCATGCCTCAAGCCCCACCGCCTTCAGCCGCTTGCGCACCTCGAGCGCCGCCCCGGCGAGCACCTCCCAGCTCAGCGCCTCATCCGGATCAAGGTCGATCGTAATCCTATCCGGGCGCTCGAGCGTCTCGTTCCGGCTGCCCCAGGGATGCACCTCGAGCACCCCGAGCTGCGCCAGGCCGGCAAGCGACTCCGGCGTGTTCAGCGTGATGTAAGGCTCCGGCTTGCCCGTCTTCTTGTCCGGCACATCGACCGACCCGATCCCCGGCAGCAGCATCGCATTCACATGCTTCTGAAAAAAGCACGGCTTCTCTGACCCCTCCGGACAGCGCACCAGCGATAACGGCCGGTCCGCGATGTAGGGCAGCATGCGCGCCGACACCGCCCAGTAGAAGTCCGCAAGCTGCTGCTTCGTTACCTGCGTCTCCTGGTCGATCACCTTTGCCGGATGCGTCAGCCGCACCGGGGCATGCTCCAGCGCCTTCGCCGGGGCCCGGGCAGGCTCCACCGCCGCAGCCTTGGCTGTCGCGGTATTAGCTGCCGCAGCTTTGGCAGCCGCAGCCTTAGCCTTGCCCGTCGCAGTCTTGGCAGCCTTAGCCTTGGCTGCCGCACGTTCGCCCGCCGCAGCCTTGCCCGCTCCGGGCGCCTCCGTCCTCCCCGCAGCCCGGCTCGCCTTCGGGGTCGGTGCAGCCGTCTCCCGCCGCACCTGCTTCGCGGGCTTATCCTCGCGCAACCCCAGGAACGCCGCCTGCCGCACCTGCTCGTCCGCGGTCCAGGTTGCGAACCGGACCTGCGCCACCAGCGTCGGCGTCACCCACACCGCGCCCTTCTGCGCCACGTTCAACATCTTCACAAAAGGCGAAGCCTTCGCCGGCATCCTCTCCAGCCGCTTGCGCAGCTCTGCCGCAAACCTGTGCGAAAAACCGGTCCCGGTCCGCCCCGCATACACCAGCTCTTTGCCGCGATCGTCGAAGTAGCCCAGCAGCAACGCGCCCAGGCCCGGGCCGCCCGCGTTCCCTTTGCCCGGCAGGGTGAACCCGCCAATCACAAACTCCTGCTCATGCAGGCACTTCGACTTCAGCCAGCCCGACCCGCGACCGCTCGCATACGCAGCCGCCGCGCGCTTTGAAACGATGCCCTCCGCCCTCAGCTCACATGCCTTCCGGAACATCGCCGCGCCATTCGACACAAGGTGCTCAGACACCTGCAGCACACCCGCGTCCGCCCCGGTCAGGATCTGTTCGAGCAGCTTCTTGCGCTCGATCAACGCCAGCTCCCGCGGGTTGCGCCCATTCACATGCAGCAGGTCAAAGCAGAAGTAGGTCAGGGGATTCTTCGCACCCTCCTGAAACGAAGCCTGCAGATCCGCGAAGTTGGTCGTGCCGTCCTCGGACAACACCACCACCTCGCCGTCAAGCGTCACAGCCTCAACCGGAAGCTTCGCCACTTCAGCCGCAATCGACGGGATGCGCGCCGTCCAGTCGAGCCCCGATCGGGTCATCAGCTGCACCTTGCCCCCGTCCTTGCGCGCCTGGATCCTGTATCCGTCAAGCTTCAGCTCGTGGATCCAGCTTGCGCCCTCGGGCGGCGTCTCCGCCTCCTGCGCCAACTGCGGCTTCACAAAGGTTGGCTGATGCTCCTGCGGCAGCTTGTCCAGGTCGAGCCGCAGCCCGCCCTGCCCGTGCTTCGCACTGCCAGCCGCCTCAGCCCGGGGCTGCTTCCCGGACGGACCATCCTTGCGCACCCATGCCTGCTGGCCCTGCTTCTGCGTGTCCTTGGAGTTCCAGACATGATCCTCGTTCGCCGCGATCTGCTCGAGCGAACGCCCTGTAATCACCGAGTCGGGCTGCGCGTCGGTCACCGCGGGCCCATCCGGAGGCCGCTCAAACTCGTCATGCTCCTTGATCAGCAGCCAGTTCGGCTTCGTCTCCTTCGGCCGAGGCGCCATCCGGATCAACGCCCACTTGCCCTGCATCTTCGTTCCGTACATCAGGAACTTCAGATGACCATCCTTGAGCCCTGCCTCCACATCCGGGTACTCCGGCTGCGGCTCCCACATCCCCTGGTCCCACAACATCACCGTGCCGCCGCCATACTGCCCCGCAGGGATGATCCCCTCGAACCCGCCATACTCGATCGGATGATCTTCCACCTGCACCGCCAGCCGCCGGTCCTTCACGTTGTAGCTCGGACCCTTCGCACACGCCCATGACTTCAGCACGCCGTTCCAACCCAGGCGAAAGTCGTAGTGCAGATGGGACGCCGCATGCTTCTGGATGCAGAATGGATACCTTCCCCTGCCATCAGCTGCCGCCCGGCCCCCGGTCTTCGCGCCTGCGTTTCCGCTGGGCTCAGCCGTAACCGAGAAGTCGCGCATCGAGCGATAGCGCGCAAGCTGCTCATCGACCGCATCCGACGCGCTGACCGCGCCGCCGGTACCCGCCACCGCCGCTTCTGCAGGAGCCTCTGCAACATGCGGCTTCTTTACCGCGTGCTTGGTCGGCGCCTGCTTGGCCGGCGTCTTTCCAGCCGACGTCTTCCCGGCCGACATCTTCCCAGCCGGCGTCTCCCCAGCCGGCGTCTTCCTGGCCGGCGTCTTTCCGGCCACAGCCCGCTGCGCCGTGCTCCCCTCAGCCGCAGCCTTCTTCGCAGTCGCCATCGCCGGCCCCTAAGCCGACTTCCGCTTCGCGCCCTTGGCCGCCTTCGCTGCCGCACCCTTTGCCGCAGGCTTCTCGGACTTCACCAGCGTGATGCCCTTCGCAGGATGCTTCGCCGCCGGCTTCTTCTTCGTCGGCGTCACCTCTTCCTCCTCCGCCTCCGCGTCCTCCGCGCCGGCGCCCGCGTTCGCCCCGCCATCGATCGACTTCCGCAGCGCGTCCATCAGCGAGATCACCTTGCCCCGCGCCGGCTTTGGCTCCTCATCCTGCGGTACCGGCGCATGATCCACCTTCGCCTGGACCAGTTCCTTCAACGCCACCTCGTACCCATCGACAAACTTCGTCGGATCGAACTTCGCCGCCTTGCGCTTGATCAACTCCTTCGCGAGCGACAGCGAATCCTCATCCACCTCGACCTTCTTGATGTCGCGGAAGTAATCCTTCGCATCGCGCAGCTCCTGCGCATAGCGCATCGTGTACGCCATCATTCCGCCGTAGGTGTCATCCTGCGCCGGCGCGATCGCCACCACGTGCTCGCGCCCGCCAAAGGCAATCTTCGACAGCGCAATCTTCTTGGTCTCCTTCAGCGCCTGCCGCACCACGGCGAACGCCTGCGCCTGCGAGTCATTCTCCGGCACCACAAAGTAGGGCTTCTCGTAGAACTCCGGATCGATCTGCTCTTCATCGACAAACTGCGTCACCTCCATCGAGTGCTTCGAAGGCACCCGCAGGTTCAGAAGCTCGCTCGCCTCGATCGTGACGTACTGCCCCTTCTGATACTCATACCCCTTGACGATCTCGTCCTTCGCCACCGGCGGCGCGGCCGGCGCATCGTCGCCGCCACTCTGCTGAGCTTCCTGCGCAGACGATGTCACCTTCTGATAACGCACACGCTCACCGGTCGAACGCGAGATCTGATGAAAGTGAATCTCGTTCTTCGCCTCGGTCGCCACAAACAGCTTCACCGAAAACGACACCAGCGAGATCGTAATCTGTCCGGACCAGTAAGGACGCGCCATGACTTGTAGCCTCTACACACCTACGATTCCCACAGGCAGGGGTTGGATGCTCGGTTGCCAAGGCGAAAAGCCGCGACCACCGCGTCCTGACGCCGGACGGGCGCCACATCGTGGGGTGGAAGCGCGTGCGCGCAAGAGAGTCGAGGTGCCGCAGGG
>CAXTUS010000180.1:0-4559 GCA_964247475.1 uncultured Acidobacteriaceae bacterium | reverse complement strand
CACCCATGCACTTCGAATCGCACGTCATCGTCTCGCAGGAGGCGTACCTCTGCGGCGCCACCCACGACTTCAACGACCCGCGCTTTCCGCTGCTCGCCTACACCATGCGCTTCGGCGCCTACAGCTGGATCTGCGCCCGCGCATCGGTCGGTCCAGGGGTCAACGTAGGCGAAGGCGCCGTGCTCGGCCTTGCCTCGGTCGCCACCCGCGACCTCGAACCCTGGGGCGTCTACGCCGGCTCACCGGCAGTCAAAATCAAAGACCGTAGCAACATCAAGCCCACGGCTTAGCCCCGATCAACTAAGCCTTCGCCGCAGGCACCGCCTCGTGCGGCGTTACGCCTTCATGCACCAGCGCCGACGCATGCACCGCACGGTTCTTATAAGCAGCACCCACAAAGTCACGGAACAGCGGATGCGGCTCGAGCGGCTTCGACTTGAACTCCGGATGAAACTGGCAGCCGAGGAAGAACGGATGCTCCGGGATTTCGACGATCTCCACATATGTCGAATCCGGCGTCGTCCCCGTCAGGCGAAGCCCCGCACCCACCAGCACCGCCTCGTACTCGCGGTTGAACTCATACCGGTGACGGTGCCGCTCCGAGATCTCGGTCATGCCATAAGCCTGTGCAGCCAGCGATCCAGGCTCGAGCACGCACGCCCACGCACCCAGCCGCATCGTGCCGCCCATCTCTTCCACACCCGTCAGCTCACGCAGCTTGTAGATAATGCGGTGCGGCGTCGCCGGATCAAACTCGCCCGAGTTCGCATGCGCCAGCCCACACACGTTCCGCGCGTACTCAATGCAGGCCGTCTGCATGCCCAGGCAGATGCCGAAGTAAGGCACCCTGTGCTCGCGCGCATAGCGGATCGCGTTCAACATGCCCTCGATCCCGCGCTTGCCAAACCCGCCCGGCACCAGGATCCCGTCAAACCCGCGAAGCTGCTCTTCGTAGTTGTGCGACTCCAGCCCTTCAGCCTCGATCCACGTCACCTGCAGCTTCAGGTTGTGCGCCAGCGCGCCATGGACAAGCGCCTCCTTCAACGATTTGTAACTGTCCTCGTACTCCACATACTTGCCCACAATGGCAATCGAAACTTCGCCCTTCGGGTGATAAGCCCGAAAGACAATATCGTTCCACTTGCCCAGGTCTGCTTCGCGCTTCTCAAGATGGAGGTACTTCAACGCAAGCGAGTCCACCCCCTGCTCCGCCAGGTTCAGCGGCACCTCGTAGATCGAAGGCACATCCCTCGCCACAATGACAGCCTTGTCTTCCACGTTACAAAATGCCGCAATCTTAGACCGCATCTCGCGCGGCACCGCACGGTCCGCACGGCACAGCAGGATGTCCGGCTGGATCCCGATCGACAGCATCTCCTTCACCGAGTGCTGCGTCGGCTTCGTCTTCAGCTCCTGCGCCGCCGCAATCCACGGCACCAGCGTCATATGCACGAACACAGTGTTTTCGCGGCCAAGCTCCTGCCGCATCTGGCGGATCGCCTCAAGAAACGGCAGTGACTCGATGTCACCCACCGTTCCGCCAATCTCGACGATCGCCACCTCGCAGTCCTGCGCCACCTTGCGCATCGCGTTCTTGATCTCGTTCGTCACATGCGGAATCACCTGCACCGTCTTGCCCAGGTAGTCACCGCGCCGCTCCTTGGTGATGATCTGTTCATAGATCCGGCCGGTCGTCAGGTTGTTATCGCGCGTCAACTTGGCATGCGTGAATCGTTCATAGTGGCCGAGGTCAAGATCCGTCTCCGCCCCGTCGTCGGTAACGAACACCTCGCCATGCTGGAACGGGCTCATCGTTCCCGGATCAACGTTCAGATACGGGTCGAACTTCATCAGGTTGATCTTGATTCCGCGCGCCTCAAGCAGGCAGCCGATCGAGGCCGCGGCAAGACCCTTACCCAGTGAAGACACGACGCCGCCCGTTACGAAGATGTACTTTGCAGACATGTCCGCGACCTCTTGAATGATTTGTGTGGGTTGTGCGTGGTGTGCACGATCAAGTATCTCAGACTGAGCCGGGTGAAGCAACGGCAAGGGCAAGTGCGTCCTCATCGCGGACGGCGACCACTTCGTGGGGTGGGAGCGCTGGCGCGCGGATGCCCGAAGAAGACTAAGATCGCCAGATGCCATCGCACCTCGGCAACGTACTGCTCTGGACGCAGCACTGGGCCCTGCTGCGGCTTGACGCAATCGGCCGGCGCATCCATCCGCGCTACACCAACGCGCCGCACCTGCTCACCGGCGAGCGCGGCGAGTTTGAAGCGCTCTTCTTCCTCCGGCGCCAGGGTTACACCGTCGTCGAACGTCGCTGGCGAAGCCCCGAGCTGAACGGCGATCTCGACCTCATTGCGTGGGACGGGGAGGCACTTGCCGTCATCGAAGTCAAGATCCGCACCGCACGCGACATGACCCCTGCCGCCGCAGCCGTCAACGACACCAAGCGCAACATGCTGCGTCGCATGGCACGCGCCTACCGCCGGATGCTGCCCCACAGCGAGGTGCGGCTGCCGATCCGCTTCGACGTCGTCTCCGTCTATCTCGCAGAAGGCAAGGCCGAGTGCGAGCTCGTCCGCGCAGCTTTTTCGCTCAATCCGGACCGGACAAGGAACGAAGCCGCGGGGTATGGTGTCTAACAGAGAGAAGAGGTCCCGCCGATGACACTGCTCAACGCCCCCGTCTACAACGAACGCAAGGAAAAGACGAAGAAATACACGCTCATCGGGTCGGGCATCGCGTTGGCGCTCTTGGTGATCCTTACGCTGGCGGGCTTTCTCCTCGGCCACGGCTGGCTCTTCCTCAACCTGCCAGCCGAACACAAGGTCAACCTCTTCTACTCCGCGCTTGAGGCGAAGGACTACAAGCAGGCCTTCGCCATCTACAACAACGACGAAGAATGGCAGCAGCATCCGGACAAATACAAGGACTATCCGATCGACCGTTTCATCACCGACTGGACCACCGAGAGCCCGGCCGGCGGCCCCATCGCCTCGCACCACGTGGACATCTCGAAGACCGACGGCAGCGGCACCTTCGGCACCGGTATCATCGTCGCCGCAACCGTCAAGGCAGTGGGTAAGCCAGGCGAGAAGAAGCTCTTCATCTACTACCTGAAGGCCGGCGGCAACCTGACCTACCCCTCGTTCCACATCCTCGAGTACTAGCCCTGCCGAAGCTGCGCCTACTTCTCTGAACTTGGCGGTACCAGCCCCTTCAGCCGCAGGTAGAGCGCCAGCGTGGCATATTGTTCGTTGTCATGCGACACGCCGCCCCAGGCAAGGCCGATGCGTGAGCGCTTCGCCGGGCCAACGGTCAGCACCTCCATCAGCGAGCCATCGGTAAGCCCCGCGTAGGCCTTATCGCAGGCATCGAACGACTTCTTCAAGGCCGCGACCACGGTCGCCTTATCGGCAGTCTCTGGCGGCACATCGCTGTCCGGGAACTTCGTCCCCGAAAGCGCGCCGCAGGTATGCAGCTGCGCCTCGGTCACATGGTTCACCACCCGCGCAAAACTGCGGATCTCGGGCGTCGGCTTGAAGCCGTAGCTGTCCGCCGGCATCCTGTCCGCGGCCTTCAGGATGTTGGGCTTGATGCGGTTATAGGCCGCGGCAGCCTCCTCTGCCGGGCCGCTAGGCTGCGGCGTAGCCTGGCTCCAGCCACTGGCGGTCAACAAAGAAACAGCAAGTGCGATCGGCAGAACGTGCATGGCAAAAATCCTCGGGATAGTTCCGCTCCCAAGACTAAGCGGGCGCAGGGCTTTGAACAAGCCTTCATTGCCCGCCGTGCCCGGGCTGCATCGAAGCTGGAGTGAACGCGAAAGATCACACCACTCCTGCGACGGAGAAACAAAAGATGCTCGCCGGCCTGCTCTACCAGGCCTGCGACCCTGAACTCACCGCCGCACGCCGTGCCGCCGAAGCCACCCTTGCCCATCTCAACCTCTGCGTTGACCCCGTCACCCGCCGCAGGCTGCTCGAAAGCCTCCTCGGCTCCTTCGCCGAAGAGGCCAGCATCCGGTCGCCTTTCTTCTGCGACTACGGCTTCAATATCTCGCTCGGCAAGGGAGCTTTCCTCAACTTCAACTGCGTGCTGCTCGACGTCATGCCCATCACCATTGGCGCAGGCACCCAGATCGGCCCGGCCGTGCAGATCTACGCCGCAGACCACCCGCGCGACCGCGCCACCCGCCTTTCCGGCGCAGAGTGCGGCAAGCCCGTCACCATCGGCGCCAACGTCTGGATCGGCGGCGGTGCCATCCTGCTGCCGGGCATCACCGTAGGTGACGACGCCATCATCGGCGCAGGCAGCGTCGTCACCTGCAACGTCCCGCCCGGCGCCACCGTCATGGGCAATCCCGCCCGTCCTAAATCCCATTCATCACAGGAGCAAAAGTAAAGATGTCCCTCGAACTCGCAATTTCGAAGACCGCCCTCGTCCTGATCGATCTCGAACACGGCATCGTCAGCCGCGACCTCGCACCCTACACGGGCACCGAGGTCGTCGCCAACTGCCGCAAGCTCGCCGACGCCATGCGCACCGCCGGG
>CAXTUS010000179.1:0-4581 GCA_964247475.1 uncultured Acidobacteriaceae bacterium | reverse complement strand
CCTATACCCCACGAAGTGGTCGCCGTCCGCGATCAGGACGCACTTGCTGTTGTTCCTACGGCCGCGTGAAGTCGATGAACGCGTGCACCGGGTCCGTCGTCGCCAGGGTCACGGTTGTCGTATCGCCGACGTCCAGCCCCTCGAACCCGTGGATGATCTTGCCTTCGACCGGCGGATCGAAGACCCGCACAAACGTTCCCTTGTCGCTCGCCCCCGTGATCACCCCGTGGAACTGGTGTCCGACCATACCCGCCAGCGCCACCGCCGCCACCCGCTTCTGCATCGCGCGCTCCACCTTGCGCGCCGCCTGATCGCGCTCGTTCAACCTTTGCGCAATCGCCGCAAGCTCGTCATCGGTGTAGGGAGGCGCCGCCCCCGCCAGCATCGCCTTCAGAACCCGCTGCGTCACCAGGTCCGCATACCTCCGGTTGGGTGCGGTTGAGTGTGTGTAATCGAGCGCCGCCAAACCGAAGTGTCCGGGCTGATCGTCCCCCCCGCCCGGCGCCAGCACGTACTCGCCCGGGCCCATCAGCTTGATGATGGCCAGTGACAGGTCCGGATAATGGATCGGATCGGCCGCCTTCTGCGCCTGCAGGAAGCGGTTCAGCGCCGCCGATTCAGGAGTTGCCGGCAGCGTCGTACCCTTGCCCGCCACCAGCGTCACAATCCGCTCCCAGCGCTCGGGCGACCGCACCACCCGCCGGATCGCCGAGCGCCCGGACTTGCGCAGCGTCGCGGCCATGGTCTCGTTCGCTGCGATCATAAAGTCGGCGATCACGGTCGAAGCCCGGTTCTCCGCCACCGCCTGGATCGCCTGCACCTTGCCGTCGATCACCACCGGGTCCGCCTCAACCCGGTTGAACTCAAGCGCACCCATCGCGATCCGCTGCGTATGCAGCCGTTCGGCCGCCTCGTCCTGCAGCCGCAGATTCGCCGCCAGCGCAGCGTCTTCACTCAGCCGCGGCTCGCTTCGCCCGTCCGAGCGCGCACGATGCTCAAGCCACGGTCCAACCGTCGAATACGCAAGCTGCGCCTTGTTCCGGACCAGCGCCGCATAGATGGTCTGGTTCGTCGGCAGTCCGCCCTGGTCAACCGTGAACTCGATCACGATCGCAGCCCGGTCCTGGTCCTGGTTCAGGCTCGTCAGGTCGGTCGAGAGCACGACCGGCAACATCGGGAAGTTGTGCACCGCCGTATAAACCGGCTGGGTCTGCGCCGCGGCCGCCCGGTCAAGCGGCGAATCCTTCACAACGGCCGCCGACACATCGGCAATCGCCACCAGCACACGGATCCCGTCGCCCACGCGCTCCGCATACTCCACCTGGTCCAGGTCGCGCGACGTATCGTTGTCGATCGACGACCACAGCACTCCGCGCAGGTCCTTCAATCCCGGATCGGGATGCTGCAGCCCGGCCCTGATCCCGGCAAGCTCCTCGTCCGCACCCGGCGCCTCGGACGAATCATCATGGAAGACGTGGAAGCCCTCGCGAATCATCTCGGCACGGGCTGAAGCAGCTAGGTCAAAGGGCGCGGTCACAGACGTCAGCATCGCCTCCGAGGCTATCATCCCGTGCTCCCTCACCGCAGAACGGAGGTTCGCGCCGGTTGGCTGGAGACGTTCTCCGCCGCATCTGCGATCACCGCATCAAAACTCGTTCCACCCGGCTCGATTCACTTGAATCGTCACCTAGGTGTCGCGAAGTTGCAGTTGACAAGCTCCTTAGCAGGCCCCCCCGGGTACACCGTCGGGGCAGGGCACCCCGGGGCGGATCACGCTCCCGACAGAACGTAGACTTGTTGAAGAGGCCATGGCACACTCCCCGAATTCAGCAGAAAGACGTCGCGCACACGTCGAGCGGATGCTTGCCCGCGCCGAGCGGCGAAGCCGGCAGGCGCTGAAGCTGGTTGAAAAATGGCAGTCCAGGCGTGCGGATCTCGACCGTGAGGGCGTGGCCGCGAAACAGGCCCGGCTGTGGGCAGAGGATCATCCCATCGATGAGTCTGGTGCCGCAGCCGGGTCAGCATGTAGGATTACGGCCATGAAGACCATGGTCCTTACCTGCATCAAGTGCGGAGCGACGAAAGAGGTCGAAGATACCCTTGAAGCCAAGCGAAACATCCACTGCGCATGCGGCGAGCCGATGGTCGAAAAGCGCTCACCCGGACAGTCCGAGACCGAACACAGCGCATAGCAGGGCGACGGCTTCCCGCATGTCTGAGCGCCGCACCCAGCCGGAGTTCCTGTTGGAAGGTGCCACTGACCGGCGTCTGGCATCCTCGCAACGAGCCGCAGCACGCAGCACACAGCACGCAGCACGCAGCTCAGCACGGATGGCTCCCCTTCGGGTTACTGCACGGGCTAAGCAGCCACCTTTCTTCAAAGATGCTGAGACACGGCGCTGCAACAAACCGCCGCGCCACCTCTTCGCAGCCCAGCCTCAAGCTTCCACCAGGCGTTACTCTTGGAAGATGCAGGGCAAGGTTGTTTCAGTCAGTCGAAGCGGCACCCACAGCTTCTTGAAGATTCCCGAAGCGGAGATCCGCATTCTTGCCGGGCTCGGTGTCGAGGGCGATGCCCACGCCGGCCGCACCGTCCGCCACCGCTACCTCGTCAAAAAGAACCCCAACGCCCCGAACCTGCAGCAGGTCCACCTGCTCGGAGAAGAGCTCTTCGGCGAACTCAGGGCAGTCGGCATCGACGTCCGAGCCTCCGAGATGGGAGAGAACATCACCACCTCCGGCCTCGACCTGCTCGCCCTCCCGCTCGGCACCCGCCTCCATCTTGGCGCCGAAGCCATCGTCGAACTTACCGGCCTGCGCACCCCTTGCTTCCAGATGAACAAGCTGCGCCCGGGCCTCATGCAGGCGTGCCTGGGCCGCAAACCTGGTGGCCGTGTTCACCGCAAGGCCGGCGTTATGAGCCTCGCTGTCGCGGGCGGCCTGGTACGTCCCGGTGACAGCATCCGCGTGGAGCTTCCTGCGGAACCTCACATTGCGCTTGGCCCGGTGTAAGAACCGCAGCCGTACCGGTGTAAGAACTGCAGCCGTACCGGGGTAAAAACTTCATCAGTACCCGGGGAAGAACCGCAAGCAGTACCGGGGTAAGAACCGCATCAGCAACTGCACCCTTGGCGCGGGCGGCGACCACCTCCCCGGGGGCTGGGCTCCTTGTCAGCCGGCCGTGACGCCTTCGAACAGGTCCGTCAACCGCCTCGCCGGCTGATGCCCCACCGCCGCCACCAGCGTATACACCTCGGAGTCTCCAAACTCCTCAAACAGCTGCTTCGTCCGCTCCATCAGCGGCGCCTGCGACGTATGCTGACGGAACGCCTCCTCCTTGCGCGCCTTCACCGACCGCACATCCAGGCACACTGTCCAGGGAATCGGCAGCGGCGCCGGCTTGTCGGGCAGGAAGTAGTTCGCCGAAAGCACATACAGCCGCTCCGCCTGGTGCACCGGTCCAAGCTCCGGATAGCGCTTCTCGGACCCCGCCCAGTGAAACGCCGCACTCGTAAACGCCGAAACCATCGTGTGATCCGGATGCGTATTCAGCGCCCCATCGTGACCAAACGTCAGCAGCACCTGCGGCCGGAAGCTGCGGATCCGCTCCACCAGGACTCCCGCCGCACGGTGGAAGTCGGCAAACTCAAGCTGCGCATCCTGGTAGTCCAGGAACTCATGCCGCGATACGCCCAGCACCTTGCAAGAAGCGGCAAACTCCGCCCGCCGTATCCGGCCCAGTTCCTCGTTCGAAGAGGACTGGCCGCGGTTCGTCGCCGCCTGCCCATCCGTCAGGCAGATCACATGCACCTCGGCGCCCTGCTCCGCGGCAAGCGCGATCGCTCCCCCAAAAGCGAAGCATTCATCATCAGGATGAGCAACCACACACATCAGCTTCAGGCCCAAGCAGCCTCCGGCACAGCTTCAAGTTCGTTCAGCAAGACGTCGACTTCAGGGAGCATGCCGGCGGGTTGCGACTCGTCAAGCACACTATCGTCAAAAAGCAGCTCGCTGTTCTCAAGCTTTTCCTCAAGCGCCGCATCCGGATCGCACGCACGCACCGGCGCGAAGGACTGGCGATGCAGCCGGCATGGGCCATGCTCCTTGAGCGCCTTGCGGTGTTCGGGCGTCGCATACCCCTTGTGCGAAGCAAGCCCGTACTGCGGGTACAGCTGGTCAAGCTCGCGGCACAGCCGGTCGCGATGCACCTTCGCCACCACGCTCGCAGCAGCGATCGAGAGCGAAAGCGAGTCGCCATAGAACAGCCGGGTCTGCGCGCAGGCATGATCGACCCGCATCGCATCGATCAGCAGATGATCCGGTTCAACGTGAAGCCCTGCGATCGCCTGGACCATCGCAAGCCGCGTCGCCTGGTAGATATTCACCCGGTCGATCGTCTCCGCATCCACCTCGGCCACCGAGATCGAAATGGCCAACTTGCGGATCCGCCGGTCAAGCCGCTCGCGCTCCACGCGCGTCAGCTGCTTTGAATCCGTCAGTCCGGCCTTCGCCAGGCTTGCCAAACCCTTCGGCAGGATCACCGCCGCTGCCACAACCGGCCCGAACAGCGCGCCGCGGCCC
>CAXTUS010000178.1:0-4707 GCA_964247475.1 uncultured Acidobacteriaceae bacterium | reverse complement strand
GTGCGAGATCTCGAACGCTTCAAGCTTCGCGATCCGGTCGCGTGCCTCCTGCCATAGGGGCTTCAGGTCCGGCGAGTTCACCTTGTACTTGCCCTGAATCTGCTTCACCATCAGTTCGGAGTCAGACACCAGCTTCACCCGTCGATGCCCCTGCTGAAGCGCCCAGGCGAGCACCGCCAGCAGGCCGGAATATTCCGCGTAATTGTTGGTGCGCGTGCCTAGAAACTCCGACAGCTCTGCCAGGGTGGCGCCGCTTGCGTCCGTGACAATGGCGCCGTAGCCGGCCGGGCCCGGATTGCCGCGCGAGCCGCCGTCGCAGTGTGCATGAATCCATTCAGTAGCCATTCCGCCCAGTTTATCGAGAGCTGCCGTGCAAAAGCATCCTCTTTGCGGGCGGCGGCCTATTCCTGGTTTGCGATGAGCTTCCCCGGGATCAGCCATCGTCGCCGTGCAGCTAACCTTTTTCCTCAGCCGCGGTCTATCCAGCAGAAGTTGATTTCTGACTCCGGAGTCGGAACTGCATGAGCGCTGAGACGTACGGTTTGGGCGTAGAGGGTGAGTTGTCGCCGGTGATGGCGGCATTAAGGCGGCCTGGCTTTGGTCTTCGCGCAGGCGTAGAATCGTCGCCTGTGGCAAAGGTCGTAAGCCAAACCGGGAGTCGTGGGGCCAAACTGACCCAGGCGCAGATTGACGCGCGGGCACAGCAGCGGGTTGAAGACGATGAACTGATTCGCGAGGCGCAGAAGGGCGATCGCAGTGCGTTTGACTCGCTGGTTCGCCGCTACGATCAAAGCGTGCTCCGGCTGGCCCTGCACATGCTTTCGAATGAACAGGATGCGCAGGACGTGCACCAGGAGGCGTTCATCAAAGCCTACCGGCATCTCGGCAACTTCCGCTTCGAATGCTCCTTCTATACCTGGCTCTATCGCATCGTCACCAACCTGTGTCTCGACCAGTTACGCCGCAGGAAGTCGCGTCGTGAAGACCCTGCCACGGTGCTCGATGCAAGCGGCGACGAGATGGACCTGATGGCGAATGTCACGGACGACCGGGCCATGGCGAACCCCGGCCGGGAACTCGACCGCAAGGTGATGAGCGAGCGCATCGCCGGTGCGCTCGACAAGCTGACGCCTCGTGAGCGCACCGTCTTCGAGCTGAAGCACTACCAGGGGCTCAAGCTGAGAACCATCGGTGAGATGTTGAGCACGACCGAAGAGACGGCTAAGAACACGCTCTTCCGGGCCACCCGCAAGCTTCGGCTGAACCTCGCTGAGCTCAAGGGTTTGTAAGCAAAGACTTGGCGCATCAAAGTGGCAAGTGCAGTCGGTTCGGCTCACCAGGCAAAGACCTGGGAGTGGCATGGCAACAACTTTCAGAGGCTGGAATGAGGCGACACCATGAACTGTGAAGGAGCACGCGACAGGATCGTTCTGGCGGTGTATGGCGAGCTGCCGGATGAGGATACGATCGGCCTCGAGCAGCACCTGGTCATCTGCGAACGGTGCCTTGAGGAGTTCGACAGCCTGCGGAAGCTTGGCGAATTTGCCAGCCTCTACCCGCTTGCAGACCCTGATCCGAATCTGCTGGCGAAGAGTCGTATGCGTCTGGACGAAGCGCTCGACGCCATGCCGCAGCATGGCTTTATGACTCGCCTGCAGGCCAATGCGCTCGCCTGGCTGGGGCACATCCAGGGCGCGCCGGCGCTCGCCACACTGCTCATCGGACTCGGCTTCCTGGGTGGCAACTTCACCTATCGCTACCAGGTTGCGCACACGCCGGTGAAGATGCCTCCTACGATTCTCTCGAACCAGGCAGGTGGCGGCATATCGACCATCTCTGCCATCGCCCAGCTGCCCGGCGACCAGGTGCAGGTCAGCTATGACCGGGTCGTGCCGGAGATGGCCCAGGGCTCGCTCGACGATCCGCAGATCCGGCAGCTGCTGATGATGGGAACTCACGCCGCGACCACAAATGGCGTCCGGGTCGACTCGGTTGCGCTGCTGGCAAACGAGTGCAAGGTCAGGCACGAGTGCAGGATCGAGGCCGATGGGACCGGCATTCGCGCTGCCCTGCTGGCCAGCCTGAGGACGGATAAAAACCCGGGCGTGCGGCTCAAAGCTTTGGAGGGTCTGGAGTCCTACGTGGCGCAGGACGACAAGGTGCGCGACGCCGTTCTGCTCGCGCTGCTTACGGACTCGAGCGCACCCGTCCGGACGAGGGCCATCGACCTCCTGCGCCCCGTGCAATCGGACACCAGTGTTCGCCAGGTGATGAGAACCGTATCGACCACGGATGACAATCCCTACATTCGCAACGTCAGTACGCATGCGCTTGAAGGTTCAGCTTCCATTCAGTAGGTAGCTTCGGCTTCCATTAGTAAGCAGGTTCAGCTTCAATTCAGTGAGAGTTCTTGATAGAAGGAATGCGGGCAGGATGAGCAGGATGCGTGGCTTCAGTCTAGCTTTGGTGATCAGCATCGGGTTTGGCTCGCTTCAAACGGCAGCGTTTGCCGCTTCCGCCTCGCAGCCCGGCCCGGAACAGCGCGCACAGATCAGGAACAGCCCGGTCAGCTACCTCGGCATCGACGTCCGCGGCATCGGCGACGACCAGGTCTCAGACCTCAAGCTGAAGGACACTCACGGCGCCGAAATCACCCGCGTTGATCACGACGCGCCTGCCGGCAAGATGGACCTGCGCGTGCGCGATGTCGTGCTGCAGATGAACGGCGTTGCTATCGACAACGAAGAGCAGCTCCGCCGTATGATGCACGACTGCCCGCCCGGCAAGATGGTCGTCATGACCATCAATCGTGAAGGCCAGCTCATCACCACCTCCGCCCCGATGGCGGATCGCCTGGTTCTTGAACGCGAGGCCTGGGCTCAGCACGTAGGCGGCGGTCCCGGTCTGCCCGGCCCGCAGGCACCCGCCATGGCGCTCCCCTCTGACGAGCCGAACGTCGCCAGTGGAGCCCTCGCCTCCGCACCCTCGGTCAACTCGCGCTACAGCAAGAGCTTCCTCGGCACGCTCCTCACCAGCCCCACCTATACCGGCGCCATGCTTGAGATCATGCGCCCGCAGCTTGCGCAGTTCTTCGGTGTTCCCACCGGCGCCGGCCTGCTCGTCTCGGGCGTGGCAGACAACAGCCCCGCCGCGATGGCCGGCCTCAAGGCTGGCGACGTCATCGTCCGCGCCGAACACAAGCCGATGTCGACCACCAGCAACTGGGCCAAGGTCATCCGTGAGGCCAAGGGCAGGCCGGTCTCGGTCGAGGTCCTGCGCGATCGCCAGGAGAAGACCCTCATCCTGACGCCGGACGTGAAGCACAAGACCAGCCTCGAGCTCCCCGCGCTGCCCTTCGGCCGGGACAGCGAACCCCCTCTCGCTACGCTCTAACGTGAAGCTGAGCGTCGAGCGCATTTATACTGGAAGCATCATGGCTGAACCGACAACTGCCCCTGTGGGCCGGAAGATGACCCCGAAGCGGCGTTGGAAGAGCATCACCCGCAAGACCCGGGAACTCGCCTCGATCGGCTCTGCCCTTGCCGATACCGGCCACCCCTACATGGCGCACATCGTGCCCATGCGCCGCTGCAACCTGGCTTGCACCTACTGCAACGAGTACGATGACCACTCCGACCCCGTCCCGATCGCAGAGATGGAGCGCCGCATCGACGAGCTCGGACGCCTCGGCACCGCCGTCATCACCATCTCGGGCGGAGAGCCCCTGCTCCACCCCGACATCGACCGCGTGATCGCACGCATTCGCAAGACCGGCGCCATCGCCGGCATGATCACCAATGGCTACCTGCTCATGCCCGACCGCATCGCGCGCCTGAACCAGGCCGGCCTCGATCATCTACAGATCTCGATCGACAACGTCATGCCCGACGCCGTGTCGAAGAAATCGCTCAAGGTGCTCGATGCCAAGCTGAAGATGCTGGCGGAACACGCCGACTTCCACGTCAACATCAACTCGGTCGTCGGCGGCGGCACCCCCCCTGAAGACGCCTACAAGGTTTCGACCCGCGCCCTCGAGCTCGGCTTCTCATCGACCATCGGCATCATCCACGACGGCTCCGGTCAGCTCAAGCCGCTCGGCCCCGCCGAACGCAGCGTCTGGGACAGGGTCCGCAAGCTCACCCGCCGCAGCTACTCCCGCTTCAACCACTTTCAGGAAGCCATCGCTAACGGCAAGCCGAACGACTGGCGCTGCCGCGCCGGCGCACGCTACCTCTACGTCTGCGAGAACGGCCTCGTCCACTACTGCTCACAGCAGCGCGGGTATCCTGGCATCCCGATAGCCGAGTACAAGCGGGCGGACGTCAAGCGCGAGTTCCTGACCGAAAAAAGCTGTTCCCCGAACTGCACCATCTCCTGCGTCCACCAGGTCAGCTACATCGATCACTGGCGCGCACCGCAGAAGCATAACGTCGATCCGCCGGCCGAGAAGCATGGCGCTCAGGATCTTGTGCAGATTCGGTAGCAACATACAAAGGCGCCCTCATCGCGGGCGGCGAGTGCTTCGCACCGTGTTGGGCTTCGCGTCGCCCCGATGAGCGACCTCGCGAAGCTCCCGGCGTAGGCAGTTTTTACCCCAAGAGAGTCAGGAGCCCGGGTTCGTCCACGACCTTCACTCCCAGCGATTGCGCCTTCTCAAGCTTGCTCCCCGCCTCCTCCCCCGCCACCACGTAATCCGTCTTCTTCGAC
>CAXTUS010000177.1:0-4784 GCA_964247475.1 uncultured Acidobacteriaceae bacterium | reverse complement strand
CGAGACGAACCCCACGCCCCCCGGTACCAGCAAGCAGTAAAGGCACGCCTGGCAAGCGCCGCTTGCTGGGGTACACGCGCACCGCGCGACGCAATATTTCAGGAGAATTCTATGAAGGCTGTTTGTTGGATGGGTGCCTCCAAGGCAGAGGTACATACCGTAGCTGATCCGCATATCACTAACCCGCACGACTGTGTCATCCGGGTCACTCGCACCGCGATCTGCGGCAGCGACTTACACCTGTTCGACGGGTATATTCCGACCATGGAATCTGGCGACATCATGGGCCATGAGTTCATGGGGATCGTTGAAGAAGTCGGCAGCGAGGTCAAAAAGCTGAAGCGCGGCGACCGCGTCGTAGTGCCCTTCACCATCGCGTGCGGCTCCTGCATGTTCTGCAGCAAGGACCTTTGGTCGCTCTGTGACAACACCAACCCGAACGCCCACATCGCTGAAGCCATGTACGGCTACACGGGCTCGGCGCTCTACGGGTACTCGCATATGTACGGCGGCTATGCAGGCGGACAGGCACAGTATGTACGCGTTCCCTTTGCCGATGTAGGTCCAATCAAGATCGAAAGCGACCTGCCGGACGAGAAGGTCCTGTTCCTGTCGGATATCTATCCGACCGGCTACCAGGGAGCCGAAAACTGCCGCATCCAGGAAGGCGATACGGTCGCGGTCTGGGGCTGCGGACCAGTCGGCCTCTTTGCCATCGCGAGCGCTTACATGCTTGGCGCAGGCAAGGTAATTGCCATCGATCGCTTCCCGGAGCGTCTGAAACTTGCCCGGGAATACTGCGGTGCTACCACGATCGACTACACCGAAGATGGCGTCACTGTCGTCGAGGCGTTGCGCGATCTGACCGGAGGCATCGGTCCTGACGGCTGCATCGATGCTGTCGGGATGGAGGCCCACTCGGCAACCGCTGTTGGCGTGTACGACAAGGTGAAGCAGACGCTGATGATGGAGACGGATCGTCCGTTCGTGCTGCGCCAGGCGATCCAGTCCATCCGCAAGGGCGGCAACCTGTCGGTGCCGGGCGTCTACGGCGGCATCCTGGACAAGTTCAACTTCGGTGCGGCTTTTGGCAAGGGCATCAACATGGCCATGGGTCAGACGAACATGCACAAGTACCTGAAGCCCCTGCTCCAGACCATCGAAGAGGGTCGCATCGATCCATCCTTCCTGATCTCCCACCGCATCGGCATCGAGCAGGCGCCTGACATGTACAAGACCTGGCGCGACAAGAAGGATGCCGTGACAAAGATCGTCATTGATCCATGGCAGGATGCGATCGTTGCCTAGTCACTGACCACCCGAAGATAAAGGCGCGAGGGTTGTTCAACCTCGCGCCTTCGTCCATTCAGCTCGACTTGCCAAGCCAGGTCGAGTCAGGTACGTTGCCTGAGCTACGTCTACTAAGCTAAGTCTGGTAAGCGACGAAGCCCTTGAAGATACCAGACACCGTGCTGACCTGCGCGTCCTGCGCTGTCTTCGGTCCAGGCGGCTGCAACATCACCAATCTCCCCGCCAAGCTCCGGTAAAGTAACCTCTTCATCAACTGCTTGAAAGGCTTACCGCTCTCGCGCGTCTCGCCATCGCTGTGGGTGGAACTGTTACCTTCGGTCTTGCATCGAGGAGGTAATATGACCGAACTCAACCCCCCGGGTATTCGCGTCGCCGGCATCAGGATGATCGCGGTGCGTAGCGGCAGATACAAAGTCTGGACCAAGAAGATGGGCTCGGGACCGGTCAAGGTGCTGCTGCTGCACGGCGGACCGGGCTTCACCCACCAGTACCTCGAAGCGATGGAGTCGTTCCTGCCTGAAGCCGGCATCGAAATGTACTACTACGATCAGCTCGGCTGCGGGAACTCCGATCGTCCCGATGACCTGTCGCTCTGGACCCGCGACCAGTACCGCGAAGAGGTCGAAGAAGTCCGCACAGCACTCGGTCTTGAAGACTTTGTCCTCTACGGCCAAAGCTGGGGCGGCATGCTCGCCATCGAGTACGCCCTCAAATACCAGCAACACCTGCGCGGGCTGGTCATCTCGAACATGACCGCCGGCATCAAGGCTTACCTGGGGCGCTTGGACCACCTCAAAGGGCTGCTCGCGCCGACCTCACGCGCCGACCTTGAACGCCTCGAGGCGGCAGAGGACTACGACAACCCACGCTACCAGCAGATCATGATGGAGGAGCTTTATCCGCAGTGCATCTGCCGTGCAGAACCCTGGCCCGAGCCCGTGACGCGCGCCTTTCGCGATGCGAACCTCGACATCTACAACGAGATGCAAGGGAAGAGCGAGTTCGTCGTCACCGGCAACTTCAAGGATTGGGAGCGCTGGGACGACCTGCAGCGAATCAACGTCCCGACGCTCACGATCGGTGCCGCCCACGACACGATGGATCCCGCTGACCTCGCAAAGATGGCAACGCTTGTGCAGCAGGGTGCGCACCTGTTCTGCCCCGATGGCAGCCATCTCGCCATGTGGGATGACCAGGCGGTCTACTTCGACGGGCTGCTGAAGTTCCTCAGGAGTCTCTAAGTACAGGTGCGTCCCCATCGCGGACGCCACACTTCGTGGAGTGTCGGGCTTTGCGTCGCCGGGTTCGGCCACCGCCACCTAGTGGTCGTAGGCGTCGCGATCTACCTGCTGCGGGGTGTGCGCGGTGGGGCGCTTCCACAGGTAACGAAACAACGCATCCGCTTCACGCGCCTCAGGATCCTTCCCGGTGTAAACCCTGTGCCCCTGCCCCAGCGCCTCCGCGGCCGCATACAGCAGATGCAGCCGCGCCGGGATCGGCACCGCCTGCGCGCCGAAGTAGCGAAATTCGTGCGCCATCAGCACACGACCGTTGCGGTAATACGGATAGCTGCCCAGGTCCTTCAGCAGGTTCGCTTCACTCCGGTGCAGGTTGCTGCGGCCGTTGTGCGCAGCACGTCCATTCTGCTGGTGGAACTCATAGATACAATCGGGCCGGGTGCTAAATGGGCTCAGAGGCGCAAAGTAATCGCGCGCCTCGATGCCCTCCTTGATCACGGCAGCGTAGATCACCGCGCACAGCTGGTAGCCCTCACGCTGAGCCAGCGAGTGGCTCGTAATCCCGAGGATGCGGTCGCCGGGCTGTGCCGTGCGCCGGATGGCAGGCTTGCAGATCGCAAGCGTCAGCAGCGGTTCTTCGCCCGCGCCGGGCGGAGTCGCACAGGGCGCGCCGCCCCGGTCCGAGGTGAGCTTGTACAGGTAGGTTCTGCGCTTGTTCGATGGCCCGACCGACGTCACCTGCCGAGTCTAGCGCAAACGGCGAAGGCGGGCGGCAAGCCTCGCTGCTTCTACCCGGTGTGGCCCCTCCCGAAGACCGCCGCAGCGACCGCCGTAACTTGCGGCTTGCCCTTTTCATTCCAGCGAAGCGTGGCCGCCGGCGTGTGGTGATCATGGGTGAACAGGACGAGCCACCGCTCGGCGATCGCCTGCTTCAGAAAACGCTTGCGCTGCTCGATGCAGGTCAGCGGATCGAGGTCATAGCCCATCACCCAGGTCGGGTCTACATGATGCGCAGTCGGGATCAGGTCGCCGATGTAGCAGGCGTGCTGGCCTGCCGACTCGATATGCACCCCGAGCATCGACGCCGTATGGCCCGGGAAGAGCTCCACCCGGATGCCCGGCACGATCTCCGCATCGAACTCGCCCCGGCCGCCCGACAACAGCGTCATCTGGCCTGACTCCACCAGCGGATCGTAGTTTGGTGAAAGGTAGCTCACCCGGTCGCGGTCGAGCTGCAGGCGTCCATGCTCCACCTCGCCGCGATGAGCGAAGTACCGGGCGTTCACAAACGTAGGTGACACGCGCCCGTCCGGCTGTAGGGTCGTGTTCCATCCGCAATGATCAAAGTGAAGATGCGTGTTGATCACGTGCGTGACCTCTTCCGCAGCGATGCCGGCGGCCTCCAGCGATCGCATCAGCACTGCCTGGTTCTGGTGGATCTGTTGCATCTTCGCGCTCTGCTTGTTGCCGATGCCGGTCTCGATCAGCACGGTCGCAGAGCCGGTGCGAACGATCGTCGTGTTCAGTCCCAGCAGGATGCGGTTCTCCTCATCCGCGGGTGTGCGCCGCTGCCAAAGGGTCTTGGGCACCACCCCGAACATGCACCCGCCATCGAGCAGGTAGGTGCCGTCCGTACACAGGGTCAGTTCAAAACTGCCGAGCAGATGCCGTCCGCGAACCAGGTCCCCGTCGGTCGGCAGGCTGGCTGGATGCACAGGCGATGGAGTCATGGGACCAAGCATAACGCCGGGGCGCCGAAAGCTTCAGCAAGGCAGCGCAGAGGATGATCGAGGAGGGAAGCGCGACGCCGGCGAACCCGAGCCCCACGCCTAAGCCCACGGCTAAGCCCCCCGGCTAAGCCCCAAGGCTGAGCACAACGCCCAAGCACCACGGCTAGGCTTCGACTGCTTCTCCCCGCATCTCCTGGACGCCGTTCTCCGCAGCCATAACGGCAGCCGGGACGTTCGTGTCGGCTGCTATCTCCTGCGGCGCGTAGGCGTGGCTGGACGGGACAGCACCAATCGACCTCAGGTCGGCCGCCGAGGCTACCGACGAGTGGGAAGAGGCTGAAGCCATCGAAGCTGCGGCGAGGACTGCCGCGGCCGGCGAAAGGCTGGTTCCCTCCTGGTTCTTCGAGGCCACGGTCAGAGCGGATGCGGTATCGGTCCCCACGGGCAAAGCCGGGGCAGCGCTCGCCGCCGGGGGTGGAGCGGGAGCCGGATTCAGGCCGGGAGC
>CAXTUS010000176.1:2858-5029 GCA_964247475.1 uncultured Acidobacteriaceae bacterium | reverse complement strand
GTTGTCATCTTGATGCTGATTTTACCGCCGGCAGCGTGAGAGCAACAGCAACCGCACCCCCACGCCCGATGGGCGCCACTTCGTGAGGGGTGGAAGCGCTTGCGCGCAAGAGAGTCGAGGTGCCTCCGGGCGTCATGGCGCGTAGCGCGTCCACCCCACGAAGTGGTCGCCGCCCGCGATCAGGGCGCACTTGCCCTCCGCTCAGGCGAACCGGAACCCCACCCGGCCAAGCGTATGGAAGTGCGCATCGACCGTGCTGCAGGCTGTCGCGACGGTCACACCGGTCCAGCTTCCCGTCGTAATCCATTGCCCGGCAACGAGGCCGCCGGTGCGGGCCGCGCCTTCGTTCGCCAGCCACGGCAGCAGACGATGCAGGTTCCCCGACGTATTCGACCCCGTGCGCTCGACCCGGATCGAAGCGTCCACCGCCAGTGTCACAGGCTCCTGGCTGAAGTTGATCTCGCGCCAGTCCTCGCACGCCGGTCCGTACACAAAGCCGCCATGCATCTGCAGGTCGGCAATCTGCGACAGCCGATTGATCTCCGGGCTGATCGGATCGATCAACCCCGACTCCAGCACCTCGATCGCCGGGTGACACGACAGGATCGCCGCCCGCACCTCGTCATCGGTGTACGGCGTCTGCCGCGCGGGCAGATCGCTTCCCAGCAGGAACGCCACCTCCGCCTCAAGCCCGCGAAAACGGTGGCTCCCCTTCGCCAGCGTAGCCGCATTCGGCGCAATCCACGCACGCGGCATCGGCGCCGCGATCGGCGTCGCCTCAGCGGTCGGCGCGCCCACCTTCCAGCCGCCCACCTCGCCGTACGCCTCGATCATCTGCGCCTGGATCCAGAACGACTCCTCGATCGTCCGCGGCTGCAGCTCCGCCGGCAGATCCGGGATCGCCTCGCAGGTCCGCCGCGCATCCAGCAACAGGTTGGTCGCTTCAAGAAGTTGTGCCTGCCGTGCTCCCGAAATCTCGCTCATGGTCACTTCGATGCACGCGCCGGATTCCTGGCATAGCTGACCAGGTTCGCCAGCAGCCGGTACGCTCCCGGCACCCCCTCCGGAAGCTGCCGGTAGAGCGCCAGCGCACAGTACACATACGCACCCTTACCCACCGGCGCCACCAGCAGGCCGCCCCGCTGCGGCTCCTGTTCAAGATCGTGCGTCTCAAGCAGAGGCTTGTACTCGGGCGCCCAGTCGGAGGCAAACCCATGCCCGCGCTCTTCCACCCAATGGTCGAAGTCATGCGCCGTCAGCCGGTTCGGCCAGCTCAACAAAGGTGCGTCCGGCACCAGCAGGCGCACCGGCTGATCTTCATCGACCACGTTATGTGCAGGGTCGCCCGGCAGCGCGATCGGGAACGGAGCCGAACGCGGGTCGAACCCTCCCGAGTTGTACTGGGTGATCACCACGCCACCGGCCCGGGCAAACTCGATCAGCGGTGCCGAACCGGAGCCGCTCAGCTCCGGATGCGCCGAGTAGGCACGCACCCCGAGCACCACCACATCGAAGCGCCGCAGCTTCGCCGTCGCATCCGGCCCGGTCAGGTCCGCAGCCGACAGCATCGCCGGCGCCACCCCAAGCGACGCCAGCGCGCCCGCCGTGTCATCGCCGGTTCCGGCCAGGTAGCCAACCCGCAGCCCCGGCGCGGTTCGCACATCGACCGCACTCGCCTTGAACGTAGCCGGCGTATAGAAGTTCGTAAAGGTCAGCCCCGGGTAGCCAACCGCCCGGAAGCTCTCCGCATAGTGTTTGCCCGCGCTCAGCGCATCGAGCGAGATCGCCTGCTCGCCGCCGGCAACCCCGGGTGAACGCACCGAAAAGCTGATCCCGCCCGTACCGCTCGCCGGGAACCCGGCCTGGGCAGGCAGAGCAGTCCAGCCCGCCGGCACCTTCACCGACACGGTTCCGCCCACGCCGCCCTCAACCGCTGCATGCAGCATCACCTCGTGATCGCCCGGGCGGATAATCCCCAGCCGCGGCATCACCCCCACCGACACCGGCGGCACCACAGCCACCGCCTGCCCGGCCAGCGGCGCTCCCGACGGATACTGCACGGATGTCCGCACCTCCAGCTTGACGCCATGGTCATCAAAAGCATGCGTGACTTGAAAGGGATCGGGAGTGGCCGGAGCGTTGCGCAGGCTTCCATCGCTGACGTTGTAGAA
>CAXTUS010000176.1:0-2848 GCA_964247475.1 uncultured Acidobacteriaceae bacterium | reverse complement strand
TCGCCTTCAACGCGCCAAAGCTCCAGTCAGAACTCCGCGGATCGCTCCGGGATGGCGCGCCCACCATATTCAGCAGAACGCCATCGCTCTCCCAGCCTGCGTATAGCACCTCGAGCGGCGGCGCCGCTCGCTGCCGAATCTTCTCACTCACACCGAAGTGTTCCTGACCGGCCAGGAACGCAGACTCGTGGGCTACCTCGCTCACCTGGATCCCATACGCCAGCACCAGCGCATCGTTCATCTGCACCCGCTTCACCCGCAGCTCGTGCAGCACGTTGAACCTGCCCGCCTTCGCCATGCCGGACTTTTCCACAGCTGCAATCAGCCCATCGGTCACACGCAGCGCATCGTGCAGCTGCGGCGCGATCGCCTCCGGATGCGCGGGGTCAAAGGCCTTCTGCGCCTCGGCCACCTGCGCCTCGATGGCATGAAGCCCGGCCAGCAGGCTCGCCGGAGCATCCGGAGCCAGCGAAGCAATCCCGGCAAGCGATGTATCCACGCCCTCGAACAACTCACGCTCCTGCTTCGGGCCGTCGGCGTAATCCTTCCCCAGGCGCGACCCCATCCGCGTGTAGCCCACGTCATACACGCCCGCCGGAGGCACCCGCACCCCATTGCCGATCTGGCTCTTCTGCATCGCCAGCCCCTGCCGCGCAAACTGCACAAACGTCATCCCGCCAAACGCCGCAATCGCCGGCTTCTCGCCCTCGTGCACCGTCACCGTGGACGCAGGCTCATGATCGATATCCGCACCCGTCACGTAGTTGTGGAACCTGGTCGGCGAGTAGCGACCGGTCGCATAGTCAAACATCCCCTTGTCCGTCACCGGCGCAAACGGCGTCCGCGCATACACCTTCAACGGCGCCCAGGGCGGCAAACCCATCTCCGGGAACACCTTCGGATCGGCCGCCGCGACAAACACCTCCTGCGCAATCTCACCCGAGACCTGGTGTTGGCCATGCCCGTCGGTGACTCCGCCCACGAAGACCGAAGCCAGCACCAGCGGCCGGTAAAGCCGCACCGCGCGCACCGCGTCATAGAGCACACGCTCGTGACCCCACTGCTTCAGCGTCTCTTCCTTGGTCTTCGAAAACCCGAAGTCCACCTCGGTCCCGAAGAACTGGTCAACCCCCATGTACCGGTCGGCCGCCAGCAGCTCCTGCGTCCGGATCAGACCGAGCGCATCGTTGAAGTCGGCGGACATCAGGTTCTGACCACCCTCACCCCGGGTCAGCGTCAGCATCGCCACCCTTGCCCCCTGCCCCCGCGACTCATACGTCAGCAGGCCGCCATCCTCATCGTCAGGATGCGCCACGATCAGCATCATGCTCGCGCGCGTACGCAGCTTGCGCAACAGCTGCTCAAGCGCCGCAGCGCCATGGTTGATCGGCAAGGTATCCCCGAGCGCCGGAGCCGCAACCCGCTCGCCCTTCAGATTTGCCGGGTCCTCCACCTGCTGCGCCGCCGCCGGCAGCACCGCCAGAACCAGAAGTAAAAAAGATCGCCGCATGGTGTTTAGCCTCTCACAAAGAGGCAAAAGCAAGAGCAACCGCGTCCTAACGCCGGACGGGCGCCACTCGCGATCAGGGCGCACTTGCTTTTGTCTTTGTCTTAGTAGACTAGCCACTATCGCCAACGAAGCTCAACTCGGTCGGACGCTTTCGCTGCGGGGCGCGGTCGCGATCAATATGCTGGACATGATCGGCGTTGGCCCGTTCATCACGCTGCCCCTGCTGCTCTCGGCGATGGGTGGCCCGCAGGCCATGCTCGGCTGGATCCTCGGCGCGCTGCTCGCCGTCTCGGACGGCCTGGTGTGGGCCGAACTTGGCGCCATGATGCCTGAAGCCGGCGGCTCGTACCGCTTCCTGCGCGAGATCTTCCCCGGAGGAACCGGCCGCTTTCTTTCCTTCCTGTTCGTCTTCCAGCTCATGTTCTCGGCGCCGCTCTCGGTCGCGAGCGGCTCGATCGGCCTGTCGCAGTATGCCGCCTACCTGGTGCCCGCACTCGGCGGAAGCTGGCTGCACTGGGGACGCCTCACCCTTGGCCCCGGCACGCTCGTCGCCATCGCCGCCGTCGCCATCGCCGTCCTGCTGCTCTTCCGCAGCCTCGCCAGCCTGCGCCTGCTCTCCTTTGGTCTCTGGGCCACGGTCATCGCCACCCTGCTCTGGATCTTCGCGGTCGCGCTCGCCAAAGGCCACCTCGCCCAGGCCTTCAGCTTTCCCGCCGGCGCCTTTCACCTTTCGCCTGCCTTCTTCTCCGGGCTCGCCGGCGCCATGCTCGTTGCCACCTACGACTTCTGGGGCTACTACAACGTCGCCTTCCTGGGCGGCGAGGTCAAAGACCCCGCACGCACCATCCCGCGCGCCATCCTGATCTCGATCGCCGCCGTCGGCATGCTCTACCTCGCGCTCAACATCGCCGTCTTGGCCGTCGTTCCCTGGCAGCCGCTGGTCGCCATGAAGGACCTCGGCGCACGCCAGGCGCTCGTCAGTTACTTCATGCAGACAGCGTACGGCCCCGTGCACGGCGCCCTCTTCGGCAAACTCGCCGCGGTGCTCGTCATGATCACCGCCTTCGCCAGCATCTTCTCGCTTCTGCTCGGCTACTCGCGCATCCCCTTTGCGGCGGCTCGCGACGGCAACTTCTTCCGCGCGCTCGGCAAACTCCACCCCACCAGGAACTTCCCCTACGTCTCACTCCTCTGGCTCGGCGCCGCCGCCGCCTTCTTCTGCTTCTTCTCACTCGGCGAGGTCATCGCCGGCCTCGTCGTCCTGCGCATCCTCGTCCAGTTCCTCGCCCAGCACATCGGCGTCCTGTTCCTGCGACGCACCCAGCCCGGCCTCCCACG
>CAXTUS010000175.1:2531-5107 GCA_964247475.1 uncultured Acidobacteriaceae bacterium | reverse complement strand
GCGGCGGCGCTGGCGCAGGGGGTGGTGGACCCGCTGATGTCGGGCCTGGGCGGCTCGACCTGCTGCACCTGTTCGACCCGCGCCCCGGCGCGCCGCGCGTGGTGGCCGGGCCGGGGGGGTGCCCGCGCGGGGGCGGGTTGATCGGTGAGGGCTGTCCATGCCGCTTCCGCGCGCCAGCGCTCCCGCCCCACGAAGTGGCGCCCGTCCGGCGTCAGGACGTACTTGTCGCTGCCTGCTCTCGCCTACTGTCCACCCGCTGCCGGTGTGGTCTTCGGGTAGTAGCCGGTGCGGGTTCGAACATCCAGGCGGCTGAAGCCCTTCTCTTTGGCCTCGACGTGCACCTGCCGGTAGCCGCCCTTGCTCGGCGGATTGGTCGACCGGTAAGCAATCGTGTACTGCGTCCGGATATCCTTCGCCACCTCGGCCGCAACCCCGTCGACATCCTTCAGGGACTTCGGAAAGTAAGCCAGCCCCCCTGTCTGCGCGGCAATCTGCTCAAGCACCCGCCGCGCGTGGCGCGACTCGCGCTTATCGGTATCCTCGCCAAACAAAAGTCCGACGCAGTAGATCACCGGACCGTCGAGATCCTGGATCCGGCGGATCGCCTGCTCAAGCGTGGCACTAGAAGCGTTGTCTTCGCCGTCGGTGACGACGACCAGCACCTGCTTCGGGTTCTTGGCGTTCTTGGTCAGGTAATCGGCCGATGCAACCAGCGCATCGTAAGCCGCCGTCCCACCGCTCGACTTGATGTAGCTGAGACCCTGCTGCAGCTTGTCGATCGACGTCGTGAAATCCTGATCGATGAACGCTTCCGAGCTGAAGTCCACGAGGAACTCCTCATCCTGCGGGTTCGACAGCCGCACCAGGTCTACCGAAGCCTTGTCAACCGACGCCCGCTTGTCATACATCGACCCCGAACTGTCGATCAGCAAGCCGATCGACACTGGGGTGTCCTCATGGCGAAAGCTGTTGATGGTCTGCGGCACACCGTCCTCGTAGACCCGGAAGGCATCCTGCGCGAGCGTCTGGATCGACTTGCCGCTGCTGTCGACCACCGACGCATTCAGCCGGACTTCAAAGGCATCGCGCGTCAGGGTGTAACGTCCGCCAGTCCCGCGGGTGACCGACGGGGCGCCCGGCGCAGCCGCAGCGTCTCCCCCCGGCACCACCGGATCCGGGTCGGGCGAGGGCACGGGATCACGATCCACATTCAACGGCAGTGGGGTGCGAGGTGGCGTCGTCTGCGCCCGTAGACCGGCTGCTCCCAGCCATACAAACCCCGAAATCCCACAGATCAAAGCTTTACTGCGAAGGTGCATAGTACCCCTGGCGAAAATGGACAGTCAGCGTCGGAAGGCCCGGCGGAGGCACTAGGCGCACCTTCAATTTACGCCAGTTCCCATCTTTCTTTATATCGGACGGACGGTAGCCCACGACGTACTCATTGCGAAGTTCAGCGCTGATCCGCGTCGCAATGTCCGTCATATCACCCGCATCCGACACCTTGAACATCCTGCCGCCCGTCGTCTCGGCGATATCGGTCAAGAGCACCGGTCCGAGCTGCTCCTCGCTGGTCGGCGCATACTCGTCGAAGATGCCGATCGCATAGATCTGGACGTCGCTCTCCCGCACCGCGCGCTTCAGCTCGCCCTCGGTATACCGGCTGCGATTGTCACCCCCGTCCGAGATGATCAGCAGCGCCTTCCGCTCGTACTTCGCATCCTTCAGCTTGTTTACCCCCAGGTACACCGCATCGATCAGCGCGGTGCGGTTCTCCGGGTGCAGCATCACCATGCGCGCCTCGACATCGTCCACGTCCGATGTGTAATCAACGATCACCGCCGGCTTGTCATTGAACGCCACCACAAAGAACTCGTCCTGCGGGTTCGAAGTCCGTAGGAATTCGGTCAGTGCATGCCTTGCGCGCGCAAACTTGGACTGCATGCTGCCGCTCAGGTCAAAGACCACGCCGATCGTCACCGGCGCATCCTCGGTCGAAAAGCTCTTGATCACCTGCCCGATGTTGTTGTCGTAAACCTGGAAGTTCGGCGCCTCGAGACCCGTCACCAGGCGGTTCATCGGGTCGGTGACGGTCATCGGCACCAGCACCAGCTTTGCCTCTACCCTCAAGGTCGTAGTCCCGCTCTTCGGAGCCTTGACCGATCCCGGCGCCTCGCCCGGCGCTTTTGCATCATCCGGCTTGGCCGGAGCCGGGGCCGGCGTCTTCACCTGGTCCAGCGGATTCTCCTGCGCGCCCACCGTCGGTACCAGCCCAAAGAGCCCCAGCACCGCCGCAATCACCAGATTCTTTACCGAAATGGCCATATAGTCACCCCCGGCCGTGTGCTTCTTACCACGCAGATTACACTGCCGAGGCCCTTCTAGGATGCAGCGAATCCTCTCCGCGTGATTCTTGTGAACAGAGGGAACCGCCGGTTCCATTTTGGATCGTCGTGACGCGTCGGCCACAGGATCAGGCAACCGCGTCCCGACGCCATACGGGAGCCACTTCGTGCGGCCCGCGCCCGCGGGCGCGCGGCGCGGGGGGGGCCCCCCCCCCCGACCCCCCCCCCCCC
>CAXTUS010000175.1:0-2521 GCA_964247475.1 uncultured Acidobacteriaceae bacterium | reverse complement strand
CTCGGACGTTCGAGGCCAACCGCAGCTCCCCACGCGCGCCAGCGCTTCGACCCCACGAAGTGGTCGCCGTCCGCGATCAGGACGCATCAGCCGTTGCCCTACAATCGAAGAGACACCAGGAGATTCCGAAAAACATGGCCCGCATCTACCCCTTCCGCGCCCTCCGCTACGACACCGCTAAAGTCCGCATGGAAGACGTCGTCACTCAGCCCTACGACAAGATCACCCCCGCCATGCAGCAGGCCTACTACGACCGCTCGAAGTACAACCTGATCCGTGTCATCCTGGGCAAAAAAGAGGCCGATGACACCGACGCCTTCGCGCCCGACCCTTCCGATACGCCGCAGCACAACGTCTACACCCGCGCCGCCGAATCGCTTGCCTCCTGGCGCAAAAAGGGTATTCTGCGTGAAGAAGCCGAGCCCGCCCTCTTCGGCTACTCGCAAACCTACGAAGTACCCGGCGCAAGCACCTCGACCGGCGCACCCGAAACCCGCGAACGCCGCGGCTTCATCGCCCTCGGCCACCTCTACGACTACGCCGACCAGGTCGTCTTCCGCCACGAACAGACCTTCCCCAAGCACAAGTCCGACCGGCTCGCCCTCTTCAAAGCCACCCGCACCTACTGCGAACAGATCTACATGCTCTACTCGGACCCCGCCTTCACTGCCGAGAGCCTGATCTTTGGCCTCAAAGACGGGGAACCAGGCGCCCCTGCCGACCTCGAGATCACCGACGAGTACAACGTCATCCACCGCGTCTGGAAGCTCACCGACCCGAACCTGATCAACCTCATCGTCACCGCCATGCAGGACAAGAAGTTGATCATCGCCGACGGCCACCACCGGTACGAGACCTCCGTCACCTATAGGAAGGAGCGCGCCGCCGAACTCGGCCTCAATCAGGCCGCCGCCACCGCCGGCACCGACGAAGAAGACGACTCTCCCCCGAACCGCGCCGACCAGCACCACCCGGGCCTCCCCAAACCCGCCATACCCGACCCCCCCATGATGATGACCTTCGTCAACATGAACGCGCCCGGCATCACCATCCTGCCCACACACCGCGTCGTCTTCGGCCTGCCCGGCTTCTCGGCAGACGCCTTCGTCACCGCCGCCGAAGAGTTCTTCGAGGTCCTGCCGATCCCCGCGCCCGACCCGATCGTACTCGCCACCACGCCCGGTGTCGCCTTCATCGCCGTCACGCGCGCTCAAAGCTACCTGCTCACCGCCAGGCCGCGCATCGTCACCGAAACCCTCCAGGCGCTGCACCCCGAGATCACCGAGCGCCAGGCTGCGCTCGACGTCGTCCAGCTGCACCGCATCGTGCTCGAGCACGTCCTCAAGCTCACCCACGAGTCGATCGCCAACACCGAGAACATCCGCTACCTGCGCGAAGCTCCGGAGGCAGTCCGCCAGGTCGAGGCCGGCGAAGCCGACATCGCGTTCCTGATCAAGCCGGTCACGCTCGACCAGCTGCGTGACATCTCGCTTTCGGGCGACGTGATGCCGCAGAAGTCAACCGACTTCTATCCCAAACTGCTCAGCGGCCTGGCCATCTACGCCCTCGACTAACCCGCGCAAAGCCACCATCCCCACGCAAGGTTCGCGGTCAGCGACCAGGACGCACTTGCCGTCGCATCAGTCCTCATCAATCCTCACCCTTCAAAAGCCGTCAATCCACTCGAATCCGTGACACCGAAACTCACAACCCGGCTCGCCCTCCTGCTCGCAGCCGCAGCAGCCGCAGCAGCAGCCGCGCAGACGCCAGCCCCGCACCGCAAACCACGCCCCCCGCAGCCGCCCTACAACCCCAACGTCGTTCTGCTCGATCCCGCTCACGGGGGCGAAGACAACGGCGCCAGCCTTGGCCGCGGGGCCTTTGAAAAGGACCTCAACCAGACCCTCGCGGGCAAGCTCAAAGAGGCGCTCACCGCACAGGGTTTCAGCGTCGTCACCACCCATACCGACGTCACGGACACCCTGCCCAACGATCAGCGCGCCGAGCTCGCCAACCGCTCGCACGCCGTCGCCTGCCTCATCCTGCACACCACCAGCACCGGCCAGGGCATCCATCTCTTCACCTCTGCGCTCACCGCAGCCGAGCCGGCCGCGCCCGACCAGCCCCGCCAGGAATCGCCCATCCTCCCCTGGGATACTGCCCAGGCTGCCTCCATCCCGCAGTCGCTCGAGCTCGCCAGCGAGCTCAGCACCAGCCTCGACGAGCTGCATGTCCCCATCGTCAGCGGCCACGTCTCCATCCGCCCCATCGACTCGCTCTTCTGTCCCGCCGTAGCGCTTGAGATCGCACCCCAACGCCCCGGCGGCTCACCCGCCGATCCCGCTTACCAGCAGCACATCGCCGAAGGCATCACGACCGCGCTCACCTACTGGCGGCAGCACGCAGTCGACCGCATCGCCGCCACCCAGGCCGCCTTCGACCAGGCCGCAGCAGAACAGCTCGCTGCAGAACAGGCCGCAGCAGAACAGGTCGCAGCAGGCCAGGCCAGGACGCTTGCCAC
>CAXTUS010000174.1:4065-5194 GCA_964247475.1 uncultured Acidobacteriaceae bacterium | reverse complement strand
CTGAGGGGCAGCGCCGCTACGTGGAGACGCTGGCGGCCTACGCGCGCCAGTTCCTCGACCAGATGGAGCGGCCCGATGTGGACTCGATCGAAGGCCTTTCACCTGCGATCTCGATCGAGCAAAAGACGACCTCGCGTTCGCCGCGCTCAACCGTCGGCACCATCACCGAGATCTACGACTACCTGCGGCTGCTGTATGCGAGCGTCGGCCAGCCGCACTGCCCGAACTGCGGACGCGCCATCTCCCGGCAGTCCGCCGAACAGATCGTAGAGCGCATTGTCGCGCTTGCGCCCGGTGAGCGCATCACGGTCTTCGCGCCCATCGTGCGTGGCCGCAAGGGCGAGTTTCGCGAAGAGCTGGAAGCGCTTGATCAGCAGGGCTTCCGCGCCCGCATCGACGGTGAGATGACCGAGCTGACCGAGGGCATGCGGCTTGAAAAGCGTAAGAATCACACCATCGAAGCGATCGTCGACCGCATCATCCTGAAGCCGATGCCGCCCGATCCGGAAGATCCAGCGGAGGTGAACCGCGCACTTGCCGGTGCGCCCCCCAGGTACGACACCCGGCGCCTCGAGGCCTCGGTTCAGAAGGCGCTTCAGATGGCGAACGGCCTGGTCCTGATCGGCCTGCAGAATCCCGCGACGCGGGCGGTCGAGGAGACCCTCTATTCATCCTCGATGGCCTGCCCGGACTGCGGCATCAACGTCGCCAAGCTTGAGCCGCGCAGCTTTTCCTTCAACTCGAACTATGGCGCATGTCCCGAGTGCCACGGCCTGGGCTCGATCTATGACTTCGACCCCGGCAAGACCATCACCGACTGGTCGAAGCCCCTGCTCGACGGTGCGATGGGGCCCGGCTCGGGTTCCGCCTACCTCCTCAAGTTAATCAAGCTCGCCGCCGATAAGTACAGAATCAATCTGAAGCAGCCCTTCAGTGCGCTCACCAAGCCACAGCAGGACCTGCTGCTCTACGGGCCGCCGGCGAATGAGGGCGGACGCACCGGCTTCCACGGCATCTTCGCCTACCTGCGGGCCAACCTGGACGACACCAAATCGGAGGGTTACCGCGAGTACATGATGCAGTACATGTCGGCGACCACCTGCCCACGCTGCAAGGGAAGGCGGCTGCG
>CAXTUS010000174.1:0-4055 GCA_964247475.1 uncultured Acidobacteriaceae bacterium | reverse complement strand
CGCTCGCGGTTTCGATCCCGATCGCGGGCGAGGCTCGATCGATCGCCGACTTTACCGGGCTCTCACTTGAACGCGCCCTCGCCGGCGCGCGTGCCATGACCTTTACCGGCCGCGAACAATTGATCGCCGACCGGCTGCAGCGCGAGATCATCGAGCGGCTCGAGTTCCTGAACGCGGTCGGGCTTGGCTACCTTTCGCTCGATCGCTCGGCCGCTACCCTGTCGGGGGGCGAAGGCCAGCGGATCCGGCTTGCCACCCAGATCGGCTCGCGCCTGCGCGGCGTTCTCTATGTTCTGGACGAACCGAGCATTGGCCTGCACCAGCGCGACAACCAGCGCCTGATCGCCGCGCTCGAGCGCCTGCGCGACCTGGGCAACACCGTCCTTGTGGTTGAGCACGATGAAGACACCATCCGCAAGGCCGACTACGTGCTCGACCTTGGCCCCGGAGCAGGCAAGAACGGCGGCTTCCTGATCGCAGACGGGACCCCCGCCGAGATCATGGCGAACCCCGCCTCGATCACGGGCCAGTACCTGGCAGGCAACATCGACATCGTCACCCGGCCCTCGCGGGCGCTCGATGACGGCACCGTCGACCACGGTCCGCGCCCGCTCTCGGGACGTTGGCTGACGGTCGAGGACGCACGATCGCATAACCTGCAGCACGTGACAGCCCACTTCCCGGTCGGCATCATGACGGTCGTTACCGGCGTGTCTGGTTCGGGCAAGTCAACCCTGGTAAACGACATTCTCTACCGGGCGCTGGCCAAGGAGCTCTACGGCTCCCGCGAAGAACCGGGCCAGCACGGCAAGGTGCACGGTGTCGACCAGCTGGACAAGGTCATCCAGATCGACCAGTCGCCGATCGGTCGAACTCCTCGTTCGAACCCTGCGACGTACACCGGCGTCTTTACCGCGATCCGCGACCTCTTCGCCATGCTGCCCGAGGCGCGCGAACGTGGGTACAAGCCGGGGCGCTTCTCCTTTAACGTCCAGGGCGGCCGTTGCGAAGCATGCCAGGGCGAGGGCCAGCGCCGGATCGAGATGAACTTCCTGCCGGATGTCTATGTGCTCTGCGAGGTGTGCAACGGCCGCCGCTACAACCAGGAGACGCTGCAGGTAAAGTTCAACGGCTACTCGATCGCCGACCTGCTCGACCTTTCGATCGCGGACGCGCTGCCGATTCTCAAGGATATCCCCGCAGTCGGGGTCAAGCTGCAGACGCTGGTAGACGTCGGCCTCGGCTACATCCATCTCGGCCAGTCCGCCACGACCCTGTCAGGGGGCGAGGCCCAGCGGATGAAGCTGGCGCGCGAGCTGTCGAAGCGTCAGACCGGCCGCACCCTTTACCTGCTCGACGAACCCACGACCGGCCTGCACTTCGACGACGTCCGCCGGCTGCTTGACGTGCTCCACAGGCTTACCGACCTCGGGAACACGGTGATTATCATCGAGCACAATCTGGACATTATCCGCAACGCCGATTACCTGCTCGATATGGGTCCCGAGGGCGGCGAGTTCGGCGGGACCGTCGTCGGCCACGGCACACCGGAGCAGCTTGCCGGGGTTGCCGCGAGCCACACCGGCCACTTCCTGCGCCCGCACTTTCCGGGCCTCGAGATCGTAGAGGGCGTGAACCCGAACGCCGGGCCGCAGCAGGTCGTCTCGACGCCTGATGCGGTCAAAGCTGCACGCGGCAAGTTCACTGCGCCCGAGAAGAAGACGGGGCGCCCGACTGCCAAAGCCGCCGACCCGGCCGGGCAGCCGGCCAGGGGGCTAGCCAGGGAACCGGCCAAAAAGGCAGTCATGAAGAAAGCTGCCAAGAAGACCGCAGCCAAAAGGCGCGGCGCCGCATGACATCTCTGCCGGACCTTCCCGTCTCGCCCCCGCCGCCCGAACCGCGCCGCGTTCCCAACCTTTGGCACCTGCTGCTCTTCCTGGCGCTCACCTTCTTCATGCTGCTCGTCGCCGAGGTCATCCTCGCTGCCCTGCACCCGCACAACGTGATCGCAACGCTCGAGGACCAGCGGCTCCAGCTCTTCGCCAACATCGCATGCTATTTTCTCGCGATCGGTGCGGCGACCTTCATCTTTCCTCTCCTGTGGCACCGCTCGTTCGCGACTGGTCTCGCCTGGAACGGACGCCGCGCGCGCTGGTTCCTGGCGCTGCTCGGCCTTACGCTGGGCTACCTCTCGCAGGCGGCATCGAGCCTTTTGCCCATTGCCAAGAAGCTGCCGATCGAGAAGATCTTCGAGACGCCCGGCATCATCTGGGTGCTTGTCATCTTCGGCACCCTGGTTGCGCCGGCCTTTGAAGAGATTGTCTTTCGTGGCTTCCTGCTCCCCGCGATCGCGCTCGCGATCGACTACCTGCGCCTGCCGAAGTCGCTCGAAGCCCTGATGGCCTGGCGTTCCTCCGACGCCTTTTCGCGCCCGGCCCTGATCCTCTCTTCCCTGCTCACCAGTCTATGCTTCGCAGGCATCCACGCCCCTCAGCTCGGCTTTTCAGCGCCCGCGGTTCTTCTGCTGGTATGCGTCTCGCTGATCCTCTGCGTGGTCCGGCTGCGCACCGGCTCCGTTGCAGCCTCGACGCTGGTCCACGCGAGCTATAACTTCTCGGTCTTCCTGACGTTGTTCATCGGCACCGGAGGGTTCCGCCACATGGACAAGCTTTAGCCATCCGACACAACCGCGCGCAGCCAGGCCCTCCGCGAAGGGGTCGCCATCCCCGACGGGTACACGACGCCTTTTGCCCGACGTATCCGGATTCAACACATGCTCCGCACATGTGCTAGATTGACGTTATGGCAAGTCATGCGGTTGCCCCCGAACGCGCCACCCACAGGACGGTCGTCCTGCTTCGTCCGAGCGAGAAGCTGAAGCTCGAACGGCTCGCCTCCTCTGAAAAACTGACTACCGCCGAGGTGATCCGCCGCTTCATCCAGCACGGTGACGTTATCTTCCAGAACCAGCAGGAAGAACAGGTCATCGAAGCCGCCATGAAGATTATCGCGAGCGCGGTCGCCGAGGCCAATGAATCTCTGACTCGCACCATGGCGAAGGTCGACCGGCTGCACGAAGAGCTCGTCCGACGAGAGGCGGATCAGTCCCGCCACGAGGCCACCCAGTGAGCATCGCCGAGACCTTTCTCAGCACTGCCAAGGACATCCTCATGATGTCTGAAAATATCAAGCGCATGGACTCCCGCATCGACCAGATCACGGACGACCTGCACGGCATCGACCGGCGCCTGATGAAGATCGAGATCATGGTTGACTTCGCCAAACAGAACCCGCGCCGACGCGCCCCGAAAGAGCTTCCCTAGATGCCTGGTCAACCTGCTGCCCGTTCGCGCGAACCCCGCGCCGCCCTGCTCGACCTGATCGCGGCCCTCTCCTTCACGCCTGGCGAGTTCGTCCTCGCCTCGGGTCAACGTTCGGACTATTACATTGACTGCCGCGTCACCACGCTGCACGCCGAAGGCGGACGCCTCGCCGGTATCGTGCTGCTCGACCTCATCCGTGAACACTTCCCTTCCGCGCAGGCGGTTGGAGGCCTCACCATGGGCGCGGACCCGCTGGTTTCGAACACCGCATCCGCGTCGGCATGGGAGGCGGCAGACCACGCCGAGTTTCTCGAGCTTGATCCCGACGAAGACCACGGCCCCGCACCCGCGCTGCTCCACGGCTTCCTTGTCCGCAAGGCCGAAAAAGTCCACGGCACGGGGCGCCGCGTGGAAGGCTTTCTGCAGGCGGGTGCGCCGGTCGTGATCATTGACGACGTTTGTACGACCGGCGGCTCGACCATCACTGCCATCGAGGCCACGCGCGACGCCGGCATGAACGTGATCGGCGTGCTGTGCCTGGTCGACCGCGAGCAGGGCGGCCGCGACAACATCGAGCAGGCGCTGGCCGAGATCCCGATCGACGACGACACCATCCCTCCCACGTTTATCCCGGTCTTTACCTCCGCCGATGTCCGCCGGGCGCATACCGCGCTTTAGCCGGACGCAGCAGCAGCGTGGTCCGTCATCGCCGACGACGACCACTGTGTGGGG
>CAXTUS010000173.1:0-5295 GCA_964247475.1 uncultured Acidobacteriaceae bacterium | reverse complement strand
GCTGCGCTTCTTCAACTCGTCGTTCTCTCAGCCGGTTTCCGGACAGAATCACCGGGCCAAGCATGGTTTCTGGGCTGGTCCGATACCCGACATGGGGCCCTATCCGTTGAACGCAGTGCGAAATCTGTTCAGCTCCGAGCCGGTCGAGGTATTTGCTACGGGAGTCTGCACCGATCCCGAACGTTTTCGCGACGTAAATGGCGAGCCCTTCGACGACACCGTTACGGTCTCGCTGAAGTTCGCTGCGGAGCGAGTGGCGTCCTTTACGGTCAGCTATAGCGGCGGCGATGTGGATGAGTACCGCGTGGTCGGGAACCACGGCGATTTATACTCAAACCCGGCTTACCAGGTAGGTTCAGCCATGGCGCACGAGTTGACGGTTGAGAAGAAGAAAACCAAGGATAGCTTCAAGACGACGGACCATTTTGGCGGCGAGCTGAAGTATTTCTCAAACTGCCTTGTCGAGAACAAGAATCCGGAGCCGGACGGTGAAGAAGGCATGCTGGACGTGCGTGTGCTGGAAGCGATTGAGCAGTCGCTGCAGTCCGGGCAGCCGCAGAAGCTGGCACCCTATGTGCGTCGCCGGCGTCCTGATCTTGGACAGGTGCAGAAGCTGAATGCCGTCAAGGAGGCGGACCTGGTAGGTGCCCATAAGCCGAGCGAGGGTCAGTAGCAGCGGAACGTTGGGGCGTTCTTGAGGTGACTTCCGGTTAGTACAGCGCGGCACCGCTTCGCTGATCAAGCTTGACGGAGCTTCCTCAAGAGCGCACCATAAGCGGCGAAAACCCCTGTAGGGCCTGAACGATGAGCTTTTTGTCTCTGCCTGATATCGCCGGTTTACTTGTGCTGATGGCCGTACTGGCCTGGTTCCGGCGGCGCCACCAGGACGAACGTGTGGCACTTTGGCTGTTGGGGCTGGGCTTCATCCTGTTGCAGATGATTGCTGCCGCGATTGTGCGTGCACCAGACACGGTGATGGTGGTCACGCGGGTGGCTGCGCTCGACGCTTACTTACTGGCGGCAGTCGCATTCGGCTGGCCGCCATGGCGTGAGTTGCTGCCGGGCGCGTCCTCTACGCCGCATATCCTGCTGCCCGGTGCACCCCTGCTCGTGCTGACTAGTCTGCTGGGCGCGGGGATAGTCGCGCCGAGGATCTATCTCTTCGTGGTGGCGGCGAGCCTGATCCTGGGGCTTGGCTACCTGCTTTTCTTTGCTAGAGCGCGTCGGCTGGCGCGTGTAACGCTGACGCTGGTGCACCTGGCGATATGGCTGCCGATGCTTTACCTGGCCGGTACGGGGTCGGCTCCGTGGGTGGTGTATTGGGGGCTCGCCTGCATGTACCTGCTGGTGGCGCACAGTTTCTTCCGGCGGATGCGGCCGGGTTCAATTGGTGCACGTCTGGTCACGCTCAGCTTTGTGCTCTGGGCGCTCTGCTTCCTTGCCTACCCGGGCGCGGGCGCTCATCGACAGATCGATGCGCTCATCGTCGAGGTTTGGAGTATCCAGAAGTTCTTTGTAGTCATCGGCATGCTGTTGATGTTGCTTGAGGATGAGACCGAGCGGCGCAGGGACGAGGCCATGCATGATGCGTTGACGGGGCTGCCGAACCGCCGCCTCTTTGACGACCGGCTCACGCTTGCGCTCGAGCGATCCCTGCGGTCCAGCCTGAGTACGGCGGTGTTTGCCATCGACCTGAACGGCTTCAAAGAGGTGAATGACACCTATGGGCACCAGGCCGGAGACGTCGTGCTGCAGCGCGTGGCGGACAAGCTGAAGCGGAAGATCCGCGGTGCGGACACGGTCGCACGCTGTGGCGGCGACGAGTTCCTGGTGATCGTGAATGACCTGACCAGACCGGAGAACTGCCCCAGGATTGCGGCAGGTCTCCGGGCTTCGATCGCGTCAATTACAGTACCCGGGGCCTCTGCTGCGATGGGGGGCAGCATCGGCTTTGCCGTCTTCCCGGAGGAAGCGACTGATGGCGCGGCACTCTGCCAGCTTGCGGATGAGCGAATGTACGAGGACAAGCAGGCGGCGACGCCAAACGCAGTCTGAGGACTGGGTGGCGTCCGCCGCCTGAGATGGATCTTCAAATTTCCGGGCAGTCTCGAAGAGCTAGCGGCGGAGATGCTAGGCGCTGACCGGTTCTGCGACGTGTACCCTGACTGGCGTGAGCCAGTTGTAACGGTCCGGCCTGGTTCCATTGACGATGCCGAAGAACTCGTCGTGGATCGCCTTGGTCACCGGGCCCATGGTACCGTCGCCGATCAGGTAGCGATCAACTGAGCGGAGATGCGTGACCTCTGCCGCGGTGCCAGTGAAGAAGGCTTCGTCCGAGACATACAGCATCTCGCGCGGCAGCGTCTGCTCGACCACCGGGATACCGAGATCCCTGGCGATGGTGAGGATCGAGCTGCGGGTGATGCCGTTCAGCACGGCGCTCGAGAGGGGCGTGGTGTAGAGGATGCCGCCGCGGACCAGGAAGAGGTTTTCACCTGAACCTTCTGAGAGCAGGCCGTTTACATCGAGCGCGATGCCCTCGTCGTAGCCGTTGATCTCGGCTTCCATGCGGATGAGCTGCGAGTTCAGGTAGTTGCCGCCGGCCTTCGACATGGTGGGCATCGTATTGGGCGCGTGGCGGTTCCAGCTCGAGACGCACACGTTGGCGCCATCGTTGCCAGGAACGTATTTGCCCCAGGGGAAGTTCGCGATGTAGACCTCAACCGGGCTTGAGAGCGGATTGATGCCGGCTTCGCCGTAGCCGCGAAAGGCAACAGGGCGGATGTAACAGGGAGCGACGCCATTTGCCTCGACAACTTCAACAACAGCCCGCGAGAGCTCCTGCACGTTGAAACCGAGGGGCATGCGGTAGATGTGGCCGGAGTCGCGGAAGCGCTGCATGTGCTCTTCGAGGCGGAAGATGCCGGCGGTGCCCTTCTCTTCCTGGGTATAGGCGCGGATGCCTTCGAAGATGGATGATCCGTAGTGGACGACGTGCGACATGATGTGGATGTTCGCGCTCTCCCAGGGGATGAGCTTTCCGTTGTGCCAGATGTTCTTAGTCGTCTGCAGAGGCATGCGAGCTTACTCCTTCAATTTCCCCGATTATAGCTATCTTTCCCCGTCCTGCAGGCTCCATGCCGTATTGGTCCGGCGGCTGAACATGGGGAGCTTTTCACCGGATGCCGGGGTTCTGATCCGGGCAAACATGAAACAATTGCCTGTTATGTCTTTTTTGCTCAACCTGTACGTGTTGTCCGTCTCGATGGTTCATGTGGTTCACGCCTTTGTTCCGCCCCAGGTCACACTTTCCGTCCTTCAGCACTCCGCGTACGTGCGTTTCTCCGTGCTTGCATTGAGCTCGATCTTCTTCCTGGTTGATCCTTTTGCCGCGCTGCCAACGTTTCTTGCGGTAACCCACGGCGCCGATAAGAAGCGACGCCGCAACATGGCGCGCAAGGCGAGTATCACGTCCTTCGTGGTGCTGTCCGCGTTTGCAGTTGCTGGCCAGTACATCTTCAAGATGTTTGGCATTACGCTGCCGGCGTTTGAGATCGCCGGCGGGATCATCCTGCTCTTGATCGGGCTCGACATGCTGAATGCGCGTCGCTCCGAAACCCAGGAAACAGAGCCCGAGGCAGAGGCGGCAACTTCAAAGGAAGATGCAGGTATTGTGCCTTTGGGCATCCCGATGCTGGCCGGACCGGGTTCAATCACGAGTGTGATGGTGCTGGTCGGGCAGGCACAGGGGGACTGGAAGCTGTTGGCAGCGATCGTGGGCGCGATCCTGATCACGGCGTTCATCTGCTACCTGGTGCTGGGCAATTCGGATCGTGTGGCTACGATGCTGGGCGACACCGGGATTCGCATCCTGGTGCGGATCATGGGGCTGTTGCTGGTGGCGCTGGCCGTACAGTACTTCGTCAACGGGATGGTGGATCTCGGGATGGTCGCGAAGCCAGGAGATTAGCTCCCTGTAGCCGGGAAAAAGCATTTATCTTCCAAGGCAGGAAGTGCGTGTTCCAAATTGGGAATGCTGCTTCCTGTTTTGGGAGGACGGGCCATGGACGGAAGCACGAAGCTGATTCTGCTGGGGGCTGCTGCGCTGGTGGCGGGTACTTTGATCTATCGATCAAACATTGCGCTGCAACCAGAGCTCCCGAGGGACATGCCAGCTGATAGCAGGTTTATCGCAACCGGGTACGATCTTGAACATAACGAGCATCGAGGGATCTGGGTTGCATGCCATGCTGGTGCGGTTCGGGGCGACCGCTTCTGCCGTATCACAGATGGGCGTGGCACCGTTGTCTTCCAAGGCGATTACCTGCCGGTGAAAGATGCGCGGTTATCTTCGGGCGGCGGTGATCCTGCCCTGGGAACGGGGCATGTGCATTGGTTAACCGGGCCCGTGGAAGGCATGCCCGTGCCGCTCCTTCCGATGACGGATGGAAGTCTTCTGGTTCCGCGGGACGATCGTGCTGCGTTGCTTGATCGCTGGAACCAGCATCCGGAGGAGTGGCAGCGAATGGTGGAGGAGAGATAGACTTGTTCAGGTCGTCCAGCTAGAGCATCCTACCCAGCCACATAGCGTTCTATATCGTCTCGATCTTCCTAGGGACTCAGTTACTTTCAACAGGTTTTCAACTGTTTGCGCTACTTCCTTTCGCAATCCGAGTTGCGGGTCTTCGGTAACGCTGCTATTCTCAGGAAGTCGGGCGATGAGTTGGGCGCAGCGACAGAAGAGCTTCGAGCGGTGATTGTAACGCTTGAAGGGCAGTTCAGGTAAAAGCTTCGGGCCCGGCAGGACTGATCTGCTTAGAGGAGCCAAAAGAAGCGCAGTCCAAGCGTTTGATCGCAGCGTAAGGGCACCAAGGGTGCCGGCTGAAGTCCAAACCCAAGTCACTGCAGTTGATTTATGCGGATCTCTCCGGGTTGTTTGTCCCTGCGAGCTATCCGTTGCAGGACGCCATGGTGTCTTGCAGATTAGGGGCTAAGTGCTCCGCGGCAAGTCTGCCGTTTGGTTATTTGTAAGTTGCGCGATGTGGATGATCCAGGAAATTAGCCACCTTGAATTCTGTAGGTGGATCGAAAGAAAGAAGTTGACAGCGTCAAGCAACTTCGATAGTCTTGGAAAGTTCGCAGTAAACGTCGTAAGGCGCTGAGTGAGACGCACGCGGGTTCAAGTAACCTTGAATAAAGCCGTTCTCCGGTAAGCAAATTGCATCAAGACGATTGCGCTACACAAGTTCGAGGGCACGCGATTGGCATTTTTGCCATCGTTGGTCCTTGATCCGA
>CAXTUS010000172.1:0-5297 GCA_964247475.1 uncultured Acidobacteriaceae bacterium | reverse complement strand
GCCCACCCGCTTGGGGCCCACCCCCGGGGGGCGAGGGCAGCCGCGGATGGCCGCGACGGGGGGGAGATGGTGTTTGGGCCGCATCTGTTCCGTTGCCTGGGGCTGCGCGGGTTAGCGGCGCGGGTGGCCTTCAGCCCGCAGGGGGTGGAGGGGGACGATCGGTTCGAGCTGGCGTCCGATGCGCGGGAGCGGGTTGCGGCTTTATACGAAGGTCTGGGCCGCGCAGCTGCCGTGACCCATCTAGCCGCGGGCCAGGAGGCCTTCGCGGCGCAGGCGGAAGATCACCTGTTCGACGCTCCAGTCGAGCGCCTCGCAACCATCTACGACCAGGCTGGCATGGGTGGCTGAGGGGAGCACGTACTGCTCTGCCATGGGCCGGGCGGTCGCCTGGTACTGGGCCCGGACGCTCGCTTCGGTGCGGCCGCGCTCGCGCACGTCGCGACGGATCCTGCGTGCGAGACAGACATCGGGCGGCGCATCGACAAAGACGCTGAAGCTGTAAAGCGCACGCAGCGCTGCGAAGTGGAGCGCCAGGATGCCTTCGACGATGACGACGGGCTGAGGCTCGATATGCCGTGTGGCGCCGGGCTTCCTGGTGTGCGCGGTGAAGTCATAGACGGGCGCCTCGATGGCGGCGCCACGTTTCAGCGCGGCAACCTGTTCGACCAGCAGGGTGTGCTCGAGCGAATCCGGGTGGTCGAAGTTCTGCTGTTCGCGCTGCTCGTAGGTCATGTGGGCGAGGTCGCAGTAGAAGAAGTCGAGCGGGACGAGGGCGGCGTCGAGCTCACGTTGGAGCTCGGTGGCGAGGGTGGTCTTGCCGGAGCCGGAACAGCCTGCGATGCCGAGGATCAGGGGGCTGTTTTGAAGAGGGTTGAGGGGCAAGCGCTAGAGCCTCGGCAGGATGGCTTTGAGGAGCGAGGTGAAGCGTGCCTCGGCGATGCGGCCGATCTCCATGACCTCTGCGTGGTGGATGGGATCGGTGGTGACGCCGGCTGCGAAGTTGGTGACGAGCGAGATGCCGAGAACCCTGATGCCCATGTGCCGGGCTACGATGACCTCGTGCACGGTGGACATGCCGACGAGGTCTGCGCCGAGGGTGCGGAAGGCGCGGATCTCTGCGGGCGTCTCGAAGGAGGGCCCGAGGACGGCGAGGTATACGCCTTCTTCAAGGGCGAAGCCGAGGGTCTGCGCTGCTTCGTGCGCGATCGAGCCGAGCGTCTTTGAGTAGGCTGTGCTCATGTCGAAGAACCTGAGGCCGGCGTCTTCACGGACTGCGAAGCGGGGTTCATTGGGGCCGAGCGCGGCGTTGGTCCCGGTGAGATTGATGTGGTCTGTGATGAGGACCAGCGAGCCTGGTTTGTACGTTGCCTTGATGCCGCCGGCTGCGTTGGTTACGATCAGCGTCCGGCAGCCGAGCAGGCCGAGCACGCGGGTGGGGAAGGTGACATCAGAGAGCGGGTAGCCCTCGTAGGCATGGACGCGGCCCTGCATAACAGCTACCGGAACGCCCAGGACGGTGCCCAGGAGCAGGTTGCCCTGATGGCCTTCGACGGTCGATTGAGGAAAGTGCGGGATGGCTGAGTAGGGGATGATGATTGCATCCTCTACCTGTGCCCCGAAGCCGCCGAGACCGGAGCCGAGGATGATGCCGGTACGGGGGGTGAGCGCGGTCTGCGAGCGGATGTGTGCGGCGGCTGCTTGTGCGCGCTCGAAGAGTCCGGGGTCGGCGGGGGCTGGTGGCATCAGCCTTATCGTAAATCGAAGGCGCGGGCTTTCGCTTTTCGCTGAAGCTTGCTAGGCTTGTCGGCACCCCCCATGCGCGCATACCAGCTTGTCTCTTCCCTAGCGCTGCTCGTCTCCGGATCGTTCATGCTCAATGCGAAGTCGGTCGCACAGACCTCTAACACGACGACGGTTGATACTGACGGCACCGCGCATATTACGCGCACCATCCCGATGCCGCCTGCGCTGAGCCCACAGGCGCAGGCGACCCTGCGCAACGGCTACACCAATCACCAGCAGACCCTGGCTGAGCGGCGTGCGTCGACCGACACGTGGCAGACCGGCGCGGGCGAGAAGTCGCGGCAGGTTTACCCGGTCAGGATCAAGGATGCGGCGATTGCCGGGGTCCCGGTGCGGGATGTGACGCCGGTCGGCGAAGAGCGTTCCGAGCGGGTCCTGATCTGCCTGCACGGAGGCGGCTTCAACTCTGATTCAGGTTCGTTTACCGAGAGCATTCCCATCGCGAACCTGAGCAAGATGCGTGTGGTTTCGGTGCTCTACCGGCTGGCGCCGGAGCATCCTTATCCGGCCGCGCTTGACGATGCGGTGGCGGTGTACAGGGAGTTGCTGAAGCGCTATAAGCCGGCGCACATCGGGATCTATGGAACGTCTGCAGGAGCTATTCTGACGGCTGAGGTGGCGGTGAAGCTGAAGCAGCTGGGGCTGCCGCAGCCTGCGGGGCTGGGGATATTTTCGGGCCTGGGAGACTTCAGCCAGAGTACGGATTCGCTCGCGATGTACAGCCTGCAGGGGCTGCGCGGGGATGTGCCGCTGCCGACGAACGCCGCGCGCGACACCGAGTATATTGGCGCGCATGATGCGAAGGATCCGGTCATCTCCCCGGTATATGCGGACTTGCACGGGATGCCGCCTGTGCTGCTGATTACGAGCGGGCGCGACATGCTGCTCAGTGGCACGAGCATCCTGCACCGGGCGTATCTGAGAGCGGGTGTGGATGCACGGCTGATCGTCTTCGAAGGCCTGCCGCACGCCTTCTGGAACGATGTGTCGCTGCCCGAGTCGAAGGAGACTTACGGCTATATCGCCGACTTTTTCACCCGGCAACTCGCTCGCTGACGGGTACGCGAAGACTCCGTGTGGTGAAGTGGTGGTCGTTCGGCGATGGTGGCCGTTCGCGATAGCGTGGTGGTCGCTCGCGTGGTGGTCGTTCGGCGGTAGAGTGGTGGCCCACTGGCGATAGAGTGGGGACCGTTCGGCGACGGGGACGTCCCTGCTTGTTACTTCCTCATCTCGTCCCGCCGCATGGGCATGGCATCGATGGTCCGGTCGAGTTCTTCAGCGGACCAGGGCTGGTGCGAGCGCATCTTTTCGCCGCCGTCCTTGCCTACCAGCACGACGGTGAAGAGGCTGGTTGGGACCTTGAATCTTTTTCGCAGATCGGGCTGCGCCGAGCCTACGACCGTCAGCACGACCAGGTCTCGCTCTTTCATTGCTGCGTCATGCTGCTTGGCGATCGCGATCTGTTTCTCAAAGCGCTGATCCTGCTCGGCGGGTGCGAAGACCAGCAGAACGCGGCTCCGGTCCTTCAAGGCATCGAGCGCGGCCTGCGACTGTGCTGTCATGCTGCACGCCAGCAAGGCGGCCCATGCAAGCATTCCTTGAAGCTTTGCCGTAGTTGCCATCGCTGGTTAGGATGCTCAAACGAGCGCCTCGCGTGGCATGCCGGCAACCTGCGCAGGAAGGCAACGTCCATCTTCAACGGCAGCTGCGAAGGATGAGCAACCAGGCGAGCGAGAGTACGACGGAGCCTGCGACGCCGATGGCGAGGAGTGGGTTCGGGCGCGGAGAGGAGGTGCCGGATGCGCGGTTGGTGCGGCTGTTCTGCTGCGGGTCGTAGGCGTTGTAGCTGATGGGGATGATGTCGTTCTGCGGGATGGCGATGGCGGACTGGAACTGGTCGGAGAAGAGGCGGCCGTGTGCGTAGTAGTCGAAGGTGATGAGGAAGCGCTGTCGTGTGGAGAAGCCGAAGGCGAGCGTGCCCAGGCCAGGCGACTGGTAACGGCAGGTGGTGACGGTTGCGGTGGTCGCGATCCAGGCTTCTTCCATCTAGAGCTGCGCCGCTTGCATGCGCACGATTCCGGCGTGTGCGAAGTCGAGGTTCGTGGCTTCGATGGAACCCTGAAGATTGACGGCGCGGCAGGCGTCTTCGATGACGATCGTTTCGAAGCCGAGTGAGGTGCCGTCGACGGCCGAGAAGCGCACGCAGAAGTCGTAGGCGAGGCCTGCGATGAAGAGGCGCCCGATGCCGCGTTCGCGCAGGTAGCCGGCGAGGCCGGTGGGCGTTCGGTGATCGTTTTCAAGAAAGGCCGAGTAGCTGTCGATGGCCTGGTGGAAGCCTTTGCGGAGGATCAGTTCGGCATGCGGGAGGTCAAGCGCAAGGTGCAGTGCGGCACCGGCTGAACCTTGCAGGCAGTGATCGGGCCAAAGCGCCTGCGGGCCGTAATCAACGTTGGTGAGGGTGTACGGCTGTTGTCCGGGGTGTGCGCTGGCGAAGGAGATGTGTCCCGCAGGGTGCCAGTCTTCGGTGAGGATGACGTGATCGAAGCGTCGTGCCAGGCGGTTGATCAAAGGCACGACCTCGTCGCCGCCGGTGACGGCCAGTGCGCCTCCGGGCATGAAGTCGAGCTGCAGATCGATGAGCAGCAGCGCGTCGTGCGGGGTGAACACCATGACCTTCAGCTTACCGCGCGGACATGGTTTCAGCTTCGGCCGCGGCTGCACGGGTCCGCCAGCGGCGCATCAGCCAGCGCCGGACGGCCTCGGTTGCGGCGCCGTACATGGCATGGGTAAGGGCTTCGCTGGCGTGCTCGCGCAGGGGCTGCCGGGCAGGCGGGCGGTCAAGGCCGAGCATCGGCAGGGTGGACTCGTGCGTGAGCAGCAGCACCACCTCGCCGAAGGCGACGCCGTAGGCAAGCGTCACGATGGGGACGACCTCCGCGGAGACTCCATAGACCGCGCCGATGCCTGCACCGAAGGTCCAGTGGAAGACCTGGGTTGCGAGCGCCTGCTGCGATTTGGCGAGCGGATGCCGTGCGAGCTTTTCTGCGAGCACCGCTGGCGGTGGCTCCTGCCCCGGGGTTCGCGGAGGGTAGATGAGCTCGCCTGCGAGCTTCGCCGCCGAGCCTGCCAGGCCGCCGAGGGCCCCGGCGAGCAGGCCTCTCGCGATGAGCCTTTGACCGTGGCGTAGAAATTCCATGAGTGCCTAGGATGCGTGGGATTCGGGTGGAGGGGTATTGTGTTCAGCATGACGAAGTCGAACGTGATTGTGAGTCGGTGGGATGGCGGTTCAGCGAAGGCGCGGGCGAATGCGGAGGCGATCGGAGCGCTGATCAAGGAGGTGCGTGCGGGTGAGGCTCTCATCCGTGAAGGAGGAGGCGCCAGGGCGATCGAGGCGCAGCATGCGAAGGGACGGCTGACGGCGCGCGAGCGTATCGAGAAGCTGCTTGACCCTGGGACGGAGCTGCTGGAGCTTGGCCTGTGGGCGGCGCACGGGA
>CAXTUS010000171.1:1794-5334 GCA_964247475.1 uncultured Acidobacteriaceae bacterium | reverse complement strand
CCCCCGCGCCCCCCCCCCACGAAGTGGCGCCCGTCCGGCGTCAGGACGCGGTTGCTTTTGCTCTTCGGAAACTCCAGGCAGGCGCCGTTCGTCTAGGATGATTCACACACATCCTTTCTGGGAGATTCATGCGCCTTTCTACGTTTGCTTCCGCTCTCTTGCTTTCGGGGGGCCTGGTCGCCGGCTCCTCCGCCTTGGCTCAGAACATCGCGCTCGATAGCGACTCCGGCCCCACCTCGCCGCCGAAGAAGCCGCTCATGTTCGATCTCTCCTCCATCGATAAGAGCGCCGACCCATGCACCGACTTCTACGCCTTCGCCTGCGGCAACTGGCGCAAGAACAACCCGATTCCCCCGACCGAGACCCGCTGGGGCAGCTTCAACACGCTCGCCGACACCAACAACTACCTGTTGTGGCAGGAGCTGAAGGCCGCGGCCGACGCGCCGAAGTCGCCGCTTCAGAAGAAGTACGGCGACTACTACGCCGCTTGCATGGATACCTCGCTCGCCGACAAGCTGGGCGCGAAGCCCATTCTGCCGGAGCTCGCCGAGGTCGAGAGCTTCAACGACAAGAAGAAGATCGCGCAGTTGAACCTTGCCCTTGAAGACAAGTTCGGCGGCGGCGCCTTCCTTGGCGTCGGCGTCGGGCAGGATCAGAAAGACTCGTCGCAGCAGATCCTGCAGACCGGCCAGGGCGGCCTCACCCTGCCCGACCGCGACTACTACCTGGCCGATGACGACCGCATGAAGACCATTCGCACCCAGTACCTGGCCCACGTCACAAAGATGTTCACGCTGCTCGGCGATACGCCCGAACAAGCCGCGAAAGAAGCAGCCGACGTCCTGCGCATCGAGACCGCGCTCGCCCAGGGCTCGATGAGCCGCACCGACATGCGCAACCCGGCCAACCGCTACCACATCATGACCATCGCCGAGGTCCAGCAGCTCTCGCCCGACTACGACTGGAGCTTCTATCTTTCCGGCCTCGGGCTCACGCAGGCGAAGACGATGAACGTCTCGTCCCCGGGCTTCCTGAAGACGGTCAACGCCGAGGTGGAAGCGGAGCCGATCCCGGCACTCAAGAGCTACATGCGCTGGCACGTGCTGCACGGAGCGGCACCCTACCTTTCTGCCGCCTACGTCGAAGAGAACTTCAACTTCTTCGCGAAAACCCTGTCCGGGCAGAAAGAGCAGCAGCCGCGCTGGAAGCGCTGCACCCGCCTGACCGACGCCGCGCTCGGCGAAGCCGTAGGCCAGGACTGGGTCAAGCAGAACTTCCCGCCCGACGCCAAGGACAACATGGAGAAGCTTGTCGCGGCCCTGCGGAAGGCGCTCGGCGCAGACATCGAGCAGCTGCCATGGATGAGCGACGACACCAAGAAGCAGGCGGAGCTGAAGCTGGCCGCCTTCCGCCAGAAGATCGGCTATCCCGCCACCTGGCGCGACTACTCGAAGCTCGAGGTAAGCCGCAACGACCTGGTCGGCAATCTCGATCGCAACGAGATCTTCGAGCGCAACCGCAATCTCGCCAAGCTTGGCAAGCCGGTCGACGAGACCGAATGGGGCATGACGCCACCGACCGTCAACGCGTACTACAACCCGGCGATGAACGACATCAACTTCCCCGCCGGCATCCTCCAGCCGCCCTTCTATGACAACACCAAAGATCCCGCAGTCAACTTCGGCGGCATCGGCGTCGTCATCGGGCACGAGATGACACACGGCTTCGACGACCAGGGATCAAAGTACGGACCCACCGGCAACGTCAAGTACAACGCCGATGGCTCGCTCGGCACCTGGTTCACGGCAGAAGACCAGAAGAAGTTCGATGAGCGCACCAAGTGCGTCGCCGATGAGTACGGAGGCTTTGAGGCAGCGCCCGGCCAGATGCAGAATGGTCGCCTGACGCTCGGCGAGAACGCCGCCGATAACGGCGGCATCCGCATCGCCTTCCAGGCGCTCCAGGCCACGCTTGCCGAGAAAGGTATCCACGATCTCGACAAGCAGGACGTGCGCGAGGGCTACACTCCCGCCCAGCGCTTCTTCATCAGCTTCGGCCAGGTATGGTGCGAAAACCGCACCGAGCAGGCCGCGCGCATCTCCGCCAAGACCGACCCGCACAGCGCCGGCAAGTGGCGCACCGACGGCACCGTCCAGAACTTCGACGAGTTCGGCAAAGCCTTCGGCTGCAAGGTCGGTCAGCCCATGATGCCCGAGAAGAGCTGCCGCGTCTGGTAGCCAGCTTCCTGCACCTGAACAGCAGAGCCCGGGCTTCGGTCCGGGCTCGCCTTTTGCACGCCATCGAAAGCGCAGCTTCGACGGCCCGCTATTTCACCCCGGCTGCTACCCGAGCGGCTTCCGGCTACGTCCAACGGGCGTTCCGACCGCATACCGCAATCGCTCAGGGGAACCCTACGCAAAGTGGCATAAACTCGCTGGTCCTTCTACAATAACCGGAGGAACAGACCCCAACTACAAGTTCACCTTGCAGCTCCTCACGGGTTGAGGATACGAAGGATAAGGAAACAGATGACGTTCAGCAAGATTGGCCGGTACGCAATGGCCCTGGTAGCATCGGCAGCACTTGGACTTGGAATGACGGCGTGCGGCGGCGGAACCATCGGCTACATGTGGGTACTGGGGACCTCCGCAGGCCAGAATCCAAGCCTCAAGTCGGGCCAGATCTCCGGCTTCAAGATCGATGACTTTACCGGAAACCTGACCGTGGTTGAGCATGCTCCCTTCGCGTCGTCCGGCTCCAATCCCCTCATGCTGGCAGTCAAGCCGGGTGGTCGCTGGCTCTATGTCATCAACGGCGGCGTCGGCCAGGTCGGCGTCCCCGGCTCGCCGGACTTCGTCGGACCCACCGGCTCCTCGATCGCCCAGTTCTCGGTCGGCGGCAGCGGCATCCTTACCTACCAGCAGAGCTTCTTCAGCCAGGGCACAAGCCCCACCTGGATCACCTTCGACTCGACCGGCAACTACCTGTACGTGCTCGACAAGTATTCGCCCGACTACGCGACGACCGGCAACGGTTCGATCACCGCGTTCTCAGTCGCCCCCGATACCGGGAACCTGACACTCGTTCAGAACACCACCATCCTGAATCCGAACAATACCCCTACCAACTTCTTCGAGGTCGGCCCGAACCCCGTCATGTCGAAGATCGGATCGGGTAGCTGCCTGTTCACCCTCTCGCCGAACTCGATCTATCCCTACGTTGTCTCCTCCGCCACCGGGCAGCTGACGGTTGCGACCACCGGCCCGCTGGTGATCCCATCGACGCGCCTCACCTCGATCAACACCTCGCTTGGCACCTCGGCTGGAAGCTACACCTATCTGACCGACGGGGGCTCGAACCAGATCTACTCCTTCCAGGCCGCGGGCACAGGCTGCACGCTCTCGCCGATTCCGAACAGCCAGCAGACCAACCTCGCCGCCAACACCGTCCCGGTCAACTCGCTGACCAGCAACAACGGCAAGTTCCTCTACGTGATCAACCAGACAACGACCGCGACGCCGGCAACCGCAACCCAGCAGA
>CAXTUS010000171.1:0-1784 GCA_964247475.1 uncultured Acidobacteriaceae bacterium | reverse complement strand
ACCCAGCAAAGCTCGATCTCGGCCTTCAACATCACCACCGGCACCGGCGCACTGATTGCACTCACCGGCGACGGCACCAACAACCCGTACGCGGTCGGTTCCGGTCCGGAGTGCATCGTCGAAGATCCAAGCAACAAGTACATCTTTACTTCGAACAACACGGACAGCACGGTGACCGGCAAGCTCTTCGACCCAAACCGCGGCTTCCTCGCGAACCTGCAGCGCGGCTCCACCTTCCCCGTGGCGCAGAACCCGACCTGCATGGCAGTCAGCGGAAACGTTCAGTAACATAGCCTTTACGGGATGAGACAGACCTCTAAGAAGCAGCACGAACCGATTGCGGGCAACGATGGCCTGGGAGCAAGGACGAAGATGAAGTGGAATTTGTTGGAGCGGGGATCTCGTGCGCGGGGTTTCAAAGCTCTTGGAGTAACGCTGGCAGTGGGTCTCGGGATGACGGCATGCAGCCGTGACTACACGGTGGGCTACCTGTACGTCACCTCAGCCACACGTTCCACCTCGGGCCTCGTCAATGCCTACGCCATCGACTTCCAGTCGGGCGCGATCACTCCGCTTGCCGACTCACCCATTCCCTCCGGCGGCAACAATCCGGTTGGCCTCGTAACCGCACCCAACAGCAAGTACGTCTACGTGATCAACCAGAGCGCGCCCTCCTCGAACCTGGTCGAGTTCTCGATCGGCAGCGACGGTAAGCTTTATCCGGAGAACACCTACCCGGTCGTGCAAAGCGCCGACAAGACGGTCATCGGGTCCTTCCCGACTGCGATCGCGATCGATCCCTCCGGCGCCTTCATCTACGTCACGTTCACCTATCAGAACGGCTTCTCAACCACCAACCCAGGCCCCGGCGGCGTCGCTGTCTTCCCGGTGGCAGCCGACGGTTCGCTGGGCGCGCCGGTCGTCAACACCACGGTCGGCACGACCGCGGCCAACCCGCTTCCCTACTTCCCCGTCGGCAACAACCCGATCGGCGTAGCCGTCCGTCCGCTGTCGAACGATTTCGTCTACGTGGTAGACCAGGAAAGACCCACCAACGGCGCTGCCTTTGGCGTCCTGCTCAGCTTCGCACGCGACAAGACCACCGGCGCCTTGACGCCTGTTACCGGAACCGTCGCGAACGGCGTCGCTGCAGGCACCACGCCGGGCGGCATCGCGATCGATCCAGGCGGTCACTTCCTCTATGTCAGCGATGAGACCACGAATCAACTCTACGGCTACAGCCTGCAGGCTAATGGGGCGCCGCTTTCAATGCTCTCATCGCCCTTCAACACCGGATCGTTCCCGCTCGGCGTTACCGTCGATCCCCGTGGAACCTTCCTCTACGTCGCCAACTTCGGTTCGAGCACGGTCAGCTCCTTCGCCATCGACCAGGGCAGCGGCACCCTGTCCGGTGTCTCCGGCACCGCAGGCACCCAGGTCGCAACCGGACCGACCTGTGTCGCCATCGACCCTGCACTCGGCATCTATCTCTACACCTCGAACAACCAGGACAACTCGGTCTCTGCAGAACAGCTGAACCCGCACACCGGCGCACTCACGCCGGTTCAGGGCGCCAAGTTCTCAGCCTCTGCCCTGCCCACCTGCGCCGCAGCCGTAGCCAACGGCGCCCACGCCACGCAGATCGTCAACTAGCCCGTTACTTAGCCCGCATCAACCCAAAGCCCCGCACCTCATGCGGGGCTTTGCTGCGTCGAGAAAACAGACAACGGCAACCGCGTCCTGATCGCGGACGGCGACCACTTCGTGGGGTGGAAGCGCTGGCG
>CAXTUS010000170.1:0-5505 GCA_964247475.1 uncultured Acidobacteriaceae bacterium | reverse complement strand
CACCTAGGATCTGCCCGCACGCCAGCGCTCCCACCCCACGAAGTGGTCGCCGTCCGCGACTAGGACGCACTTGCATTTGCTATTTGTACGGGCAATGCCGGCAGTCGGAGTTGCAGCAGAAGCCGCGTTTCAGGTGGTAGGCCGCGGTGAAGACCAGGTACGGACCGTCGAAGTAGAAGTCTTCAGGGGCTAGTTCGCCAGGGTCTTCGGCGGCTTCGAGTTGTTCCGGGTCAGGCATGGCTTTAGAACAAGCGTAGCGTGGGTTCGACGGCAGCGGGTTCGGGCGGCAGCAGTTCAGATTCATGCGATGAAGCCGCCGGCTTTCCACACTCATCGGTGAGAACTGCGCCGTTTTTGAACTTGAGGTGCTTGCCCGGAACAGCCGGCACGCGCGCACCGGGAACGACGATGCCGGCAAGGTTCATGGGGTCGGCGCCCGCGACCATGATCTCGATGGGCGATTCGCGCTTCAGCGCTTCGCGCAGGCTTTCGACGGCCTCGGGCAGCGCGTACTGCTCGCCCGAGAAGCCTGACACGAAGCGTCCTCCGCGAATCTCACCACGCGCTTCAAGCCGCCGCAGGATGTTCAGCAGGTCACGCCACCTGGGCGCATTTGATTCACGTTCGAGCAGGTCGCGGAAGAGCACGCCGTAGCGGCAGAGCAGCATCTTCGCGGCGGATTCGTGCGCAGCATCGGCCCGGCGCGCTTCGGCGATCGCGACGGCCTGGAGCTCTTCGCGAGTTGGCTTGGTGAGCGGCGCGAGCGGCTGCTCCGCCTCATCGCAGAGTAATGACCAGCGGCCGGCCGTCGTGCGTGCGGCTGCACGTTTATTCAGGGAGGCGGGCGCCTGCGCAGCCGCCTTCCTTCGCGGATCCATCATGCCGCGCAGCTGGTCGAACCCATCGGCGGAGGCGATGCCTGCCGTTGCGAGTTCCCAGAGCGCGTGCTGCGCCTGCTGGCGGGTGAAGCCGAGCAGGCGCTGGATGTCGTTTGAAAAGCAGGCCCCGCGCTGGCGGAGCAGGTTGCGTATGGCAAGCGCGTCGGGGCTGATGGCCTTGAGCAGCGTGGCCTCGTCGACGCACTGTGCGGCAAGCGCATGCGGCAGCCAGTCGGCCGATTCGCGGACGAAGAAGGTGATGGGCGCTGCGTTGGTCGGGATCACGCGGCGCGGTGCGCTTCCCTCGCCCACCTGCCATGCAGGGTGCGGCGACACCCTGCCCCAGCCGATCGCACCCGAGAGGCAGAGCGCGTCGAGCCATTGCGGGTTGTAGTGCGCGACGCGCGCGGGAAGCAAAGTACGCTCCCATTCAACCGCCGGCGCCTCGAATCCTTCGAGCTTCGAGAGCACTTCAAGCAGGCCTTCTTCGCCCGCAAGCTGGGTCTGCGGCGCCAGGTGCTGCCAGCCCAGCAGCCAGCGCATGTAGACCGCGGGGGTGACCGGCGCGACCTGCTTGCGGCGCGTCCCCAGGGCCAGGCGATGGATTCGCTGCAGGATGCGCCGCTCGCACCACTCGATCTCGTGATCGTTTTGTTCCTCGGGCTTCTGCGCCGGTCGCTCAAAGGCGCCGCGCAGCAGCAGGCCCTGCATCTCCATCGCAAGAAATGCCTTGAAGATGTCGGCGGGTGCGACGTTCAGAGTCAGGGCAAGTTCATTGGCCGTCGTAGGACCAAGGATCTGTAACCATCCCTGAACACATTTGACTATAGCGTCTTCTCTTGGGACTGATTCGGTTACGTTCTCTGCATGAAGAGCCTTGACGAAGGCGTCGCGTTCGGCTGCGACCCAGCAGGGTGCGCCGTTCAGGTCGAGTGTACGCGCGCGCTGGTGCCGGGTCAGGCGTTCGTAGAAGAGGGGCCAGCTTGCGGCCTTTTCGGTGTCGATGAAGCGCAGCGGCAGTACCACCAGGGCGAGCAGCAGGTCATGCAGCTCATGCTCATCGCGGAGATCAGGCCAAAGCCCGGCGCGGACGGTGTCGATCGCCTGCTGGTCTAAATGGACGGCTTCGCCAGGAGTTGTGGCAGGCAGCTTCCGGCCGAGCGTGGTGGCGCGCGCGCGGCGTGCCTCGGCGTCCGCTTCGTCGAGGTACGCGTAGGGCATCGCGTTGATCAGCTCGTGGGCGAAGACGCTCGGCGTCGGCGTGTCCACGGCTAAACAACGGATTGCTCCCGACTCGATGCCGCGCAGGATCTCGATCAGGCCCTCGAGGTCCATGGCCTCCTGCAGCACGTCCTTCATGACCTCGCGGACCAGCGGGTGATCGGGGATCTGGATGTCGCCGACGATGGTCTCAAAGCAGGCCGCGGCCTGGGGGAAGACGTTGGCCATGAGGTCGTCGGAGCGCGTGCGCTGGATCTGCGGGGCGATGCGTTTGCCCTTGGACATCCTCAGCAGCTGCAGGCTGCGGCCGGCGGCCCAGCGCCAGCGGTTCTTGAAGATGGGAGAGGTGATCGAGGCCTGTTCGAGCAGTTCCTTGGCGGTGTGTTCGGAGAGGAAGTGGAAGACGTCCGACAGCGGAAACGAGTGCTGTTCGGCGAGTGAGATGTTGATGCCGTTGTCGGTAGCCGCTGCCTGCAGCTCGAAGTTGAAGCCGCGGCAGAAGCGTTTGCGCAGGGCGAGCCCCCAGGCCTTGTTGACCCTGCCTCCGAACGGGGTGTGCAGGATGAGCTGCATGCCGCCGCCGTCGTCGAAGAAGCGTTCGGCGATGATGGTGGTCTTGGTCGGGACTGCTCCCAGGACCGAACGCCCCGCGACGACGTAGGTGATGAGCTGCAGGGCGGCGGAACGGCAAACGCCGCACTCCTGTTCGAGCCAGGCGAGCGTGTCGAGAATCTGAGCCTGCGGGGTGGGGGCTTGTTCATCGCTCACCCCAGGTTCGGGAGAGGCGGCGCTCTGCGCGTTGGGAAAGTGCTGCAGGTGGTGCGGGCCTACGTGGGGCAGGCGGTCGGCGATCTGCTCGCGCAGGTCGGAGACGCCGGAGGAGAGGACCGCGGTCCGCTGCGGGGCTTCGCCCTCCCAGAACGGGATGGTGGGCGGGGCGCCGTGGGCATCTTCGACCAGGACGCGCCCGGCGGATTCGATCTTCTGGATGCGCCACGAGTTGTTGCCAAGCAGCACGATGTCGCCAGGTGAGCTGTCTACTGCGAAGTGTTCGTCGAGGGTCGCGATCTGGACGCCCTCGGGCTGGAGGATGACCGAGAAGAGGCTGGTGTCGGGGATGGCGCCGCCGTTTGCGATGGCGGTCATGCGGGCGGCGCGGCGGGGGTGCAGATGCCCCTGGACCTGGTCGCGGAGCAGGTAGGCGCCGTAGCGTCCACGGCCGGATTCGATGCCTTCGTGGAGCAGGTGGAGGAGCTCGTCCCAGTGTTCGCGGGTGATGTTCCGGTAGGGATAGGCCCGGCGCATGACGTGGAACAAGGCGTCCTCATGCCATGGTTCCGAGGCGCAGGTGGCGACGATCTGCTGCATGAGGACATCGATCGGTGCGTCCGGGATCTCGAGGAGGTCGAGTTCGCCGGCGCGCATCTTGCGGATCAGCGCGGCCTGCTCCATGAGGTCGTCGCGAGTGGTGGCGAAGAAGATGCCCTTGGGGATGGCGCCCCGCCAGTGGCCGGCGCGGCCGACGCGCTGCATGGCGACGGCGACGGCACGGGTGGTGTTGATCTGGCAGACGAGGTCGACGTTGCCGATGTCGATGCCGAGCTCGAGCGAGCCGGTGGCGATGAGGATCTTGATCTCTCCGTTCTTGAGTCGCTGCTCGGCATCGAGGCGGAGGGTGCGGGAGAGTGAGCCGTGGTGGGCGGCGACGTGCTCGAGGCCGAGGCGTTCGGCGAGTTCAAAGCTGATCTTCTCGACCAGGCGGCGGGTGTTGACGAAGACCAGGGTGGAGCGGTGATGGTCGGTAAGGGCGGCGAGCTTGTCGAAGATCTCGGTCCACATGGCGGTGGTGGCGATCGAGCCGAGTTCGTCGGACGGGACCACGATGGCGAGGTCGAGGTGCCGGCGCTGGCCCACCTGGACGATCTTTGCTTTGGGGCGGGATGGGTGATGCCCGGTGAGGAAGTCGGCGACCAGCGTGATCGGGTTCTGGGTGGCCGAAAGGCCGATGCGCTGCGGGTACTGCTGTTCCCAGGTCTCAGAAGCGAGCCGCGGGGCACTCAGCTCCGGGCCTGACGCGAAAGCCTGCTCCACGCTGGTCCTTCGGCAGGTTTCGTCGCAAGCGGGTGCGGGATTGCGGGAGGGGTGATCCGAGGATGCGAGGCCGGTGAGCATGCCACCGGGGGTGAGGTGATTTTCACCGCGGACGAGGGCTTCCAGGCGCTCGAGCGAAAGAGCCAGGTGGGCGCCGCGCTTGTCGTCGGCTACGGCATGGATCTCATCGACGATCACGGTGCGGATGCGGCGCAGGTTTTCGCGGGATTTTGCCGCGGTGAGCAGGATATAGAGGGACTCGGGGGTGGTGACGAGGATGTGCGGCGGGTGCTTGAGCATCTGCGCGCGGTCTTTGGTTGGGGTGTCGCCGGTGCGGACGCCGGTACGGATCTGGGTGGAAAGAAAGCCACGGTCAAGGGCCAGCTTCTGGATCTCCGCGAGGGGGGCGTCGAGATTCTTTTGTACGTCGTTCGAAAGCGCCTTGAGAGGCGAGATGTAGAGGACCTGGGTGACGGGCGCGAGGTTTCCGGCGATAGCACGGCATAACAGCCCGTCGATGGCCACAAGGAACGCGGAGAGCGTCTTGCCGGAGCCGGTCGGAGCGGAGATAAGCGTCGTCTCGCCGGCGAGGATGTGCGGCCAGCCTGCGACCTGCGGTTCGGTGGGGGTGCCGAACTTCCGGACGAACCACTCCTGAACGACGGGGTGGGCCCAGGCGAGATCAGGGTGTTGGTCGGCCATGTGCGATTGTAGCCCGTTCGCCTGCTGTTCGCCTCAGGAAAAACCAGCGCAACCACGTCTCAGCCGCGGACGGGCGCCCCCTTCGTGGGACGGAGGCGCCTGCGCGGGCGGTGTGCGCAAGCGGGCCTCTTGCTGCCTGAGGGCGCCGACGCTTCCACCCACGAAGTGGTCGCGGCACCCGGGGGTGGACCGCCTTTGCAGTTATCCCTAGTTGGCGCCGTCTGCCTGAGCGAAGCGGACGGTGTAGCCGGCGATTCCGGCGCCCACCTGCAGGCCTACCTCGATATCTGAGCGGTAGTGCAGGCCTCCGTAGAGGCGGGAGTCGGCAGCTTCGCGGGCCTGAGCCTGGAAGTAGGCGGCGCCTGAGGGGAAGATCGCTGAAAGGGTGGCGGCGGCGGCGGATGAGAAGACCGAGTGGCCGGAGACGTAGGCCGGGAAGTTGGGCAGGCCGGTCCAGACCTTGATGCTGGGATCCATCTGCGAGGGGCGCGGGTTGAAGAAGGCATACTTCGCGTCCCAGCATGCGATCGCGGCGTCGTGGAGCGCCATATCCAGCAACGCGAAGGTGCGCGCGGTGCGGACCTCTGACATATTGGCCGCGGTGATGTAGGGG
>CAXTUS010000169.1:0-5571 GCA_964247475.1 uncultured Acidobacteriaceae bacterium | reverse complement strand
CCAGGGGATGGGGCGTGAGGTGAAGCCGGGGGCAGGATCACACCGGGCCCGTGTGTGCTGCGGCTTGTTCCGGGATGACTGAGAACGGGATGGCTGAGAAGAACCAGTCGGGTGCCGATAATGCGAGGAGATTAGAACTTCGCTTACAGCGCGTCAAGTAAAGATCCGTTTGAGTTGAGGATTTTCGGGGACCAAATCGGAAGACCCGGGATCAAGGGCCATAGGCGGGAGAAGGAGCCAAAGTCCTGGCCAGGTGCCCGAAGCAGCGTTTCCCTGGCTCGCCTCAGCTGCTTTCCCTGGCTCGGCTCAGCCGGTTTCTCTGGCTCGGCTCAGCCGGAAGAGCGCTTCTTGATCCACTCTTTGCTCAGCTACTCGCTTGCCCTGCCCGGCTTGTCGCTTTCGCTGCTCGGCTTACCGACTTCTAAGCTTGATCGCTTTCGCTGCTCAGCCTATCGCCTGTACTGCTCTTCTGTCACGTGCTCGAGCCAGTTGGCGACCTCCCCGTCCTGCCGCTCCTGGATGGCGATGTGGGTCATGGCGATCGTGGGAGAGGCGCCATGCCAGTGCTTTTCGCCGGGTGAAAACCAGACGACATCGCCAGGGCGAATCTCTTCTACCTGGCCGCCTTCGCGCTGCGCCCAGCCGAGGCCGGAGGTGACGATCAGGGTCTGGCCGAGCGGGTGGGTGTGCCATGCAGTACGTGCGCCAGGTTCGAAGGTGACGTGCGCGCCGGCGACGATTGCGGGGTCGGGCGCCTCAAACAACGTGTCGATGCGGACATTCCCGGTAAACCAGTCTGCCGGACCTTTACCGGATGCCTGGGTGCCGCTGCGTTTGATCTGCATCCGGCTATCTTACGCTTGCTGCTGCCGATCATCCCCTTCCTACCCTTCTGGAACGTTCTTCAGCTTGAAGTTCGTTCCAAGGGCATGAAACCTTGACCTTGAAGACCGCTTCCCCTACACTTAGGGTTTGCAGGGAGTGTGGCGAGCGCGTGCGTGCGCCCGTAGTTTCTTCGCTGTCTCATTTTGGCCCGAGCCGCCCGATGCCTGCACACATTCCGCCGCGATGGCCTACCAGGTCCGTCTGGCTACTAAAAAGAAAAGAGTTCCATGGCTAATCACGTATCGTCCCTCAAGCGCGCACGTCAGACCGTCGCGAAGACCGCCAATAACCGTTCGAACAAGTCGAAGCTGCGCGGCACCCTGCGTACGCTGCGCGAGGCGATTGCCAAGGGCGATGCCGCCGACCTGATGAAGGTTTACAGCTCGACCGCTTCGATTCTCGACAAGAGCGTCCAGAAGGGCGTTCTGCACAAGAACACCGCAAGCCGCTACAAGAGCCGCCTGAACGCACGCGTCAAGACCGCGATCCTGGCGAAGAAGGCTGCCTAGGTTCTCATTCTGAGCAAGTTGCAGAAAGCAGCCAGTCACTTAGACTGGCTTTTCTGCGTCTGTCGTACGTCTCACTTCGGATCGGCCGGGGCTGAAGGCGCAGGATCGCCTTTCTCCCGCGGGTGGTCGGCGGAGTAGAGCGAGGGCGGCTTGCGCGGGCCGGCCAGGGGCTGATCGCCTAGTACGTCCGGTGCGCCTTCCACCTTCGCGGGGGCGGCGTGAGACTCGGACTGGACCGCCTCGGTGGCGGGCAGAGGCGCGGGAGCTGCAGCCGCGGCGGGAGTGGCAGCCGAGGCGGAGCCAGCAGCCGGGGCGGGAGCCGAGGGCGAAGCGAGCAAATCGGATGGTCGTTCGGTGGTCTTGGCAGCCTCTTCGGCGCGGATGGCGGCGACCGGCACAGCGCCCATGCGCACCACGGCTTCATTCCGCTCAGGGGCCAGGGCTTCTGCAATCTTCAGCGCTTTGGCCTCTTTGCCATTTAGCTCCGGAAGCCGGTAAACCTCGAGATTCCCGGCGTGCAGCACGGCGAACTGGGTGCCAGAGGGTGACAGGTCAAAGTTCTGGCCAACCCGCTGGATCGGCGTCGCCAGCACCTTCAGCAGAACCCTCCCGTCAAGATTCGATTCGACCGAGACCTCCTGGCCGGTGAGGTCGTCGGCGTTAAGGTTTTCGGTATCGAAGATCGATGTCGAGATAAGGGTTCGGCTCATTGCGAAGCGGCCGCCAGCGGGCGCACCGACGATCAGGGGCGAGACGAACGAACCCTGGAGCACCGAAAGCCAGGGCTGTTCCCCTTTGAGATTGAAGTAGCTGAGCTCCTGCTTGCCCTGGGCGCCGCGGCATCCGAAGGCGACAAACTCGCTGCGGCTGAGCCAGTAGGGGCGAGGCGCGCAGGAGGTGTCATAGGGCGAAAGTTCCAGGCGCTTGCCGGTGTGCGAGACGAAGTCAAAGAGCCAGACGCCGCTGGACTCGCGCTTGATGTCGAGGAAGCCATCGCCGGTGGCGGGCAGGCTGATCAGGTTAGGCGCGCCGACTGTGCCGGCGGTACGGGCCACCAGCTTCTCCTCGCCGGGTCGGCTGCCGTTCTTCTCGCTGAGCATGCGGAAGAAGTGGATCTGCACTGGCGCGTGGCCGGAATTTTCCTCAGGCTGGGGCGGCGGTTTGTAGCCCGCGACGGTGGCTGCGAGGGCTGCTGCATCAGCCTTGGCGCCGGTGAGTTTTGGCTTGCGCGGGGGCACGGTCTCAATCCCCAGCAGGTCTCCACCGGGCGAAACGGCGACGTAGCCGATGGGGCGACTCAGCTCGAGGAAGGCCTCCTGCCGGAACGCCTCGGCGGCTCCCTGACGCTCGAAGTTGCGCAGGGGATCAAGGACGGTGAGCTTCGAACGCTGGCGCAGCAGAAAGCGTCCGTGCTCGAGAGGCCACAGGTAGCGGTCCCGGTCGCGGGTCCTCCACTGGGTGCGGGCGAGCACCTTGCCGTCCGGCAGATTCAGCAGCACGGCCTCGACGTTGCGATCGTCGTCATTGGGGTCGGCGTCCGGCAGCCGAGGCATCAGGCTGCGCTTGTTGAAGGTGAAGAGCAGGTGCGTCTCGTCGACGAAGTGGAGTGTGAACATGGTGGCGCCGGTCGACTGAAAGCGCGTTGGAATCATCTGAAAGCCGAGGGGTTCGACCGGGATGAGCAGAGGGCGATCGCCGGCTTTGTTCCCTGCGATGGCGGCCACGGCGCCCAGCAGGAAAAGACCCGACAGAGAGATGGTTGAAGCCGCGGTGCGGAACAGGCGGAAGCGGGACCGATCCAGCCTGGGCGGCGTGTGGGTGTCCTGCTTCGTCCCTTGCAGCTTCGTGTCCATCGGCTCCACGGCCATCTTCCATCCCCTGAAGGGTACCCTGAATTTAGAGGCTGCTCTTTCTTTATAGACGCACGTCCTCAGGCATTGGTCCCATCGCAGCAATGCAGTCCATTCAGCGACCGCAGGCTTCAAGCGTCATCATAATCTCGCCTCGCCTCTCGCCTCTCGCCGCTTGAAAACGGTATAAACAAAGGAGCCCGCACCCCGCCCAAAGGAAACAGATGAGAACCTCCGCAACAGCGCTCCGCCTTGCCCTTGCCTGCACCACCCTTGCCGCCGCACCCCTGGCCTCTGCACAGGCGGTCCGCCTCGCACCGGACACAGCATCCACCTACACCCCCACCCCCAGCTTCGATCTTTCCTCGATCGATGCGAGCGCAGACCCGTGCAACGACTTCTATGCCTTCGCCTGCGGGAAATACTCGGCCAATCATCCGATTCCCGCCGATCAATCCGAGGCGAACGGCTTCTATAACCTGTACAACGTCAACACGCAGGAGCTGCGCGGAATCCTTGACAAGGCAGCAGCTCCCGGCGCGGGCCGGACTGCGAACGAGCAGAAGATCGGCGACTACTACCACGCCTGCATGGATACCGCGGCGATCGAGGCAGCCGGGCTGAAGCCGCTTGAGCCGTTGCTCAAGGAGATCGATTCCATGTCGCTGCTGCAGCTGCCGGCGCTGACCGGACGCCTTCAGCGGATGGGGGTGACGGCGCTCTTCAGCTACGGCGAGCAGCAGGATCTGAAGGACGCCACCAAGCAGATTGCGTCCATCGACCAGGGCGGGCTAGGCATGCCGGAACGGGACTTCTACCTGCGCAAGGGTTCCAAGGATGAGGATTTGCGCAAGGCTTATGTCGCTTACGTGACAAAGATGCTGACACTCAGCGGCAGTTCACCCGAAAAGGCGGCGGCCGACGCCCAGGGCATCATGGCGTTTGAAACCGAGCTTGCAAAGATCAGCATGGATGTGACCTCGCGGCGTGATCCGGAGAAGACCTACCATCTCCAGCCCATTGCCGAGGTGACGAAGGACTTCCCGATGGGCACCTTCGGGCGGTTTGAGGATGCGATCCACTCGCCACACGTGACCGAGATCAACAACGCGAATCCTGCGTTTCTCGATGCGCTGGTTCCGCTTGTGCGCCAGACCGAGATCGGCACACTGCAGGCTTACATGCGCTTCCACCTGCTTTCGTCTGAAGCCAGCAACCTGCCAAAAGCGTACGACGATGCGTCCTTCGAGTTCTACGGCCATCAACTGAGCGGTTCGACCGAGCAGCGCGCACGCTGGAAGCGTTGCTCTGGCGCGGTTGACACGGCGCTTGGCGAGGCGCTTGGCGAGGTTTACGTGAAGCAATACTTCGCGGGCGATTCGAAGACCAAGATGCTCGAGATGGTGGGCGATATTGAACACGCGATGGATCAGGACATCGATACGCTCGACTGGATGAGCGCGCCGACCAAGGTGCGGGCCAAGGAGAAGCTGCACGCGATCGCAAACAAGATCGGCTATCCGGATCACTGGCGCGACTACAGCTCCCTGACCATCAAGCCGGATGATGCGGTTGGCAACAACGAACGCGCGAATACCTTCGAGAACGATCGCGAGCTTGCAAAGATCGGCAAGCCGGTCGACCACAACGAGTGGGGCATGACGCCGCCGACGGTAAACGCCTACTACAACCCGTCGATGAACGACATCAACTTTCCGGCAGGGATCCTGCAGCCGAACTTCTACGACCCAAAGGCTGATGATGCGGTGAACTACGGTCACATCGGTGCCGTCATCGGGCATGAGCTGACGCACGGGTTCGATGACGAGGGCAAAAAGTTCGACGGCAAGGGAAACCTGGCCGACTGGTGGACGACCGACGACACCAAGCACTTTGAGGCCAAGACGGACTGCCTGGTGAATGAGTACAGCCAGTTTGTGCCGGTCGATGATGTCCACGTGAACGGCAAGCTGACCCTGGGCGAAAACACCGCCGACAATGGCGGTCTGTTGCTGGCGTACATGGCCTACCTGAGCCGCGCCAAACAGGCGAATGAGAGTGTCGACGCAAAGGTGAACGGGTATACCGGTCCGCAGCGCTTCTACATCTCTTGGGCGCAGAACTGGTGCTCGAATGCGCGTCCTGAAAACCTGCGCACGCGCGCCGTCACCGATCCGCACTCGCCCGACAAGTTCCGGTCAAACGGCCCGATCGTTAACCAGCCAGGCTTCGCCACCGCGTTCGCCTGCAAGGCGAACGCACCGATGACCCCCACGAAGAGCTGCCGCGTCTGGTAGCTCGAGAGAAAGACAACCGCGCCCTAACGC
>CAXTUS010000168.1:0-5628 GCA_964247475.1 uncultured Acidobacteriaceae bacterium | reverse complement strand
TCAGGTAGGAATTCGTGTCCAGATTCTTTGAGACCTCAACCAGGCGATTCGAATTAGAACTGTTTCGCGACCCCACTACCAGGACAAGATCCGCCCCGTGTGCGACGTTTTTGACCGCTACCTGCCGGTTCTCGGTCGCGTAGCAGATATCCTGCGCATGCGGACCGGCGATGTTTGGGAACTTCTGCTTGAGCGCGTCGATCATGTACTTCGCTTCATCGAGCGACAGGGTTGTCTGGGTTAGGTATGCCACCTTGTCCGGATCCGGAACTACCAGCGCCTCAACCTCTTCAAGGGTCGAGACGACCTGGGTCACATCGGGTGCCTCACCCTGCGTTCCTTCCACCTCTTCATGGTCCCGGTGGCCCACCAGCACCAGCGAATACCCCTGCCGGGCAAACTTGATAGCCTCCACATGGACCTTGGTAACCAGGGGACAGGTCGCATCAATCACCTTCAACCCACGCGCTTTAGCCGCTTCACGGACTGCGGGCGAGACTCCATGTGCCGAGTAGATGACGCGCGCTCCCTCAGGAACCTCGTCCAGCTCATTAACGAAGATAGCGCCCTTCTTGGCGAGATCCGTCACTACGTAGCTGTTATGCACGATCTCCTTGCGAACATAGATCGGCGCACCAAATGTCTCGAGGGCAATCTGCACGATATCGATGGCTCGCACCACTCCCGCGCAGAAGCCGCGAGGCTTCAGCAGAAGAACGCGCTTGGCCGGCGTCGAGCCGACAACTTCGTCTTGAGTAGGCTTGCCGAGGGTCGCTGCGGTAGAAGGAGTCACCGCCCCAGTATACCGCTTCCGTTACCCTTTAGCACTTGAATTGAACCACCGCTGGTGCACTCGCTGGAACGTGAGGTTGCCCGCCAAAGCCTGATTCGACCCCGCCCGGCAACCCCAATCCGGAACGGACTACAGTTCCTGGCTCTTACAACCTGGGTGGCCACAGTCGCACTGGAGTGTCGTGGTGTTCTTCGCATCTTCACAGAAGGTTGAACAATAGTTCGAACCCGCAGCCGCCATACAGCTACAACCCTTGTGCGCACATTTCTTGCTGTCAGACATAGGTGTTACCTCAGCACAGTGCGATGCCGCCCCGGACCCTTGAAGATGCACCATGGGGAAGAACATGCAGTGGCAAGTGCGTCCTCAGCGTGGACGGCGGTTCGTTCGCGGCTCAGGAGCGCTGCGCGCAGGGACTTGCCCTGACAGCGCAAACTTCTTCGCGTGCCGGCGCTCCCACTCCAAACTCCGGCGTCCGTTCCGGTGCCGGGACGCGCTGGCTGTTGCCCGTACGTTACCGACTGCCTGCCAGCATGCTCTCCGCATGACGCAGGCTTGTCTCAGTCAAAGTGGCGCCGCTCAGCATCCGTGCAATCTCGCGGACACGGTCATTCTCCGCCATCTGGCGTATGGCAGTCTGCGTGCGCCCCTTGGCTTCGCTCTTCTCGATCAGGAAGTGCTGGTCGGCGAAGGCGGCAATCTGAGGCAGGTGAGTCACGCAGATCACCTGCTGCGACGCGGCGAGCGCCTTCAGCTTGTGACCAACCGCCTCGGCTGCGCGCCCGCCAATACCAATGTCGATCTCATCGAAGACCAGGGTCCGCGGCAGGACTGACCGCTTCTTGCCGCCGCGACGCGCCACTGCCTCTTCAACAGTCACCTTCAAAGCCAGCATCACACGCGACATCTCGCCGCCCGAGGCAATCTCGTCGAGCGGCTTCAAGGGCTCTCCTGCGTTGGTCGCGATCAAAAAGCCGATCTCATCCCAGCCATGCGTCGTCCAGTGCGCCTGAGCGGTATGATCGGCAACCTGGACGGAGAACTTTACGTTCATCGCAAGATCATTGATCTGCTTCTCGGCCGCCTTGCCCAGGCGCTCTGCTGCCTCGGCACGTTTGCTCGTCAACTCGGACGCTGCAGCCTGGTAGGCCTTCGCAAACCTTGCCTCATCGGTTCGCAGAGTCTCTAGTATCTCGTCCCGGTTCTCGACTTCCGCAAGCTGCCGGGCAACATCCTCCGCAAAGGCAATGACTTCGGCAAGCGTCGACCCATACTTCCGCCGCAAACGATCGAGCAGGGCCAGCCGATCCTCAATTTCGGCCAGCCGCTCCGGACCCGCCTGGACATTCTCGGCAAAGTTCCGCACGGTTGTGCTCAGGTCCTCGACCGTCGCCTTCGCCGCGGCCAGCTCGCCGGCGGCTGCTGCAAATTTCGGCTCAAATCGCGCCAGTTCCTCAACCAGCTTCAGCGCCTGACCGAGCGTCGTCTCAGCTGACGTTTCGGACTCGTAAAGCAGCTCATGCGCCCCCATTGCCGCCGCATACAGCCGCTCGGCATTCGCCAGCACTCGCTTCTCCGCCTCGAGCTCCCTGTCTTCCTCCGCCCCGGTCAGACCTGCCTGCGCGATCTCCTTCACCTGGAAGCGCCACATATCGGCCATACGCAGGCGGTCCTGCTCATCGGCCAGCATGCTGTTCAGCCGCGCACGCGTCACGTGCCAGCTGGAATAAGCCTCAGCAACGGCCTCTCCCCTTACCTCTCCAAACCGATCCAGCAGCAGCCTCTGCTGAGCCTGGTCAAACGACCCCAGCGTCTCGCCCTGCGCGTGCACCAGGGCAAGCTCCGGCGCAAGCTGTCGCAGCACCCCCACGGTAGCCGGCTGGCTGTTGATGAACACCCGCCCCTTGCCTGCAGCGGAGATCTCGCGGCGTAGAAGCACGCCGTCGTTTTCCTGATCGGCATCAATGCCGTTATCGGTGAGTACGGCAAGCGCCCCCGGGGTCGCTTCAAAGACGCAGCTCACGACTGCCTTTTCCGCTCCGTGTCGAATGCTGTCGGCCGAAGCCTTGCCTCCGAGAAGCAACGCCAGGGCGTCGATCAGGATTGACTTACCCGCTCCCGTCTCCCCGGTCAGCAGGTTCAACCCGCGTCCGAAGTGCGCCTCCGCCCGGTCGATTACCGCATAGTTCTCCGCCCGCAACTCCAGCAGCATGTAAGCTTCGCCTCACCTTCGCTCACCGAAAGCGTAGCACGGACGCAGTCGGTGGAACCCTGCGCCGCCACCTAGTGGCAACCTACGGAGGCGTTGGCACATCTCCCACATGCAGTTTGGATAAGCCAGACGCCTACCTCGTTTTTGCACAATCCGCGAGGAGCATCCAGCCAGCACCCCAAAGTAGGATGGACCTGCAACCGAGTCCATGACGGAGTCTTGATGAAAACCCTGATCATTGGCGCTGCCGGCAAAACCGGAAAGCTGGTCGTCGAGAAAAGCCTAGCAGCAGGCCACGAAGTGACTGTTTTGGTCCATACCCTTCCCGAAGCCAGACAGGACGACGGCCGTCAACCTGCCTTTCCCTCGCGCGTCAACGTCTACCATGGCGACGTCCGCAATCCCTCAAAGCTCGACCAGGCCATGCTCGGCCAGGAAGCGGTGATCGACTGCATCGGCGGAGAGAAGCCGTTCCTTACTACCGATCTCGAAACCTCAGCCTCGCAGGTTGTTGTAGAGGTCATGAAGCGCAACCAGGTTAAACGCCTCATCGTCGTCTCGGCCCTCGGTGAAGGAGACTCGAAGTCCCAGACCGGCTTCTTCTACGAGCGAATTCTGATGCCCACCTTTCTGCGCGGCGTCATCGAGGACAAGGCAAAGATGGAGGACGAGGTCAACCACAGCGGCCTTGACTACACGATTGTTCGGCCGCCGATCCTCTCCGACTCCGAAGATGTAGGCCATCTTCACGTTGTCGAGCCGGGCGAGATCGCAAAGAAGATCTCACGCACGGACCTCGCTCAATTCCTCGTCGATCAACTCGATGATCCCACCTACATCGGGCAGGCCGTCACGATCGCCGGCAAGTAGAGTGCTCCGGTACACTTGATGCCGGAGAACCAATGATCCAGATCGCGATCCCCTTCCCGGCAATAGCCCTGGCAACGACCCGCGTCCTCGCCTCCTCACTCTTCTTTCTGCAGCAGGATTCCTCAGACCAAACGGCCGCAGCCGCGGGTGCCGTAAGCGGCATCCCGGGCTCGGCCCCCGGTCAGGGCTCGGCGATTGTAGAGATCCTGCACAACTCCGGGCCGGTCGCGATCGCCGTCCTGGTGCTGCTCGCGATCCTCAGTGTCTTCTCCTGGAGCGTGATCCTCGCCAAGTACCGTGCATTCGGATCAGCCCGCACCCAGTCCCAACGCTTCATCAAGGCCTTCCGCAAGTCTGGCCGCCTGTCCGAGATCGCCGCTGTCGCCGAGCAGTTCCGACCCTCGCCGCTTGTTCCCGTCTTCAACGAGATCAACGACGAGTACCAGCGCCAGAGCAACGGCCGCGGCCTGCCCCGCAATCCGGTCGGCCTTGAACGCGCCGCCGCTACCGCCTCGAGCGAGGCGCTCACCGTCATGGAGCAACGACTCACATGGCTCGCCACCATCGCCAACATCGCTCCCTTCATCGGTCTCTTCGGCACGGTGTGGGGCATCATCGACGCCTTCCATGGTCTCGGGACCGCAGGTGCAGCGACGTTGCGGGCGGTTGCCCCGGGTATCTCTGAGGCGCTCATCACCACCGCCGCCGGTATCCTGGTCGCCATCCCCTCGGTCGTCGGCTACAACCAGCTCACCGCTCAGCTGCGCGATTTTGCCGCACGCATGGACGACTTTGGACGTGAGTTGCTGAACGCGATAGAAAACGCCGCGGCCTTCCAGCCGACCTCGCAGACTTCAGCGGACCGCCCTTCGACAGACCGCCAGACAACGGAACGCCTCGACCCGTTTGGCAGCTCGCCCGCTCAGCCCCCCATGCAGCCGCGGAGGAACTCATAAGCCATGGCCTTCTCTTCCCGGTCCGGCAGCGGTCGGCTCCAAACCCAGACCGCACTCGCCGATATCAATATCACGCCACTGGTCGATGTTGTTCTTGTGCTTTTGCTCATCTTCATGCTCACCGCGCCCGTGCTGCAGTCCGGCATCGACGTCGCCATCCCGCACACGCGCTCCACCCAGACCCTTACCGAAGAGCGCATGGTCGTGACCATCGATAAGGACCAGAACGTCTACATGCAGAAGAACGGCGCCGATAAGCTGATCAACATCGCCGACCTTGGCCGGCTGCTCGCCACGAACGAGAAAGACCCGGCCAAGCGCACCGTCTACGTCCGCGCCGACGAACGCGTACCCTTCGGCGCCTTCGCCACGGTCATGGAAAACGTCAAACGCTCTGGCATCACCAACATCTCGATCGTGACCCAGCCATTTGAAAAGTAGCGCCGCTTCTTGCCTTTGAACCACCTGCCATGCCGACCGAATTGCTGCCAACCCGAACTCCGACCGAATCCGCCGAGAGCGTCTCACGGTCGGTCGTCGCCTCCTTCGCAGGGCATGTTGCGCTCATCGTAGCCATCGCGGCAGCCGTCTGGCTGAGCCATCGCCTGGACCCGCACTGGGGCGAAGCCGACCCGACCGTCGGCTCGATCCAGGCATCGATGGTCAACGCCCTTCCCCTGCCGCCAAAGCAGCGCTTCAAAGAGAACGAAGTCCTCACCAGCGACAAGCCAAGCATCGCTCCCACCCCGCCGCCTCCCACGCCCGCCCCGGTTGTGAAGGCGACTCCGGTCCAACCG
>CAXTUS010000167.1:0-5649 GCA_964247475.1 uncultured Acidobacteriaceae bacterium | reverse complement strand
AGCCCGACCCATTCCACGCCGAGCGCGTTGGTATTAGCATGCGCCATCCCCTTCCACGAGTGCGTCATCGTCGACGGCAGCGTGTGCTTGATCCCGTCCCAGCCGCCGACGTTGCGCAAGCCGATCCACACCAGCGGCGCAAAGCCCGCCACGATCAGAAAGAACTGCACCACCTCGTTATAGATCGCGCTCGTCAGGCCGCCCAGGAAGATATAACCGAGCACAATGACCGCGCTCAGGATGATCGACACATGAAAGATGTACTGGTCCGGAATGATCCCGTGAAACAGCCCGAGCGTCTGGATCAGCAGCGCCATCGCGTACATCGAGATGCCTGAGGAAAACACGGTCATAATGGCGAACGAGAACGCGTTGACCGCCCGCGTCTTCTCATCGAAGCGCATCCTCAGGTACTCGGGTACCGATCTCGCCTTCGACCCGTAGTAGAAAGGCATCATGAAGATTCCGACGAACACCATCGCCGGGATCGCACCGATCCAGTAGAACTGGCTGGTCACGATGCCGTACTTGGCGCCTGAAGCGCCCATCCCGATCACCTCCTGCGCACCCAGGTTGGCAGAGATGAAGGCGAGCCCGCAGACCCATGCGGGGATGGAACGCCCGGCCAGAAAGAAATCATTCGAGGTGCGCATGTAGCGCTTCAGCGCAAAACCGATGCCCAGCACAAAGGCGAAGTAGACCAGCATAATCAGCCAGTCGATATAAGTCAGGTTCACAGCATGGGCGAGATTCATCCGGGTCCTTTTAGAAGAAATGAGCAGGCGGCGACGGGCCACCGCACGAGGGCCTCTCCCGCCAAACTGTACTTGGTTTGTGTCGCCTCGTCCAATTCCCGCGCTTTGCCTCCGGGTGCTGAACTCCTGCACAAAAGCGATTTACCGGTACGACGCTCGGACACAATCAGGCATCTGACGTTTCACAGATCAATGTGAAGGCTCCGCCTGCGCACGACTGGGAGGAGATTGACCGGGATGGACGAGAGAGAACTGCAGCCCGCAGGCGACGCCAGTGCTTCGGCAATCCTGCTGATCGACGACAACGCGGTACAGGCTGCAACGCGGCAAACCATTCTGAAGCGTGCAGGCTACTACGTCATTGCCGTACTCAGCCCGGTCCGCGCCCTGCAGCAGATCCAGAACCGGGAGTTCCCCGCCGAGATCAAGCTGGTAATTACCGATCATCTGATGCCGGGCATGATGGGCGCGGAGTTCGTCCGGGAGCTGCGCAAGTCTGACCCGACCATGCCTGTGCTTGTGATCAGCGGCCTTGAAGAGGCTGAGGATGAATACGTCGGCCTTGACGTGCTCTTTCGCATGAAGCCTCTGCTTCCCGATCACCTGCTCGCAAGCGTTCATCGCCTGATTGCGCGCGACCAGCCTGCTTCCGCCTGATCGGTCCGGGCTTTAGCCCGATGACGCAATCGAAGACAACAAGGAATGCGCTCTAATCGCGAAGGGTGATCAGGCGCGCAGGATGTGAGCGCCCGCGCGCGTCGTCTTGAGGAGCCGACCACGAGGGCTCCTGCGCGCCAGCGCTCCCACCCCACGCGAATAGCGCCCGTCCGGCGTCAGGAAGCGGTGGCTCTTGCCTTTCGAGCGCGGCCAGTAATCTGCACCACTAGATTTTGGCGAGGTCACGGCCTCCATCAAATAGATGAGTGGTACAGCCTTGCATTAGCTGCGAGAATGGCATTTGAGGAGCCTTTCGTCCGATGAATCTCCATCCCATGCCCGAGTTCGGCAGCTTCTGCCTGCTGCTCGCCCTGATGCTGGCCGCCTATACCCTGCTAGCCGGAACGATTTCGCTCTGGGCCTCCTCGTCGCAAAAGAAGGGCACGCCGGAGCTCGCACGCTCCAGCAAGCTGCTTGAAACCTCTCGCCGCGCCGGGATTGCAAGCTTTGTCGCTGTGACCGGGGCCGCGCTCGCGCTCGTCTACGCCGCCTTCACCAACGATTACTCGCTCAGCTACATCCTGCACCATACCAACCGCGCCCTCCCCACCGCCTACAAGTTCTCCGCTCTCTGGTCCGGGCAGGAGGGCTCGCTGCTGCTCTGGTCCTGGCTGCTCGCCACCTATGGCTTCGTGCTGCGCATCCGCCACAAAGTCGACGTACGCCTGTCTGCCTACGCCTCGACCATCCTGTCCGCTGTCCAGGTCTTCTTCCTTACCCTGCTCAACTTCGCCGCGCCGCCGTTCGCGCTTGAGCCCGGCCCGCTCGCAGCGGACGGCTTCGGGCTCAATCCCCTGCTCCAGTATCCGGAGATGGTCATCCACCCGCCGATGCTCTACCTCGGCTACGTCGGCTTCACCGTCCCCTTCGCCTTCGCGCTTGGCGCGCTGATGATGCGCTATCCGGGCGAGAAGTGGATCGCCATCACCCGCCGCTGGACCATGGTCACCTGGATGTTTCTAACCTGCGGCATCTTTCTGGGCGCGCACTGGGCCTACAGCGTTCTCGGCTGGGGCGGCTACTGGGGCTGGGACCCGGTAGAAAACGCGAGCCTGATGCCGTGGCTCACCGGCACCGCCTTCCTCCACTCGGTCATGATGCAGGAAAAGCGCGGCATGATGAAGAGCTGGAACGTGTGGCTTATCTTCTCGACCTTCCTGCTCACCCTGCTCGGCACGCTGCTTACCCGCGCCGGCCTGGTGAGCTCAGTGCACGCCTTCGCGCAGAGTTCGATCGGCTACTGGTTCACCAGCTTCATGGCGATCGTGCTCGCCGTCTGCCTTTTTACGTACTTCAAGCAGCGCGACCACCTGAAGAGTGAGAACCGCTTCGAATCGGTTGTCAGCCGCGAAGCCAGCTTCCTGTTCAACAACATGATCCTGCTGGTCGCCTGCATGACGGTCCTGATCGGCACCCTCTTCCCGGTGCTCAGCGAGTACGTGCAAGGCACCAAGACGACCATGGGCGCGCCCTACTATAACCGGGTCAACATCCCCATCGGTCTCTTCCTGCTGCTGCTCACGGGCGTTGGCCCGCTGCTCGCATGGCGTTCGACCACGCTGCGCACCATACGCCGGAACTTCATCCTGCCGGGCATCGCCTTCGCGGTAGCGCTGGTGGTGCTTGTGATCAGCGGCGTGCGTCCCTGGACCGACGGCGATGGCTGGCTGGGCAGCACCTTTTCGCTCATCGCCTTCGCCCTTGCTGCTGCCGTTATCACGGCGATCACCTCCGAGTTTCTGCGCGGCGCCAACGTCGTTCGCGTCCAGACCGGGCGCAACCTGCTGGTTTCGGCCGGCACCCTGATGCGCCGCAACACCCGCCGCTACGGTGGCTACCTTGTCCATTTCGGGATCGTCGTCATGTTCATCGGCATCGCCGGCGGCGCCTTCAACCAGCAGCAGGAAAAAGAACTCAGCTTCGGCGACTCTATCTCGATCGGTCCCTACAAGCTCGTCTGCCAGAGCTACACCCAGGATTCGAACGCCAACTACGACACCGACTTCGAGCTTTTGGACGTCTACCGCAACGGCAAAAAAGTCACCCAGCTTGCACCCGAGCTGCGCTCCTACCACGCCAACCAGACCAACCAGACCATGGTCGCGCTGCACTCGACCGCACAGGCCGACCTCTACGTGATCTTCATGGGCCGGAACCAGGATTCGAACCGTCCCATCATCAAGGCCTTTCTCAACCCGTTGATTGTCTGGATCTGGATCGGCGTCCTGATCGTCGTTGCCGGTACCGGCTTCGCCCTGGTGCCGAATGCAATGCCGCGCCGCCGCGAGGCGACCGCCGACGCCACAGCCAACGCCGAAGTGCCGGCCACCGCGGAGGTCGCCCATGTCTAGCAGGTCATCCCAAACCCAGGTGCCCCAGGCCGCGCCCTCAAGAGCCGTGTCCACTCCGCCCCGTAAGCTCTTCCAGGTCCTGGCCGTCTGCCTTCTCGCCGTGATCATGCTCGGCGCCTCCGGCACCAGCGACTCGAACATCCGCTTCGGCCGCATCGGTCACAACCTGATGTGTGTCTGCAGCTGTGGCCAGGTGCTGCTCGAGTGCAACCACGTCGGCTGCCCCGACTCTTCGCGCATGATCGGCGAGCTCAGCAACCAGCTCGCCTCCGCCAACGGCGCCGGCGCCGACTCGCTCATCCTCAACTGGTTCGTCGCCAAGTACGGCGGCACCGTCCTCGCCGCGCCCATCCGCGGAGGCTTCGACGTTGTCGCCTGGATCCTTCCGCTCGCGCTCTTCGTCCTCGGCATCTTCGGTACCGGGCTCGTGGTCCGCGCATGGGCCGCACGGCGTCAAGCCCTCGCAGGTGGCGGGCACAGCTTTGAAGTCCAGATGCCTTCACCAGGCCCGGCAGCTGAAAAGCTGCGCGAAAAGATCCGCCGCGAGACGGAATACTAGGAGAGCTACGACTCATGGACACAGGTCTTCTCGCCGGTCTCGCCCTCTCCCTCCTCTGCGTGGCCTTCATCTTCTGGCCTGACCGCAACCCCTTCGTCCAGGCCGACAAGACCCGCGTCGACTCACTTACCGAGCGCAAGGAAGCCATCTACGCGAACCTGCGCGATCTCAGCTTCGAGTACCAGGCGGGCAAGTACCCTGAGCAGGACTACCTCGAACAGCGCGCCATTCTCGAGAACGAGGCGGCCGCTGCGATGGCCGAGATGGAGCTGCTTGAGGCTCGCGGCGTCCGTCGCACCCGCTCCACCTGACCCCTTTCAACTTCCTTGAGGATCCCTTTGAAGAACGTATCTGCCATCCAGCTCGCCCTGCTGATGCTCCTCGCGCCCACCTGCGGCTTCGCGTTCGCCGAGCCGGTCACCGGTGTTGTCATCAACAAGACCACCAACAAGCCCGCGGCCGGCGATGATGTCGTCCTCCTCCAGCTCGCACAGGGCATGCAGGAGCTCGCCCGCGCCAAGACCGACAGCCGCGGCAGGTTCTCGATCGAGGTCCCTGCCGACGGCCTTCACCTGCTGCGCGTCACCCACGACAAGGCCAACTACTTCAAGCCGATTCAGCCCGGCACCCAGTCGGTCGACGTCGAGGTCTTCAGCGCCGCCGCAACCCTTGAGGGCGTCACGCTCGACGCCGACGTGATGCGGCTCGAGACCGAAGCAGGCGGGGGTTCGCTCAAGGTCACCGAGCACTTCTTCGTCAAGAACGACTCGCACCCGCAGAAGACCCTGATGAGCGACCACCCGTTCGAGCTCTACCTGCCTGCTGGCGCACAGGTCCAGGGCGTCGCCGCCAAGGCACCCAACGGCATGGCCGTCCAGCAGTCGCTCGTGCCAGAGAGCGAGCCCAACAAGTTCACCCTGCTCTTCCCGCTTCGCCCGGGTTCGACCGAATTCCAGGTCACTTACAAGCTCCCCTACACCGCCGACAAGGGCTTCCAGTTCCAGCCCCGCCCCACCATGCCGACCGACACCATCGCCCTGATGATGCCAAAGGCCATGACCTTCAAGGCCGGCCCCTCCACCCCCTACTCCGCCGTGACCGACGAAGAGGTGAACGCTCAGACCTACGTAGCACGCAACGTGCAGCCCTCGCAGCCGCTGCAGTTCACCGTCACCGGCGCCGGCCAGCTGCCGCGCGACTCAGGTGCCAGCAACCAGGGCTCGACTGCCCCCTCAGGCGGAGGCAACGCCGGCGCCGTCTCGGGTGC
>CAXTUS010000166.1:0-5849 GCA_964247475.1 uncultured Acidobacteriaceae bacterium | reverse complement strand
GACCGAGGCGGCTTGCGCGCGCCAGCGCTTCCACCCCACGAAGTGGTCGCCGTCCGCGATGAGGACGCGGTTGTGGCTGCTCCTAGAAACCGTCTTCCTCGTCATGCAGGTGCGCGGCAGTGGAACGGCTGCTGACGTGCTCGATGCTGCCGAGCAGCGCTTCTTTCCCGGCGCCAACCCGTAGTTCAGCTACTTTTTTCCAGGGATCGTTCTTCTTCGGTTCCGGCACCCAGAGCGGCAGGTCGAGCCGCAGGTAGTCGGCCAGTGTCCGTGCGTGCGGCTCGTAGAGCGAACGGATCGCCGACAGCCTTGCGCGTGCCGCTGGATCGCCGCACAACCGCAGGTGCAGGTCGCCAAGCTCGCCGCACAGGTGATGGAAGAGCTTCTGCGGCAGACGGTCCTCGGGAGGGGTCGTCTGCAGCGCTTCGCCCGCCTTTTCAAGGTGGAAGACGTGTCCAAGATCGAGCAGCGCATGCCGTCCCATGGCAAAGGTCAACTGGGCCTGGCGCGCAGTCGGACCTTCGATCGTCGTGATCAGCAGGGCGCATGCATCGAGCACCGCAACCAGCCCCGACAGCCAGCTCTGGTTGTCGTGTTGCGAGCGGTAGTAGCAGAGAATCGGATACGAGATGTGGGTCTCGAGGATCTCCGCAGACCAGCGCTCCCACTCCTCGAGCAGTCGCGCTAGGTCGCGCTCGCCCCCCTCGTAGCCGTGCCGCGCCAGCAGCTCCGTCGCGGTCGGTGGCGATCCGGCACGTCCGTCCAGCATCGCGACGCTCACCTCGCGCCGCGAAAATGCCTGGTAGATCACCGGCAGATAGCCGATCACAAGCGCCACAAACGCCAGGCCGCTGCCAGCCTCAAGCACCACCAGCGCACGCGCCAGGTGGCCATGCGGCACCACGTCGCCCAGGCCCAGGGTAAAAAGCGTTGTGCCACTTGCGTACATGTCCGTGCGCGCCATCGGCCAGAAGGCACCGTGCAGGTTCAGCTTGTCTTCAAACGGCGTGCCCAGGCCGAAGTAGAGGCACGCAAAGCCGAGCACCAGCAGCGTCGCCCAGAGCCCCAGTAGCAGAAGCAGCGAGACCGGACCGTAGGCGCTGTAGATGCGTTCGCGCGCCTTGCGGTTCTTCACCTGTTCGGTCAACAGCACGAGCGGTTTCCACGTCACCCGGTAGAAGAGGCTTGTCAACCGCACGCGCCGGGTCGGACGACGCGGCAGAATGATCGTCTGCAGCGCATCAACGGCTACCGTCAGGCATGCCAGCATCCCGGCAACAAAAGCGATTAGTTGCATGCGATCAACCTTACAGTGGATGCCGGACGGCGCAAAACGCTGCAGAATGAGTGCAGTTGAAGCATTGTCCAAACGAATTCAGCAACCTCTCACAGCTTCAAGGGTCTACAACCAAGCAACCATTGCGCAGTCCCCTGGGAGCCGGTAGGTTAGAAACGCTGTTCCAAGTGACTTCGCCCTGGGCACAAGGGAGAAAGACTCTTCTATGCTGGTCCTGATCGTCGATGATGAACCGCTGGTGGCGGATACGCTCGGCATTATCTTCCGCAACAACGGCTACCAGGCCGAGGTTGCCAACTCCGCTGAAGACGCGATGAAGATCGCCGCCTCCACGCCTCCAAACCTTGTAATCTGCGACATCGAGATGCCGGAGACGGATGGTCTGACGCTGATGTCGGACCTCGGCACGAAGCTGCCGAACTGCCCGATCCTGGTGCTGACCGGGGCCTATCGCAGCCTGAGCAAGGTGCGCAGCCGCGCCACCTCCGTCCCTCAGCCGGTCGATATCCTGACCAAGCCGTGCGGGCCGGACGAGCTTCTGCGCGCGGCCGGAAAGCTGCTCAACGCAAGCACGCTCTAGAGCCGTGCTGCGCCTCGCCGGGGCGCAAGCGTCATCATGCCCCCGGGGCGCCATCATTTACCATCGACCTGGTGGCCGCCGAAGACCCAATCCCGACTCTCTTCAGCCTCCGCCCTAGGCCTCGCAAGCAGCGTCCCGAAGCGCCCCAGCTCTCGTTCGACCTCGGTCTTGCGGATGGAGACCGGAAGCCGCAGAAGGTCAGCCACGAACCTACCGCACCTCCCCCAAACGCTGAGCCCGGCATGAACCCGCGTGCAAGCGGCACGAACCCGCGTGCGACCGGCATGAACCCGCGTGCAGCCGGCACGAACCCGCGGGCGACCGGCACGAACCCGCGTACGGCGCATCCCGGACCACCCGCAGCTGACATGGCTTCCCGTGTAGAAGCTCCCACGTCAGCCTCATCCACGGCCATGCCTCCCCCACGCCGCGAGCCCATCCTCTACACCGTGCGCCAGCTCATCGCGGAGCTTCGGGAGCACGTCGAAGGCGCATACACCGGCATCCTCAGCGTCGAGGGGGAGATCTCAAACTGCCGGCCCGCCGCCTCGGGACACGTCTACTTCACCCTCAAGGACGGCGACGCACAGCTTCCCGTCGTGCTCTTCCGGCGCAACGCCCAGATGTTGAGCTTCAAGGCGAAAGACGGCCTCGCCGTCGAGGTGCGCGGCCGCATCTCCGTCTACGAAACCCGAGGCCAGCTTCAACTGATCGCCGAATCCCTGCGCCCGCGCGGTGCCGGAGCCCTGCAGCTTGCCTTCGAACAGCTGCGCGACCGCCTGCGCCGTGAAGGCCTCTTCGACCGCCCGCGCAGGCCGCTGCCGCCCTATCCTCACTGCATCGGCATCGTGACCTCGCCCTCCGGCGCCGCCATCCGCGACATCATCCACATCGTCCGGCGACGCCACGCCCGGCTCAACATCCTGATCTACCCGGCCATCATGCAGGGCGCGCAGTGCGCGGCCACGGTCGCGGCCGGCGTGCGCTGGTTCAACCGGCATCCGGAGCGCGTCGACCTCATCATCCTCGCGCGTGGCGGAGGTTCACTCGAAGATCTCGCGGGCTTCAACGATGAAGCGCTCGCACGCACCATCGTCGCGTCCACTCTGCCCGTCGTCTCGGCAATCGGCCACGAGATCGACAACACCATCTCGGACTATGTCGCCGACCTCCGCGCGCCCACGCCCTCGGCTGCCGCGGAGCTCGTAACCGCCGCCCAGCACCGGATCGAGGAGCGCATCGCCTCGCTCGATCGGCGGCTCGAGCGCGCAACGCAGTTCCACCTCATGCGCGCACGGCAGCGGCTGCAAAGGCTCTCGGCCGACCAGGTGCTCGCACGTCTGCGCGATGCCATCGGCCGCCGTCAGCAGCGCATCGACGAACTGCGCTTTCGCATGGACTATGCCAACGCGCGCCTCGAACGTCACCAGACGGCGCGCATCGCGGCGCTTGACCTGCGCCTGCGGAGGCATGATCCGACCGTCCGACTGGCCCACTCCGCGCGCCGCCTGGAACTTGCCAGGTCGCGGCTGGCGGCGCTCGGCGGCCAGCTTACCGCCGCGCGCCAGGTGCGCTTCGAACGTGCTTTGCTGCGGCTCCAGGCGCTCAGCCCGCTTGCCGTGCTCAGCCGCGGCTATGCCATCGTCTATGCCGAGGATGGACGCATCCTGACCTCACCCGACGAGGCGGCGGAGGGATCGATCATCGAGGCGCGGCTGGCGAACGGAACGTTAGAAGCCAAGGTACAAAAACGTCCCGCGCAGCCAGTCACATCCTGAGAAGAAATTGCCCCCGGCGGCGCTCCCGCAGATCGCAAACTCCAGCCCGCCGACCAGCATGCCGAGCACCATGGGGGCAAGCGAAGCCTGGGCAAGTCACGAAGCGGCCGCCGCCCGCGCAGGACGTCTTTCCCGGCCGCCGAGAATGAGATACTAGCCGTCATGAAGAAGCTCTTCGGCACCGACGGCATCCGCGCCATCGCCGGCCAGCCCCCGCTCGACGACCGCACCCTCTTCGCCATCGGCCTCGCGCTCGCCACCACGCTCAAGGCCATCACTCCCCGTCCCCGCGTCCTGCTCGGCATGGATACCCGCGAGTCTTCAAGCCACATCGCAGGCGTGCTCACCCAGGGCCTCGACCAGGGCGGCGCAAGCGTGGAAAACGCCGGCGTCATCACCACCCCCGCCATCGCGCACCTCGCGCACACCCACCGCTTCGCCGCAGGCGTCGTCATCTCCGCCTCGCACAATCCATGGCAGGATAACGGCATCAAGCTCTTCGGCCCCGACGGCTTCAAGCTGCCGGACACCACCGAGCTGGCCATCGAAGCCGAAATCTTCCGCCAGCTCGATGCACTCGAAGCAGGCTCCACCAACCCCGGCACCTGGGCCGCCATCGAGGCGCCCGCGGTCAACGAGTCGGACCGCGCCGAGTACATCCGCTTTCTGCTCGCCGCCGTACCCGGGCTGTCGCTCGACAATCATCACATCGTGATCGACTGCGCCAACGGTGCGGCATCCTCGGTGGCGCCGCAGCTGTTCTCAGACCTCGGCGGTTCGGTCACCGTCACCCACGCCTCGCCCACCGGCCGCAACATCAACGAAGGCTGCGGCGCGCTGCATCCCGAGGTCGTCGCAGCCGAGGTCGTCAGGCACAAGGCGTCAGTCGGCATCACCTTCGATGGGGACGCCGATCGTGCGCTCTTCGCCGACGAGCACGGCAACGTGGTCAACGGCGACGCCGTCCTTCTGCTCGCGGCGCGCGATCTGCATGCACGAGGCGCCCTCGCAAATGCAACCATCGTCGCGACCACCATGTCGAACATGGGGCTTGAAGCCGCGCTTTCGCGATCGGGAATCGCCATGCTGCGCGCGGCGGTGGGAGACAAGTACGTGCTCGAACAGATGCTTGCGACCGGCGCCAGCCTGGGCGGAGAACAGTCCGGCCACATCATCTTTTCAGGACGTTCCACCACCGGTGACGGCTTGCTGACAGCGCTTCTGGTGCTCGATGTCATGCACCGTTCAGGCCGGTCGCTGGCCGAACTCACGGCTGACCTCAAGACCTTCCCGCAGGTGATCGTAAACGTGAAGGTGCGTGAGAAGAAGCCGTTGCTCGAGATCCCCGCGGTAGCCGAAACCATCACGCGCGCAGAAGAGGACCTTGCAAACACCGGTCGCGTGGTCATCCGGTACAGCGGCACAGAGGCGCTGGCAAGGGTGATGATCGAGGCCGAGGATGAAGAGCGCATGCGCCATCACGCCGAAGCGATCGCCCATGCCATCCGCAGCGAGCTCGGCATCTAGCTCGAAGTTCAGGCGCGCCAGGCGGCACACCCCACAAGGTGGTCGCCCATCCGCGACGAGGACGCACCGGCCGTTGCCTTTGTTCACCACGAAGGAGACTCCATGACTGAACTCGAAAAAGCCCTGACCGCAGACAGCGCCGCCGCCTCCCCGGCGCACATCCTCGAAGCCATCGACGACGCCCTCGCGCACCGCGAACCGGCAGGTGCACCGCACACCATCTACGCCGAGCTCTGGCACATCACCTTCTGGCAGCAGGTCACGCTTGACTGGATCGCAGGCGTGGAGACGCCGATCCCGCAGCACGCTGCCGACGGTTTCCCCGGCCCTGAACCAACCCGTGCAGAGCCCTTCTTTCACACGCTCGAAGCGGCCGCCGCACATGCGCGCGAAACGACGCAGCTCGACCGTGAGGTGCGCTGCCCTTCGCCCCCGGGCAAGCCCGTCCGCATCATGAGCGTGCGCGACCAGTTGATCTCGCTCGCCGCGCACAATGCCTACCACCTCGGCCGCATCGTGCTGCTCCGCCAGCTCGCAGGCGCATGGCCGCCGCCGGGCGGAGGCTATACCTGGTAGCCACGTCAAAGGCCTCCCAGCCCGAACCCCACCCCGAACCCCACCCCCAGCACCAACCCACACGCCGCCAGCAACACCACAACCCCGACCC
>CAXTUS010000165.1:0-5933 GCA_964247475.1 uncultured Acidobacteriaceae bacterium | reverse complement strand
AGATCTTCGGGACTTCCATCGCTCTTGGAGTCATCTCCGGCGCAGCGCAGATCACCCAGGGCGGGACCGGCTACAACTCGAACGGCTCGCAGCAGTTCGTCAACGGCGCGTCTGCCGGCATCTCGCAGCAGGCGACCACGGTCCTCGACAAGTTCATTCAGATTCCGCCAACCATCACGATCCGGGAAGGACATCGGGTGAAGGTCTACTTCACCCAGGACATGCTCCTCCCTGCCTACACCAGCCACACCATCCCTCAGTCGCTCTAGGAGCTTTCATGCGTCACCGCACTGCTATCTTTGCTCTCTCTATCGCTCTGCTCGGCTCTGCAGGTTGTAAGAGCACCTCAGCCAACCACATTCCCGAAGGGGCAAGCTCCACGCCGACGGGATTGCAGGGCAAGTCCCTGGCGGAAATGGAAGCCGAGTACGCCGCACTCCGGAAGACGTACCTGGCTGATTGCCGCAACGGAACGCCTGAACAGATCCGGATTAACCAGCCGCTATGCGATCAAGAGCGTGCGCACATGGCACCTCTTGGCAGAGCACTGGGAGAGGCAGAAGTCAAAGCCGCCACGAAGGCCACCCAAGCTCCCTGATGCCCCGCTCAACCATAAACAGCACCTCAACCAACGCAGAGGAGCCACACGAATGAAAACAATCATCGCCACCGCCGCACTTGCCGCTGCTGGCGCCCTTCCAGCGCACGCGCAGTTTGGCTGGAGCGTCACCTTCGACCCGACTCAGGCCACACACGCTCTGTCTCAGATCGCGCAGGCCGAGAAGACCTACACCACGACGGTTCAGACCACCGAGAACGTGATCAATGCCTACAATCTCGCGAAGCGCATGGCCACGTCGCCTCAGTCGCTCTACTCCGGATACGGTGCCGGGCTGCCCTCGTGGGTTCCGGTGCTTCCATCGAACGACACCTACGGCAACACCGGCCCGTGGATGAGGTCGCTAAACCAGAACCTCGGGACCGCGACCTCAGCGGTCCAGGGCGCGAGCATTTCGCGGGTCGCGCAGATGACTGGCTACCAGAACCTCGACGCGAATAGCCAGCGCGTCGTCGCGGCGCATGCAGCGACCCTCGACCTGTCCGACTCGGTTAGTGCGACAAATCTTTCCGCAGTGGGCGCGATCCGTGCCAACCAGGCGCAGCGCCAGCAGGACATTGCCAACCTCGAGGCTGCAAGCCACTCTCTCGACGGCACGCAGCAGACAGAGCTTGCGACCCTGCAGCGGATCAACCAGGCGCTCCTACTTCTCCTGCGCACCCAGCAGGATCAGAGCCAGCTTGCCCAGGGTCAGACGATGCAGCAGATGGTTCAGCAAAAGCAGCAGACGGACCAGATGAAGCTCCTGTTCCAGAACGCCCAGAACTATGAGGCGAACTACAACAGCAAGATCTCCACCTCGTCAGCGTCGGTCACCAACGCTCTCCACTACTAGTCCAGCAACGCAAAGGGCAGGGCATCATGGGAAGTAACATCCTCATCTTCATCACAAATGGCTGCGACGCGCTCATGCGGGGCGCGTCACCGACCATCAACGTCATCGGCATTCGCATGACGCTTGGCCTGGCCACGATCATGATGGTCTGGTTCGGCATCCAGGAGGCGCTCAGCGCTGCGCATGGGGGCCCGGGCTTCCATATGGGGAAGTTCCTGCGCTTCGTCATGCTGATCAGCTTCGCCTACGCTTTCGTGAACTACTACGACATGCCGATCCCGGGCGTGGGCTACTCGCTCACCGGATTCATCAAGCAGGGCACCATCAACCTCGCGGACACGATCGGCACCGACTCAGCGAACGTGATGCTCACTTCGATCAACCAGACACTCTCCAAGCAGGGCCCGGGGATGACAACGATGATGTCGCCCTACCTTGCGGTCGTTTACGCCATGACGCAGGGCATGCTTGCGCTCCTCGCAGCCCTGGTGGCTGGCATCATCGCCTACGGCGCGATCGCGTCCACCATCATCGGTCTGCTGGGGCCGATTTTTATTCCCTTCATGGTCTTTGAGAGGACCGAGTTCCTCTTCTGGGGATGGCTCAAGGCATATCTCAGCTTCTCTTTCTACAAGGTTGTTGCGGCCGCGGCGATGAGCATCCTTGGACAGTTCTTCCTCGGCTATTACCAGAGCCTGGCTGGTGGCGATCTGAACGTAGGGGCGGCCACACAGGACTTCCCAGTTCTTCTGCTCCTCATTGTCGTGAACGTCTTCGTTCTTACCAAGATCCCAGCTTTGACAGCCTCCATCTTCTCCGGTAGCGCCGGCGGCCACGATGCCGGCATGGGAATTGCAACCGCATTCGCGCTCCGCTAAAAGGACACCCTCATGACATCCGCATCGACCCGCACACCAGAGATCACCCGCGCCGCCGAGCGCTACCTCGAGCAGTATGGCGATCCCATGGTCATGAACACCTACTTGAAGATCACGATCCTGGTTCTCGGGGCCGTTTGCCTCATGCTGGGCGCCCTCGTGTTCAAGAGCCAGAAGGCGCTTACCCAGCTCAAACCGCTCATCATTCGGGTTTCGGACGTGGGGCATGCTGAGGCGATTGACTACCGCGATTACGCCTACAAGCCGCAGGAAGCGGAGAACAAGTACTACCTCGCACGCTGGGCCTCACTCTACTTCCAGCGCAACCGTTACACCATCGAAGCGGACCAGACAGCCGCCCTCTACTTCTTCAACAGCGACGTCCAGCGCACCGTGATCCGGCAGGAGCAGCAGGACAAAACCATCTCCACCTTCCAGCATGACTCGCAGCTTCCCTACGTCGATATCGACGTGAAGAGCATCGTCCTCGACGACCTCCGGCAGTCGCCCTACTCGGCCCGTATCGAGTTCGAAAAGGTCTACACCAACCCCGCCGACCACAGCGTGCTGAAGCGCGAGCGGTGGATTGTCAGCGTGACCTATGTCTTCGCGGAGACGGTCGCAAACGATGCGCTCTCCGTCAATCCTCTCGGCCTCACCGTGGTCCGTTTCCGAGCCGACCAGGCGTTCCAGTAGACCATGAATACAGACCTCGAACTTCTCATTGCCTTCCTGCAGCCGATCCGCGAGCTGCTCCTCGACGACACGGTCAGCGAGATCATGGGGAACCCGGATGGCTCCTGGTGGTACGAACGTCGCGGCCAGCTTCACCGGGCGGAGAGCGTCCGCTTCGACGCGAAGAACCTCTCCACCGGCCTCGACGTGATCGCCAACAGGCTAGGACGAAAGCTCGACGCAGAGCACCCCGTCCTCAACGTTCAGCTGCCCGATGGGAGCCGCCTTGCCGCCGTCCTGCCGCCTGTCGTTCGGCCCGCCCCGGCCGTCACGATCCGCAAGTTCTCAGCCGTCCGCTTGACCGCCGACGACCTGATTCGGAGCGGCTCTTTGCCTGCCGACCTCTCGGCTTATCTCCACCGGCAGATCGAGGCAGGGACGACGATGCTGATCAGCGGCGGGACCGGCTCCGGCAAGACAACGCTCCTCAACGCCCTCGCCGACTTCATCCCCAGCAGTGAGCGTCTGGTCGTGATCGAGGACACTTCCGAGCTCCGAATCGCGCAGCCGAACATCCTCGCCGCCGAGTGCCAGGCCGCCACCAGGGGCAGCGCTGTGGACTTCAATACGCTCCTCAAAGCCTCGCTCCGCTGGCGTCCAGACCGCATCATCCTGGGCGAGGTGCGTGGGGAAGAGGCTCGGACGTTGCTCGACTCCTTCAACACCGGACACGCCGGGTCAATGGCCACCATCCACGCAAGTTCCGCATTGAAAGCGCTGCGCAGGTTCGGTGAATTGGCCATGCGTTCCCATCAGCAATCGACCCGTGAAGACATCGCCACCGAGATCGCAGAGAGCGTGCAGCTGGTCATCCAGGTGCAACGTTTCGCCGAGGGACGGCGCATCAGCGAAGTGATCGAGGTACGGGGGTACGACCGAGGCAACAAGGTCTTCCTCTACGACTCAATCTATGACCTTCATTGCGCTCATACGATCGAGCGCATGGCCACAACACCGTACGACCGCATTACCGGGAGCCACTATGCCACTGCTTGAAATCGTCGCCAGCAAGAAGGTCAACGCCCTCATCACCCTCGAAGAATCGACTGCGAAGCAGATCGATCAGTACGCCGCCATGACCGCAGGAAGCGCCGACGATGTGCTTGAAGCCGCCATCGCTTACGTCTTCTCGAAGGACAAGGACTTCCAGAAGTTTCGGGACCAGAACCCGACGGCAAAGCCTGTGCTTCCCCTGCGGGTTCGGCGGCCTTCGACCAATGGAACGAAGGCAGCAGCGACACCGGAAGCCTCCCCCAAGAGCACGGCATCCGCACGATGAACACCTCAGCTTTCCGCATGATTCTGTGCCGGGATGGAGGCGGTGCTTCGCACCGGAATACGGTTGACACTCCATCCCTCCGAGGGTCATGCAAACCACCAACAAGGTAAACAATGGTTTACCTGTACAAAACAAAAGTCTTATGGCCACGGGTAAACGCCGGTCATCACCACAAGGGTAACAGTTGTTTACCTTCTTTCGGAGCCGAGATGAGCGACAAAACAGAACCAGAGCACCTTGGAATCGGCGATCGCATTCGACGCTCTCAAGGGCGCCTCGCGCGCAACACGATGGCGGCGGCGAAGGTGACACGGGAGGAACGACTTGAACTCGCCGCCGCAGCTGAGACAGAGGGCAAGGCGTTCAGTGAGTGGGCCAGAGAAGCACTTCTTAAGGCCGCGCGGGCGGGAGCAAACGAGAGCGCGATCTTCACTGAAGTGGTCGCGCTCCGCATGCAACTGAACATCATTCTCCGCTCGCTCGCCCTCGGGCAGAAGATGACGCCCGAGGCATACACGCAGGTCCTCGATGAGGTTCGGACGACCAAGCATGAGACCGCGCAGGATTTGCTAAAGCAGTACGCCGTACCGGCGAGGGAGCAATAGCCATGGCTGCAAAATGGGGAAGAAATGAAACGATCGTCTGGCCGCCGCACAGTCCGGTGCACACGTATGGCGCCGCTGCGTTGGCGCTCCTGCTGACCTGCATCGGGATGTGGTGCCACTTCACTTTCGCGACCGAGCCGCTGCAGCAGTACTACACGCCGATCTACTTCCGCAGCGGCCTTGGAGCAAGCTTTCAGAAGGTGGAGAAGTTCCGGCTTCTTTGGATTGGCGACGGTAAACACCCAGGCCGGCTGGCCACGTTGAAGGACACGAAAGAGGGCGTCACGCCCGTACCAGACGGCAAGGATTTGCCGCTTGCCCCGTCGGCAGATGCCCTCGCTCACGGTCTCACTGCTATCTATCGCGGACCCGAGTTGAGCTATGACGACAAGCGCCTGAACGCCTTCCTGGAGAACTCAGTGTTTGAGGGCAACAGCCTGGCGTCAATCTATGAGCAGACCTGGCTTGCTGGACTCGGAACGTTCATGGTTCTGCTGTTCGTCAGCATCCCGAAGGACATTGCTCGCCGCAAGAGATTGAAGTACGGGCGGCGCCTCAAGGGTCCAGTGATGATGAGTCCGGCCGAGTTCAACGAAGAGACAAACGGGCAGGGAATTGGCTTCCAGACCCTTGAGAGTAAGGAGCGGCTCTGCATCCCGATCTCCGCTGAAGCGCAGCACATCCAGATCATCGGAGACACGGGCTCCGGTAAGTCAACTTTGATCCGGATGATGCTCGGTCAGATCAGGGACCGTGGTGAATCGGCCATCATCTACGACCCTGCCTGCGAGTTCGTCCGACGCTTCTATGACGCGAGCCGTGGCGACATCATCCTCAACCCGCTTGACGATCGCTGCCCCTACTGGGGACCGTCAGAGGAGCTGCGCCGCAAGGCAGAGGCTAAGGCAATCGCCGCCTCCCTTTACCAGCCGACCAACGACAAGAAGGGCGAGTTCTTCACCGAGACTCCGCAGAAGATCTT
>CAXTUS010000164.1:0-6041 GCA_964247475.1 uncultured Acidobacteriaceae bacterium | reverse complement strand
CCCCCCCCCCCCCCCCCCCCCCCCCCCCCCCCTAGGTGGTCGCCGCCCGCGAGCAGCACGCACTTGCCCTTGCCCCTCAGCTCGTCACCGGCTCCCCCATCAATGTGCCCTTTGTCTCCACCGCAGACTCCGCATTCTCCCGCATCTCCTGATCCGTCATCTGCTTCAGCGTCTGCGACATCGACCACTTGTGTCCGAACGGGTCTGTCATCTGCCCGTACCGCGCACCCCAGAACATATCCGCCAGCGGCAACGTCACGATTCCGCCCGCAGCAACCGCACGATCCCAGAACGGACGCACATCCTCGAGATCGAGCGCCAGCGTCACCGGCGAGCCACCAAGCGCAGGCGGCGTGTTGCACGGGCCACCCATCTCGGCGGAAAAGTCATCCGCAATCATGATCAGCGCACCGTTGATCAGCAGCCGCGCATGCATGATCTTGTTCGTGCCCGGCATCAGGTGCGCCTCGCCGTCCTGCACTGCGCCAAAGGCCTTCTTGTAGAATTCGATCGCCGCAGCCGCATCGGCCACAGCCAGGTAAGGGGTGATCGGAGGAATCGTGGTCGTCATGGTGCAAGCTCCTCGTAAGGCGGTTTGCCAAACACCGAAAGCTTACTCCCGTTTTGCCTTGCGGATCCGCGAAATCTCGTCCATCCGCTGCGCCAGCTGCTTCTCCCGCCCCTGGTCCGTCGGCTTGTAGTAGCTGCGGCCCACGAGCGACCCGGGCAGGCAGTCCATATCCGCCACCCGCCCCTCCACGTCATGCGCGTACTGGTAGTCTTTGCCGTAGTCGAGCTCCTTCATCAGCCTGGTCGGAGCATTTCTCAGGTGCAGCGGCACAGGCTCTGCAACGGTCTTCTGAATATCTGCGCGCACCTCGCCGTAAGCCGTATAAACCGCGTTTGATTTAGGTGCCAGCGCAAGGTACACCGCCGCCTGCGCCAGCGCGAGATCGCCCTCCGGACGCCCCAGGAAGTGCATCGCATCGCGCGCGCTCAGGCAAAGGTTCAAGGCCTCGGGCGCAGCCAGTCCGATGTCCTCAACCGCCATCCGCACCAGCCGCCGCGCACAGTACATCGGGTCCTCGCCCGCCTCGAGCATCCGTCCCAGCCAGTAGAGCGCCGCATCCGCATCGCTGTTGCGCACGCTCTTGTGCAGCGCGGAGATGATGTCGAAGTGCTGCTCACCCTTTTTGTCGTAGAGCAGCATCCGCCGCTGCATCGCTTCGGCTGCCAGCGCCTTCGTGATCAGCCGCTCGCCCCGCCCCTCGGCAAGCCGCGCCGATACCTCAAGCGCGTTCAACGCAGTCCGCGCATCGCCGCTCGCATACACCGCGATCGCGTCCAGAGCCTCGTCCTCGGCTTCGATCCCGCTCGCACCCAGGCCGCGTTCCGCGTCGCCGAGCGCCCGCCCGAGCAGCGCAAGCACGTCCTCTTCGCTCAACGCCTGCAGCGTATACACGCGGCAGCGCGACAGCAGCGCGGCGTTGATCTCAAACGAAGGATTTTCGGTCGTCGCCCCGATCAGCCGGATCGTACCGCGTTCCACATACGGCAGAAACGCATCCTGCTGTGCCTTGTTGAACCGGTGGATCTCATCGACAAACAGGATGGTACGCGAGCCAAAGCCCGCCGCCTTCTCCGCCTCGACCATCACCTGCTTGATCTCCTTGATGCCCGACAGCACGGCCGAAAACTCGATGAAGCTCGCTTCGGTCCGCACCGCGACAATCTTCGCAAGCGTCGTCTTGCCCACGCCCGGCGGCCCCCAGAAGATCATCGAAGCCGCATCGTCGTTTTCGATCGCCAGGCGCAGCGGTTTGCCTGGCCCCAGCAGGTGCTGCTGACCGGAGTATTCTGCAATCGTGCGCGGCCGCATCCGCTCGGCCAGCGGCGCCTGGCGCGCAACCGCGGCAGCCGCCAGAGGCGAAGCATCAAACAAACTCAAGCTCAACTCCTGGGTTGGTCCGAGCTTCAGCCCGGAACCCAGGCCCCCGCTTCCCGGGTGTGCCTGCCTGTCCATTACCTGTGAGCCAATGGTAAAAAGCAAGCCCGGCAAGGAATCGCTCGCCGCGCAAAGACCGTCATCAAGGCGCGCCATGCTCTTCGAAGAACCGCAGGGTCCGTTGCTCAGCGTCGTCGAAAGCCACCGCCTGGGAAACCATGCTGCTGATCGGAATACACACCGTTCGCACAAACCAGCTGCTTCACCCCACCCAGCCTTACGAGCTGCTTTGCCTTCGCGACAGCAAGACCTGGCACCCGTTCGCAGCGTAACGCTGGCTTGCTCCTCACAGAACTTCCTCACACGACTTCACAGGACTTCATAGAACTTTGCAGCATGTCCGCTGCTTCCATGCAGCAGAACAACCAGCGGCAGATCGGGCGCCGAGTCTCCGCAGACCTCATAGGTCACCCCCCCCCGTCCTGAACGCTGAAGGCGCCGACGAACCGTGCCAGCATCGGCAACGCACGATCCTCTCCGGAACTCCCGCTCCGACGCAAGCGATTCTTCTTCAAGATCCAATCGACGATCACGATTCGAGCGTCTCAACCATCGCGGGTCCGCCCACAAAGCCCGCTACGGAAGGCAAAGTCTCAGGAGACTTCGATTGCAGGCACAACCATGACAAAGATCCTGCATCCGATCGCCGCGGTGCTCGCCCTCACGACGTCGCTCGCGCTCTACGCCCAGCCCCCGGCTCCGGGCAAAGCTGACCGCTCTGAATCCTTCCAATCCTCAGACCCCACGGGCCTGTGGCAGACCGTCGACGACCGGACCCATCAGCCCAAAGGTGAGGTCCGCCTCTTCACCCGGGACGGCCGCCTCTTCGGCCAGATCACGCGCGTCTTCGACAGCAAGGACGCGGCCAGCCGCTGCGATGATTGCACCGACGAGCGCAAGGGACAGAAGATCGAAGGCCTCCTCATCCTGCGCGAGATGAAGCCCGCACATGGCGAATACGAGGGCGGCGATATTCTCGACCCCGACACCGGCCGCGTCTACCGCTGCAGGCTGCGCGTCACCGACGGAGGCCAACACCTCGTCGTCCGCGGTTTCCTCGGCATCTCGCTGCTGGGCCGATCGCAGACCTGGACCCGCGTCGACGAACGCGGCGCGAAGGCGAAGGCAAAAGCAACCACGCCCTGATCGCGCGCGGCGACCACTTCGTGGGGAGGAAGCGCTGGCGCGCGTGAGCGGCATTCGACTCACCTCTCGTGTTTAGGCGCGCCAGCGCTTCCACCCCACGAAGTGGCGCCAGTTCGGCGTCAGGACGCGGTTGCCGTTGCCCTCCGCCTCTGCGCAATCTCCCACAGCAGGATCGACCCGGCGACTGCGGCGTTCAGGGACTCCACCCGGCCCGGGCAGGGGATCGTCACGCGCTTGTCGGCCACCCGCACCCAGTCTTCGCCGAGCCCCGCACCCTCGTTGCCCACCAGCACCGCGCATGGTCCGCACAGCGTGGCACCAAGCGCCTCATCGGAAATCGAGCGCGCGTCATCCTTCAACGCGGCCAGCAGCCGCACGCCGGCCTGCTTCAGCCGTTCCATCGCTTCAGGGGTCGCGAAGGCCACGGGCACGCGAAAGATACTGCCCGCGGACGCACGAATCGCCTTCTGGTTCCACGCGCTCACCGTGCCCGGCGTCGTCAGTACGCCGTCCGCCCCGAAGGCCTCGGCCGATCGAATCAGCGTGCCCAGGTTCCCCGGATCCTGCAGCCCGACCGCAACCAGGATCAAGGGGCTGGCCCCGCCAAGCATGTCAGCGACGGACGACACCGGCGGCACCAGCAGCGCCGCCACACCCTGCGGCGTCTGCGTCTCCACGCAGCTTTGCAGGACATCACCGGCCAGCCGGACGACCTCAACCCCCCGCGGAACGGACGCCGGCACCTCGCGGCGTTCGCTCACAAAGACCGTCTTCAGCACCTGGCCGCTGCGCACCGCTTCCTCAAGCAGGTGCTCGCCTTCGATGGCAACCATCCCGCTCGACAACCGCGCCTGCCCGTTGAAGGCGGCGCGCAGCTGCTTCACCCGCGCATTCGTCCGGCTGGTCACGACCTCGCTCATGGCTGTTCGCCCATTCCCAAAAGGATACCCGTTCTATCGCCCGAAAGCCCCGGGCCGAGGCCACGTCAGCTATGCTAGGTTCTGCACGCAGGGTCTTTCCACCCGAGTTACACAGAAGGAGCTCCCCCACCGTTGACGGCCGAAATTCTCCGCATCCATCCCGACGAGCCCGAGCCCGCCCTGATCGAGCGCGTCGCCCAGGCCCTCGACAGCGGCCAGGTGGTCGCGCTCCCCACCGACACCTTCTATGGACTCGCCGTAGACCCCGTGAACCTCCACGCGGTAGACCGTATCTATGAGCTGAAGGAGCGCTCACGGCACAAGCCGCTATCGCTGCTGATCGCCGACGTCGCCCAGGCGTACGCGCTCGCGCGCTCCTGCGACAACGCCTTCGACCGCCTCGCCGAACGCTTCTGGCCAGGCCCCCTTACGATCATCGTCAAAGCCGGTTCGAAGCTCCCCCTGCGGGTCACGGCCAACACCGGCAACGTGGCGCTCAGGGTGCCGGAGGCGCCGATCGCGCGCGCCATCGTGCATCAACTCGGCCTCCCCATCACGGCCACCAGTGCCAACCTGCACGGCATGCCCGAGTGCACCTACGCGCGCGGCGTGCATGACCAGCTTGGCGGGATGATCCCGCTGATCGTCGATGGCGGACCGACCGCACGCGCGATCCCGACCACCATCATCGACCTGTCGGCCGGCGACAACTCGTGGACCATTCTGCGCGAAGGAGCGATCCCGACCTATGAGATCGCGCTCTGCTTGCAGCGGTAGCTCCGGGGAACCGCAGGCACGGCTTCAACCTGCAAGCGAACAAGAGCGAAGTAAGTCCTACATCACACAGCGTTTGCGCCTTGCTGCGCGTCTTCCGCCTTGACCCGCTGCGCGGGCGGCGCCGGCACCCGCGTTCGGGGGATGGCCGATTTCCCGCGCGCAGGTCATACTGTCAAAACCGCGGATGAAGTCTGCCAACCGATCGCCGAGCCGTTCAGATCTCGTGCTGCGCCTGCTGCTGCGGGTAAGCCTGGTCTTGGTGCTGCTCGCGGCAGGGTGGTGCGCCTGGGTGACGTATCAGATCAACCTTGTCGCCGCTCAGGATCAGGCGAGGCCCGCGGACGCGATCGCGGTCTTCGGCGCGGCGGAGTACGGCGGACGGCCATCCCCCGTCTATCACGCGCGGCTCGATCACGCCGTGGCTCTCTACCAGCGCAACATCGCGCCGCTGATCATCACCCTGGGAGGCGGCACGGACAAGGGCTCCGGCAAGACCGAGGGAGGCGTAGGCCGCGACTACCTGCTCGCGAACGGCGTGCCGCTCACCGACATCCTCGCCGAGACGCACTCCTTTGACACCTCGCAGCAGGTAAGCCGGCTCGAGCGGATCGCCAGTCAGCGCGGTCTCGAACACATCGTGGTGGTGTCCGATCCCACCCACTTGTTTCGCATCGAGGCATTGTGCAGGGACGCGGGGCTCGACGTGTTTCCGTCTCCCCGCGCGCCGCTTGGCAACATTGACAACATCGACCTGGCGGCACGGTACGCGCACGAGATCCTCAGCTACACGGCATTCCGGCTGGGTCTGCCGGAGACCGTCCTCCACCACTACGTGGAAGGCCGCAGCGACGAGTAGAAGGCCGCTGCGACGAGGGGGAGGCCGCAGCGACGAGTGGAAGGCCGCAGCGACGAGCGGAAGGCCGCAGCGACGACGGGAAGGCTGCTGCGACGACGGGAAGGCCCTGCGCGCCCGCTCCACGAAGTGGCGCCCGTCCGCGCCAGGACGCGGTCGTACTTGCCTCGTCTAACGACATGCAACAAGCGCCAGCGCGACTGCAGCCGCAAACAAAGTCGAGCAAAAGTTGACCAGGTCATTGCCCAGCCAGCCACGCCGCTCAGCGGTTGCCCCCAGCAGGCTGTCGAAGAAGAGCCCGCCGGCAGCGCCGGCAAAGCCGATCGCCGCGGCTCCGGCG
>CAXTUS010000163.1:0-6115 GCA_964247475.1 uncultured Acidobacteriaceae bacterium | reverse complement strand
AACCAGAAGAAGAAGCGCTGCTTGACGAACTGCACAAGCTCGCCACCGCCGAGATCCTCACTGCCAACATCCTGCCGCCGCTCGAGTCCATCTGGCAGCAAAGCTTCTCCCTCTCTGAAGATCAACTCGCCGCCCGCCGTCCGAAGCTGCTCGCACTCGCCAAGGAGATCGAACGCTTCTTCGGCCCGCAGTCCAAGCCCCGCACCCGCGCAGACATCCTGGCCGACAACGCCGCCGCCAAGCCCGCGGGATGAGCCATCCCCGCGAAGAACGCGACGAGCTCTTCCTCCGCGAAGCCATCAACGAGGCGCGCAGAGCAGAGCTCGCGGGCGAGGTGCCGGTCGGTGCTGTCATGGTCGGCCCCGACAGCGAAACAATCCTCGCCCGCGGCAACAACCAGGTTCTCCGTACCTCCGACCCCACCGCGCACGCGGAGATCGTTGCCATCCGTGCTGCAGGCGTCGCCCTCGGCAACTACCGGCTGCTTGGCTGCACGCTCTACACCACGCTTGAGCCATGCGCCATGTGCGCCGGCGCCATCCTGCACGCACGCCTCGCACGCCTGGTCTACGCCGCACCCGACCCAAAGGCCGGCGCATGCGGCAGCGTCCTTTCGGTCCTCAACCACCCCGCCCTCAACCACCGCATAGACCTCACCGCCGGCCTCCTCGAAGCGGAATGCAGCCGCCTGCTGACCACCTTCTTCCGCAGCAAGCGCGGGTAGACGTTCAACGGCAGCCTCAGCTGCGTCCTCCTCGCGGTCGGGCACCTACTTCGTGCAGTGGAAGCGCTTTGGCTCCCCTCGTACTCCCACGCGCGCCAGCGCCTCCACCCCACGCAAGTGGCGCCCGTCCGGCGTCAGGACGCACTTGCTGCTGCTTTTCGTCAGCCACCAGCATCTATCTTCCCAAGAGGGTCAAGCATGCCTGGTCGCTTTGAAGGGAAAGTCGCTATCGTCACGGGATCATCTTCAGGCATCGGCGAGTCGATCGCCGTGCGTCTCGCATCAGAGGGCGCGGCCCTCGTCATCAACTACAACTCACACCCGGACGGAGCCGATGCCGCCAAGGCGAAGATCGAAGCCGCCGGCGGCAAGAGCATCATCGTCAAAGCCGATGTCGGCTCGCTTCCTGATGTGCAGAACCTGGTCGAGCAGGCCTACGCGCAGCTCGGAGGTTGCGACATCCTGGTCAACAACGCAGGCGTCGAAAAGAACGCAGCCTTCGAGGACGTCACCGAAGCTGACTACGACCTTGTGCTGAATACAAATCTTAAGGGCGCCTTCTTCCTCACCCAGCGCTTCGTGCAGAAGCTGATCGAGACCGGCAAACCCGGGCGCGTGGTCAATATTTCATCCGTTCACGAGGACATGGTCTTCCCGAACTTCGCAAGCTACTGCGCCGCCAAAGGTGGCCTGCGAATGTTGATGCGCGATCTCGCCATGGAGCTCGGACCGCGCAACATCACGGTCAACAACGTCGCACCCGGCGCCATCAGCACGCCCATCAACAAGGCCCTGCTTGAGGACAAGCCGAAGCTCAACGCGCTCTTGAACAACATCCCGCTCGGCCGCATGGGCAAACCCGAAGATGTCGCATCGGTCGTCGCCTTCCTCGCCTCCGACGAAGGCTCCTACGTCACCGGCAGCACCTACTTCGTAGACGGCGGGCTGATCCGCAACTACAAAGAGCAGTAGAGCTGGCGAAGCAAAGCGCCGACATCCGCGGCCGTCTTCATGCACCCCGGGGCTTGCTGCCCGTGATCACGGCGCAACGCTCCCGAGCCGACCCTCATAAGCCCACAAACCCAACCCCGGGTTCGAGACGTAAAAGATCTCTTCCCCACCCACCACATTCCAACCATCCTGCAATTTCGCAGCGTCGTAGTCAGCCAGCGAACCGAACTCATAACCTACTGATTCAACCTCCTGCCGCGTCAGTCCGCCCGGACAGTAGCGAATCCGGAATCGGCCCTCGCTTGAACCATGAATCAGGTGCGCCGCCGCCGACAGGTTCGCCGCAAGCTCGTCATCATGGGTCACCGCATCAAGCGCCGATGGCGTCCCGCAGTAGCCGAACCTCCGGATCAGCCGATCAATCGCCGCGTCCTCGCCAAACTCACGCACACCCGGCGCCAGCACGATCAGCTCGGCAGCGTCCGCAAGCGCCATCCGCGTCCGATAGACCGCCTTGTTGCCAAGCCAGGTCGAACGAAACTCCACCGGATCGAGGTACACGATGGCCTTCTTCACCGGCCGATCCAGTCTCTCGAAGTTGCACTCGAGGCTCAGCGCCGCCGCACGCTCAAAACACTCCGCGTCATCTCCGATAAAGAGCCCGCGCATCACCAGTCGCCCGGCGTCGTTCTTTGCAATCACCGTCTGCACATACACGATCTGCGGCAGCCTGCCGGCAAAGCGTTCGCTCGCATAGTTCAGCACGCGCCGCACCGGCGTCTCCGCACGCCCCATCATGCGTTCCATCCCGTACACCGCCCCCAGGAAGTGCGAGCGGTGAATACCCAGCGGACCTCCGGTTCCGATGAAGATGTTCTTTACCCCGTTCGCCATACCCACCACTTCATGCGGAACCACCTGCCCCACCGACAGGATCAGGTCGTGCCCGCCTTCGAGCAGCAGCCGGTTCACCTGTGCCGGCCACGCATAGCTGAGTCTGCCCTCGCTCACCTCGTGGATAAACTCGCCCGGCACCTCGCCCAGCGTCACCACATCGTTACGCCAGTCGTGAACCCGAAACAACGAATGCGGCGTCCCCCCAAACATGCCGGCAATCTGCACGTCCGACATCGGCTTATGCGTGCCCAGCGCCGGCATCACGTCGACCAGGCGGTCCCCATAGTATTGCCACAGAAGCTCGGTCAACTCACCAGCCTTCGAGTGCAGCCGCGTGATATCGGGTGGCACCACCAGCACACGACGACGCTCGCCCAGCATCGTCAAGGCCGAGAACAGCCCGGCCCGGTAATCATCGGGCGTCAGCTCAAGCGAAGCCGAACCCGCCGCAAAGAAGAGACTCATGCGAACATCGTAACCCGGTGCAAGAAGCGCCAGTGCAACAGCAACCGCGTCCTCATCGCGGACGGCGACCACTTCGGGGGTTGGAAGCGCTGGCGCGCACAAGAAGCTGAGGCCTATCCTCTGCCGCTCGAGCGCGCCAGCGCCCCCACCCCACGAAGTGGCGCCAGTCCGGCGTCAGGACGCACTTGCTGTTGCACCTAAAGCTTGTAAGCCCGGCGTACGAGGTTCACAGTCAGGTCTTCTGCCACTTCGGCCGCTTCGTCTTCATCCAGGCGGTGCTCGGCGACCAGCCGCGCCAGAAACGATGCGTCCATGCGACGCGCAACATCATGCCGTGCCGGGATCGACAAAAACGCCCGCGTATCGTCGTTGAAGCCGACCGTATTCGCGAAGCCTGCGGTCTCGGTCGCCTGTTCGCGAAAGCGCATCATGCCTTCAGGCGAATCATGAAACCACCAAGGCGGTCCCAGCCGCAAGCACGGATAGTGGCCCGCCAACGGCGCCAGCTCGCGCGAGTACGTGCTCTCATCAAGCGTGAACACGATGAAGGTAAAGCCCCGCTCGTTGCCATACCGGTTTAACAGCGGCCGCAGCGCACGGACATACTCGGTAGGCGCCGGGATATCCGCGCCCTTGTCCCTCCCGAAGCGCTCGAACACCTGCCGGTTGTGGTTGCGCACGCTGCCTGGATGCAGCTGCATCACCAGCCCGTCGTCCACGCTCATGCCCGCCATCTCGGTCAGCATCTGCGCCTGGAACAGCTCCGCATCGCCCGGTTCAAGCTTCCCCTCGAAAACCCGCGCATAGAGCGCCTCCGCGTCACCGATCGACAGATCCGCCGTCATCGCCGTCAGGTGCCCGTGATCGGTCGCCGTCGCCCCCATCCGCTTGAAAAAGGCGCGGCGCGTCCGCAGCGCGTTCAGGTAGCCGCTCCACGTCGAAACATCCTCCCCCGTGATCTCACCCAGGTGGCGCAGGTTCCCGGCGAAGCCGGCATACTCCACGTCGATCACGGCGTCCGGCCGAAACGTCGGCAGAACCCGACCCTTCCAGCCCGAGTAGCGGATCTCCTGATGCGCCGTCAACGGATCGTCGGCAGCATCGGTCGTCGCCAGCACCTCGATATGGAAGCGATCGAAGAGCGCACGCGGCAGGAACTCCGGCGTCCTGAGCGCCTTGTCGATCACGTTGTAAAAGTCAACGGCGTTGAAAGCCGAAAGCCGTTCATCAAGTCCGAAGAGCGTCTCAAATGTGTAGTCGAGCCAAAGCCTTGTTGGCGTCCCGCGAAACAGATGATAGTGCGCGGCAAACGTGCGCCAGACCTCGAGCGGGTCAGGCTCCTGGCCGCTCTCGCCCACTCCGATGCCCAACGCCTCAAGCGGGATCCCCTGCGAATACAGCATGCGGAAGATGTAATGATCCGGCTGGATCAACAGCGCGGACGGATTCGGAAACGCATGATTCTGCGCGAACCAGCGAGGATCCGTATGCCCATGCGGGGAAACGATGGGCAGGTGCTGGATCGAGCCATAAAGCCGTTCAGCGATGGCGCGCGTACCAGGGTCAGCAGGAAACAGCCGGTGTGGGGAAAGCATGCGAAAGAGTAACAAAAAAGCCGCGGGTCAGATGCGGCTCCTCCTGACAATCCCACCAACCTCGCAGGAACCAGAGATGGGTCCGGCTGAAGACTGCGACGTCCTAGTTCGCTTCCACCGCGGGCTGCTCCCGCGCCATCACATCGATCGAAAATCGCTGCCCGCTGGTTCCGCTGATGCCCAGCAGCACAGTGCGCAAAGATCGCATGATCCTTCCCTGTTTGCCGATGATCTTGCCCAGGTCGCTGGCCGGAGCATGCAGCAGCAGACGAGTACTCATCGGCCCGGCGATCACCTCAAGCTGCACCGTGTCCGGTCGGTCCGTCAGCAGGAAGACCGTGCCGGCCAGAAACGAACGGATCGAAGCTGGCAGCGCGCTCCACGGTTCGCCGCTGAAGGGCTGCGCAGCGGACACAGCCGGGGACACCTCCGCGGGCTCATCGATCGCCGTCTTCAAGCCCGTCACCCGGTATGGATGACCTGCCGCGTCCAGCACGCACTGCCCCATCGCGCGCACCCAGCCATAGGAGCCGTCCGCCCGCCGCACCCGGTACTCGACCCTGTAGTTCTCATGCTTCAGCAGACATCCCATCACCGCATCCGCCATCCGCTGCAGATCGTCCGGGTGCACCATCCGCTCATACTCCTGGTGCGACACACCCGCTACGGCACGTTGCGGATCAAGGCCAAACAGCTGTGCCATCCGCTCGTCGCCGTACACCAGGCCGGATTGAATATGCCAGTCCCACACCCCGAAGCCGCTGCCCGCCGACAGCGCCATGCGCAGCCGCTCGTTCGACTCCGCCAGCGCACGCAGCGCAAGCACCGTCTCCGTCGTCTCTTCAACCGCCCTGAAGATGCCGACAATCTTACCGTCATGATGCACCGGGCTCAGGGAGTAGTTGATGAAGATCTCGGCAGGCTTGCCTTGCCCTTCAAAACACATCGGCACGTTCTGGTAATGGAACGACTCGCGACGTGTCAGCACGGCCTCAAACCGGTCCTTAACCTTCTCCCAAGACTCCCCCCAAAGCTCCTGCGCGGTCAGCCCCAGCGAGTCAGCCAGCCCTGACTTCAGCAACTCGACCGTCCGGTCGTTGCCAATGTAGATCATCTCCGGCCCCCAGTAAAGCGCGAGCGCCGCGGAAGAGTTCAGCACCAGGTTCACATTGTCCACCAGGTTGGTGGACCAGCCTTCGATCGGTCCCAGGGGAGTCTCGCTCCAGTCATGACGGCGAACTGCCTCCGCCATCTCTCCGCCGCCAACGATCCGTGCGTGGGCGATCCGTGCGCGGGCGCTCCCTGTGGAAGCAGCTGTGACCTCAGCAAGTGGTTGTTTACCGGGTGACTTCATGGCAATGATCATGCCATGGGTTCATCACACATACAACTCACTGCGAACAATTTCGTTGTCTTCAACACGGAGCACCCACCCGGGCCCACTCCAACCCCCCGTCAGCTACCCACCCGGGAGAGCACCACC
>CAXTUS010000162.1:0-6143 GCA_964247475.1 uncultured Acidobacteriaceae bacterium | reverse complement strand
CGACGATAAATCCGGACCCAAGCGCCTGACGCTCAGCCCCGCCCCCCGGCCCGTCCGAGTCATCATCACCGTCACCCCCCTGAGGGTTCTGGCCGCCAAAGAACTTGTTGAAAAAATCCTGCATGTCGCCCTGGCCACCCTGGACTTGATCGCCGTGCGGATTGCCTTGCAGGGGGCCGCGCTGAAGCCCGTTCCTGCCCTTTCCAGCGGCCGCCTTCTTCGGAATCGACTCAGTGTTGATATTGACCACCGCCGGTCCGACCTGCTTGACGATCTGAGAGAATCCATTCGACAGGGTAGCCGGGCTCGGGATCACGAGCGGCTTCGCATCTGACGTGTCCACGTGCTGCTGCTCAGCAGCGCCTACGCCGTGGGTCAGCACAGAACCTGCGAGCACGCCAACCGTGAGCGTAGTCAGCAGGGTAAAGGTAGAAGCAAGACGATGATCCTGAATCCGATTGAAGAAGCTCTTTGCTTTCGGTGATTCCATGAGCGGGTGCGACCTCGTGTTTTTTCGTATTCTGCTTGTTTGAAGCTGAAGGGCGGCCCGTCGACCAACCAGCGCGCAAAAGACCGTTGCTTGCGGCCCCCAACCTATCTACTGACCCCTTCAGTATAAGTGTGCCCGCCAAGCCATGAAGCGAGAGCCACCCGGGCAGACTCCAGACGTTCATTAGACGCGAGTTTTGAGCGAAAAGCTGCGACCGTGTAGCCCGTCTAGACGCTACCGGCCCTCACGCGGCGGCAAGATCATGCCGGGATCTCCGTCGTGTGGGCTGCGGGTAGAAACTCGATCAGCCCGATTCCGGCGAGGATCAGTCCTGCGCCCAATATGGAACGCGCGCCTGAAGACTCGTGCAGCAGGAGCATCGAGGTGAGCCAAGCAAACACCGGCTCAAGCGCCAGCAGAAGGACCGTGTGCGTTGGCGCCAGGTGCTGCTGGGCGAAGCTCTGGATGGTAAACGCCGCCGCCGTGGCGAGCAGACCGCAGATCAGCAGCGCCGACACCAGGCGGAAGCTCCACACCACATGCGGCCGCTCGAGCGGCAATGACACCAGCATGAACATGGTTGCCGCACTGATCTGTAGCGTCGCCAGCAGCCCTGCTGGGATCCCGCGCGCCGTTCGTGCAAGGGTAAGGAGGTGCGCCGCAAAGGCCAGCGCACAGAGCAAGGTGATGAGATCGCCCCGCCCTATACTCACGAATACCCTACTAAAGGTTGTTCCCGACGGCGTCGTCATAAATACCAGCCCGGCGAACGCACACAGCGCTCCCAAGCCGGTAAAGAACCCTGGTCGAGGTATCCCTGCAGGCCTCATACCGGGGATCAGCGTCAGCGCTGGGACAAAGACAACCACCATTCCCGTGATGAAGGCGGACTTCGCCGGCGTCGTCAACGTCAGCCCGACCGTCTGGAACTGGTATCCCGCAGCCAGAAAGAGCCCGGCCATCAGTCCGGCTAATACCTGCCCCCGCGTCACGGCGCCAAGCTCTCGCCGGTTCATCGCCACCAGTGCAAGTGTCGCCACCCCCATGCGCAACAGGTTGAACAGCAGCGGAGATGCGTCCGTCAATGCCGACTTGACCACCACAAACGTCGCGCCCCACACCAGTGCCGTTGCAAGCAGCAGTACGTGCGCGAGTTTGCTCTTTGAAACCGGAGCAAGCCGCGGTAGCAGCGCCACTACTCGTCGGCCGGCTGATTGACATGCCGGTCCGACACCTCAACGGCCACTTTTCCCGGAATGGTCGCGCCAGCGTCCCGCGGTGCCACAAAGACAGTGCGTCCGCCAACCACAGTCCGAAGCACCTTGGGTTGCAGGATCGCCTCCGGTCGCGCCGCTGGCGCCGCGTCCATCAGGTCCTGATCGAGCACTACAAAATCCGCGAGGTATCCTGGCTCCAGCCGACCCTTCCGAGTCTCGCGGAATTCAGCGAACGCAGAACCTTGCGTATATGCATAAAGCGCCTCCGCCATCGAGATCCGCTCCGCCGGCTCAAAGCTCATCGAGCCCTTTTCATTCTTCCGCGTGACAGCCGAATAGAGCCCGCGGAACGGACTCACCGACTCGACCGGGTAGTCCGTCCCGAACGCCAGCGTCACATGATGAGCGAGCATCGACCGCCAGGCATACGCATACTTCGAACGCTCGGGCCCAAGCCTCGTTCCCGCCCAGTTCATATCTGTCAGCAGGTGTGAGGGCTGCATGGAGGCAATCACGCCGAGCTCTTCGAAGCGGTCAAAATCTTTGGGCAACAGCACCTGGGCATGCTCAATGCGAAACCTCAGGTCAGCAGGCACAAAGTGCGCGGTCCCGGTCGTCACGATCGCGGCATCCGGATGTGCCGGCGCCGCCGGAGCCGATGCCGGCGTTGCCACCTGCTCGGCCGCACCGTACGCGTTCAAGGCAAGGCTGTTCGCCTCATCGCCAATCGCGTGGAATCCAAGTTGGAATCCCGCCGCCGCACGTGCCGCCGCAAGCTCGTTCAGCCTTGCCTGCGGGTAGCGTGGGATTCCCGAGTTGGCAGGTTCGTCCGTGTACGGTTCTGCCAGAGCCGCCGTCCGCGATCCCAGCGATCCGTCCATAAACCCCTTCAACATACCCAGTCGGAGCAGCGGGTCGTCCGCCGCGTGCGATGCCCTCCGTGTCTTCAGCACCTCGAGCGGCAGGTTGAAGTCCATCCACTCCGACACCCGCAGGTCGAGCTTGCCGGCACGCTCCATCGACTCGAGCACAAGCCAGTCCTCCCAGGTTGAAAAATCCTGGATGCTTGTCACTCCATGCGCCAGGCAATCGGCGATCGCAAGCTCAAGCGCCTTCCTCCGCATCTCGGGCGTCGGCGGAGGTACCTTCGCTTCGATCAGCTTGGTCGCCGGTGTCTCACGCACGATCCCCGTGGGCGTGCCCGCAGCATCGCGGTCGATCTTGCCGCCCGCGGGGTCAGGCGTCGCCGCTGAGATCCCGGCCGCCAGCAGCGCCGCCGAGTTGGCTACGACGATGTGACCGTCCGTCCGGTAGAAGACCGCCGGGTGCTCCGCCGTGACCTTGTCCAGGTCCCCGCGCGTAGGCAGCGTCTTGCCCGGCCAGACCGTGTGATCCCACCCGGAGCCGACAATCCACGCTCCGCGCGCGCTCGCCGGCTGCGCAGCGATATACCTCCTGACCCGATCCTGCATCTCGCCAAGCGACCTGACTCCGTCCAGGTCAACCGTCAGCTTCTGCTGGCCCGCTCCGGCCATATGCGTATGCGCGTCATTGAATCCGGGCATGGCAAATGCGCCCTCGAGGTCGACCACCCGGGTATGCGGCCCCTTGAGCCGCAGCACCTCTTCGTCCGTACCCAAAGCCACGACTGTCGAGTTCGTTACCGCAAGAGCCGAGACCCGGGCAGGCGTCCTGCTGTCATCCACGTCGCGGAGATGCGCACCAGTCAGGATCCTCCCGTGCACAAAGACAATGTCGGGCGAGCTATCCTGCGCACCGGCAGATGGCGCCAGCACGGCGATGCCCGAAGCAGACAGGACCAAAAGCAGAAGTTGTTGAGGAGTCACGCTAAGAGTGTAAAGCGTCGTTCAGCTGTTATCCGAAAGAACAGCTTAAAGCTAGTCGGAAGAACAGCCTAAAGCGTCTGCGCCAGGTCAAGAATCGTCAGCACGATCCGACGCAGCGCGGTCTCCCGCCCGGTGGGGTCATACCACTCGGCCAAAGTATGGATGCCGCCGCCGGTCCCGCCGGACGCCAGCGCCATCGCCGGGATGCCGAGCGAAAGCGGCAGATTGGCGTCGGTCGAGCCAAGCCGGAACTCGGTCCTAAGCCCCAGGTGACGGTCCACTGCGCGCAGAGTATCGAGCAGCAGGGAATCGTCCGGCAGGCTCGCCGCTGGACGATCGCCGATCACTTCAAAGCCAAGCCCCACGTCTACCCCGCCGACATTCGCGTTCGCCTCCTGCACAATCGTCGCAAACGTCCGCTCGATCGCCGCGGCATGCCAGTCAATCTGCTCCGGTTCGGTTGACCGCAGATCAAGATCGACCGCCGCCGACTCGGGGATCGAGTTGATCGAAGTGCCGCCGCGGATCTGACCCGGGCTCAGGGTAGTCCGCGTCTCCTCTCTGGTCCTCCCTGGCGCCTGCACCAGCGACGGCAGGTCCGCTAGCGCGGCGATCCCACGCGCCAGCAGCGTAATCGGGTTGGGCGTCCCTGAATCAGTCCACGAGTGGCCACCCGGTCCCGAGATCGTGATGCGAAAGCGCCGGCTACCCAGCGCCCGCGTCACCGCCGTCGACGTTCCCGAGCCCTCGAGGGCGATGGCTGCGACCAGTCGCTCCGCAAAGCGCCCGCGAGTGAACAGGTGACGCATCCCACGCAGATCGCCCGCCCCCTCTTCGCCGACGTTTGCGCAGAAAAGGATCGGCACCGGCGGTTCAATCTCAGCGTACTTCAACGCCGCGACCAGCCCCAGGAGCCCTGATAACCCGGCACCGTTGTCGCAGGATCCCGGTCCGAAGATGCGGCCGGCGCGCCCGCCATCCTCCCGTGGTGTCGTATCCGTCTCCGCCGGAAAGACCGTATCAAGGTGCGCCGAGACAAGCAGCATCCTTGCCATTGCCGTGTCTGCCGGTCGCCTGAGCAGCCCACACGCGTTCCCCACCTCGTCCAGGTGTACGTCCTCCAGCCCCAGCTCAACAAAACGCTCCACAAACCACGCTGCACGCGCTGCCTCGCCAAAGGGCGGAGCCGGGATACTCAGCAGATCCATCTGCCAAAGGCGCAGCTGAAGCTGGTGCAGATGCAGCCAATGGAACGCACGATGCACTGGCAGCATCGTCGCCAGCCGTGTGATCCGCAGCTGCGCAACAGGTGTTCGTGCCGTGGTCACCGCGGGCGTCCCCCCGCCGTGCCTTGCCCATACTCCACACCTACCAGGAACAAGCCCTGCGCCGGGGCGGTCGGTCCTGCCGCACTTCGGTCACGCGCCTCGAGGACCGCCCTGATCTCCTCTGCTCGACCGCGCCCCCGCGCCACATCCACAAAAGTCCCCACGAGGTTCCTCACCATGTGATGGAGAAATCCAGAACCCTCCACTCTATAAAACAGCAGCCCGCCCTCCTCGATCCATTCCGAGCTGTAAATCGTCTTCAGCCCAGGCCTGGCAACCGCCCGCTCGCCCTCCCGCAGCTCAGGGTCCACCGCCGCAAAGCTGGTGAAATCGTGCTCCCCAACAATCTCAGCTGCAGCTTGCCGGGCGAGCCGAAGATCCACATTCCACGGGCAATCCCACACGTAAGGCGCGAGGAACGGTGGGCACACACGTTCCCGGGCACGCTCCAACCCGGTTGTTGCGAGACCCGGCACCCGGGGGAAGATCCTGTACTCATAGGTCTTCCGCACCGCACTGTGTCGCGCGTGGAAATCCGCCGCGACCTTCTCCGCCCCAAGTACCCGCACCGAAGCCGGGAGCGCACGGTTCAGCGCGCGCACCAGGTTCTCCGCCGGGATAGCTGCCCCAAGTGTAAAGCTCGCCACCTGCCCCAGTGCATGGACTCCCGCATCCGTCCGCCCGGAGCCCTGCGGGAGCGCCACCGGTTCACGCATCACTTGCTCGAGTTTGCGCCTCAGGAGCCCCTGGACTGTCTCAAGATCCGGCTGCACCTGCCATCCGTGGAAGTGCGTGCCGTCGTACGCGAGGGTGAGTTTCCAGTGAGTCATCCGACTCCTGAAAGTAGCACGCAGGCGCGATCCCTGGCCGCGCACCGCGGGCGTTGGTGTGCGGCCTTGCGGTTGGTATGATGGTGCAGCCCCGAACGATTACCGCGCTCTGACATCCAGGCTCAAGCTAAGCTCAGATTCCGGGAACCAACCGCGCCACTTCCGCGTACCAGACTCCCATACGCGGAAGATGGACGGAAGCGCTCGACAGCACCAAGGCAGAGACTCGCAGCAAAGCTTTCTGAAGGCGGAGATCAACAGTGAGATTGAACGATTTGAAGGCTGGAGTGAGCGTCACCCTGGTCCTGCTCGGCAGCATGAACGTGCCTGTACTGAATGCTCAAGCCGCCACACCGCAGGCGGAAGCGCCGCAGGCAGCAACGCCCCAGGCAGCAACGCCCCAGGCAGCAGCTCCCCAGTCGACCGGCACC
>CAXTUS010000161.1:0-6156 GCA_964247475.1 uncultured Acidobacteriaceae bacterium | reverse complement strand
GTACGACGGGCTCGATCGCTACGTCGCACGCGAGCAGATCATCGAAGACCTCGACCGGATGGGTCTCCTGGTCGCGGTCAAAGAGCACGCCATGTCAGTCGGGCTTTCGCAGCGTTCGGGCTCGGTGATCGAGCCACGGCTCTCGAACCAGTGGTTCGTTGCCGTCACCAGGAGTCCCCTCGCCGGAGGCAAGAGCATCGCAGCCAAGGCGATAGAGGCAGTCAAGACAGGCGCCATCAAGTTCACGCCCGAGATGTACGAGAAGACCTTCCATGAGTGGATGTCGAACATCCACGACTGGTGCGTCTCGCGCCAGCTCTGGTGGGGGCACCGCATTCCCGCCTGGTTCTGCCCCTCGCAGCACATCAATGTGGCCCGCACCGCGCCCGCACTCTGCGCCACCTGCGGCTCGGCCGATCTGACCCAGGAGACCGACGTCCTCGACACCTGGTTCTCTTCAGGGCTGCTGCCGTTCACCGTCTTTGGCTGGCCCTCGGTTGACGGCGACCCCACGCCGGACATGGCGGCCTTCTATCCCACCAGCCTGCTCGTCACCGGTTTCGACATCCTCTTCTTCTGGGTCGCGCGCATGATCATGCTCGGCACCCACTTCATGCTCGACGTACCGATGCCGGATGGCGCCGGCTCCACGAGGGCGCGCACCCTCGCCGAGGCCGTGCCCTTTCGCGAGGTCTACATCCACGGCCTCATCCGCGACGCGAATCGCGAGAAGATGTCGAAGACCAAGGGCAACGTCATCGATCCGATTGAGATCATCAACAAGTTCGGCACCGACGCCGTCCGCTTCACGCTCGCGTCACAAGCCTCGCCCGGGGCCGATATCCCGTTGAACGAAGAGCGCACCGATGGCTACCGCGCCTTCGCCAACAAGATCTGGAATGCCGCGCGCTTCCTGTTCATGAATCTCGACCGCGCCAAAGAAGCCAGCATCATCCCGACCCTCGGTGCCTCAGCTTTCGCTTCTGAGGCCTCAACCATCGAAGCCCGCTGGATCGTCTCGCGCCTGGCATCCACCTGCGCGGCTGTCGACCACTCACTCCGTGAATACCGCTTCGACGAGGCCGCGAGCCACATCTACCGCTTCTTCTGGGGCGACCTCTGCGACTGGTACCTCGAACTCGTCAAGCTGCGCCTCAACTTCGATGAAGGCGCGGACAAGGCCGCAACCACCAACGCCCTCTCAATCCTCGTCAACGTCTACGAGGCCGCACTGCGTCTGCTTTCGCCTTTCATGCCTTTCATCACGGAAGAGATCTGGCACGCCCTCCACTCCAAGCTGGGCGAGCCGGTGCCCGCCAAATCCATCGCGCTCACACGCTTTCCGCAGGCCGCAGACTACGCCGCTGACGCCGCCGCCGAAGCAGACCTTACCCTGCTCCAGGACCTCATCGTCACCGTCCGCGGCCTGCGCAAGGAGATGCAGGTGCCTGAAAGAGAGGCCACGCCGATCCGCTTCTTCTCCGAACGCTCGAGTACCGCCCGCCTTGCTGAAGGCAACGCCGCCACACTCCAGAAGATGGCACGCGTGGCTGCCGTCGAACTCTCGCCAACGCCCCTGTCAGGCAGCGGCGCGCGTTCCACCCCGGCCTTTGATGTGCAGGTGATCTTCGAGCGGCATATCGACATTCCCGCCGAGCGCGAGCGCCTCACAAAGGATCTTGCGAAGTACGAGAAGGGTCTGCTGGCTGGTGAACGTCAGCTCAACAACGAGGCCTTCATGGCCAAGGCGCCCGCGCACATCGTCGAAGGTCTGCGCAAACAAGCCGCCGAATCACGCCTGCTCTACGACAAGACGAAGGCGGCGCTTGGAGACTTGGAAGCAACCACGGCCGCGTCCTAACGTCGGAAGCGCATCAGTTGTGGGTTCGAAGCGTAGGCCGCATGAGTCAGACCGTGATGGTCTAAGCACGCAGCGCAACCAACTCACGCGAGTGATGGCCGCCGCCAATCAGGGCGCGGTGGTCGTCGCCTTCAGATTCTCCTGCTCCGTCGCGATCACCACGTTCTCGTGCTTGATCTCAAGTCGCAGCCTGTTGAACGCGCTCATGTAAACATTCGCGATCCACACCAGCGAGAACCACGCGATCAGGTAGCCGCGCCAGCCGTCGTAAAGCATGGTGAAGCGAGTCAGCAGCAGGAAAAACGCAGTCACATAGTGCGAGAAACAATATTCACACGTGAACAGGTAAAAGAACTTTCGCTGCGGCAGAGCCTTGCAATCCTGTGACATCTTCGCGCAAAACTCGCGCGGCTCGCGAAACACCTCCTCATGCGTCACCGTCCAGGAGGCACAGGCAATCGGCAGGGCAAGCATCAACAGGTAAGCAAACTGGTGACTCAGCGGCATCATCCCCACTCTGATGCAACCGTCTTCGTAAGCGGTCTAAAATTAGATGCTGAGAGGGAACGCATGGATTGGAAGAGCAAGCGGGTCCGGAGCATTCTTGAAGCGGCGCTGATCGAAGACAAGGCCGCGTATGACATCACAACCGCTTTGACGGTTGACCGTAAACTGCGCGCCACCGGTACCATCCTCGCCAAGCAGCCGTGCGTCGTGGCCGGCCTCGGCGCGATCCCCGCCATTCTCGAGGTCTTCTCCGCACTCGCAGAGAAGGCCGGCAATCCCGTCTCGGGCCGGTTCGAGGTCATCTCGCACCCGGAGATCTTCGACGGCGTCAAGGTCAAGAAGGGGCAGCCCGTCGCCGTCATCCGCGCCAACGCCGCCACCCTGCTCTCAACCGAACGCGTCACGCTGAACCTGCTGCAGCGCATGTCCGGCATCGCCACGCTCACCAATGAATTTGTGCGCGCGGTTGCAGGCACAAAGACCAAGATCCTCGACACCCGCAAGACCATTCCAGGCCTCCGCTCGCTCGACAAATACGCCGTTTGCTGCGGTGGCGGTCAGAACCACCGGCTCGATCTCGCCGACGGGATCCTGATCAAGAACAATCACATCTCGCTCGGCGGAGGCCTGCCGAAGGCGCTTGCGAGCGCAATGAAGTTCCGCAAAGGCAAACAGGTTGTTCAGGTCGAGGTGCGTTCACAGGAGGAGCTCGAACAGGCCATCGCCGGCGGAGCCGAGTCGATCCTGCTCGACAACATGACACCCGCTGCCACCAGGAAGGCAGTCAAGCAGATCCGCGCCGCGCTGCCCAACTCGCCCATTGAATCGTCCGGCAACATGGCGCTCGAGACGGTGCGCGCCTACGCGGAGGCAGGCGTTGACTTCATCAGCGTAGGCGCCCTGACCCACTCGGCGATCGCTGTAGACCTTTCCATGAAGATCGCCGCAGATGTCGCTTAGCCGCGCGAAGCACTCACCCCGCGAACCGGCCGCTGCTCGCGACGAGGACGCACTTGCCTTTGCCGTAGCGGATGTAGAAGCAGCCGTCGCAGGCACCCACTTCGCCGGTCACCTCCACCACCTGTCGAGCACCCCGTCAACCAACACGCTGGCCCTCGAAGCCGCTGCGCAACACACGGCCACCGGCGTCTGGATCGCAGATGAGCAGACCGCGGGGCGCGGCCGCGGAGGTCATACCTGGCACTCAACTCCGGGCGATGGACTCTACGTTAGCATCCTGGTGAGGCCCGCGCTTGCCGGACCTGACGCGCTGAAGCTGTCACTCGCGGCCGGCCTTGCAGCCCGTGCCGCGATCGCGGAGGCGTGCGGCGTCGACATCGACCTGCGCTGGCCGAACGACCTCATGGCGCCACTCCGCGGTGGCACGCAAAAGAAGCTTGGCGGCATCCTGACCGAATCGTCGATGGAAGGCGGAGCGTCCGCGGCTCTTGCCTATGCGGTGATCGGCATCGGCATCAACCTCAACCATCCGACCTTTCCTCCAGACCTTGCGCCGCTCGCGACCTCGCTGCGCATCGTCTCCGGCGATCCGATCTCTCGGCAAGCAGTGCTCGCCGCACTCCTCCGCCATCTCGAAGCTGAGATCGCGCAGGTCGAGTTCGAAGCCGGCGGCAGACCCAGAACAGAACCGCTCGCTGCAAGGTTTGAACGCGCGAGCACCTGGGTGCGAGGCCTGGCCGTGCAGGTCGACGAGGATGGCGGGTACAGCGGCATCACCGAAGGACTCGACAACCAGGGCCTCCTCCGCGTGCTTCTGGCGAATGGCAGCATACGAACGGTCCGTCACGGCGGGGTCCGCCGCCTCTAAGCGGATCACGCCATGCTCAACAGCCCACGAACCGGTGCCCGCCCGCGATCAGGGCGCGGTTGCCGTTACCTTAAAGCCCTAAAATAGAGCAGATGCTACTCGCCATCGACGTAGGCAACACCAACACGGTCCTCGGCCTCTACGCACCCCTCCTCGAAACATCACCACAGCGCTTTGCTCCGGATCCCGTAGCCCACTGGCGCGTCACCACACCCGCACCCCGCACGGCCGGCGCGACGACTGCAGACGAGTTCGGCGTACTGCTGCGCTCGCTCTTTGAAGCCTCCGGCCGGAAGCTGGCCGACGTCACCGGCATCTGTATCTCGAGCGTCGTTCCGCCGGCCGAAGCCACGCTGCGCCACGTCTGCGAACTCTACTTCAAGCTCCGTCCCCTCTTCATCGAGCCCGGCGTGAAGACCGGACTGGCAATCCTGACCGACAACCCGGCGGAGGTAGGCGCAGACCGTATCGTCAACTGCATCGCAGCCTTTGAACGCTTCCATGCTCCGTGCATCGTTGTCGACATGGGCACCGCGACCACCTTCGATGTAGTTTCGGTTCGGGGCGAGTTCCTCGGCGGTGCCATCGCCCCGGGACTGGGAATCTCGGCCGATGCGCTCTTTTCGAAGGCTGCGCGCCTGCCCAGGATCGACGTGCGCAAGCCCGCCAAGGTCATCGGGACGGGCACGGTCGACAATCTGCAGATCGGTTTGTTCTACGGCTACATCGGGTTGATCGATGGGATCCTTGAAAGAATGATCCCGGAGCTTCAGGCTCAAGCGCCTGGCAGTGCGGTTCAGATTATCGGCACCGGCGGTCTGGCCGGTCTGCTCGCGGAGGGCTCAAAGCATATGAGGCTGGTCGACCCGAACCTCACCTTAACCGGCGTTCGCCTGGTCTATGAACGCAACCTGGCCCAGAAGCGTCGCTTCTAAGCAGGATTCGCCGTGATCCCTCGCTGAAGCGCGAGGATGCGCATCGCACTCCCCAGGGACGTGGCTCTACAGAAGTACGCTATGCAGAATTACTTCAACTACTTCACCGAGATCGAAGAGCGTTTTCAGCAGCGGCGCGGCTCGCTCCTGATGCTTTCAACCCTGGACTGGGCGTTGATCGAGACTTGGCGCGACTCCGGCGTTCCGCTTGAAGCTGTTCTGCGCGGCATCGATCACGCTTTTGACAGGCACGCCGCCAAGGCGGTCCGCACGCCTGGACGCACCAAGAAGATCAACGGGCTCGCATGGGCCGCACAATCCGTGATGGAAGCCGCTGAGGAGGCTGCCGAAGCCGCTATTGGCACCCATACTCCCAAGCCGGAACAAGAGTCCGGTTTTGAATCCGAACGCGTGGCAGCCTGGCTGCTCACCAATGCCAGCGCGATTGAACCCGTTGAAGCAGCCACGGCGACCCGCCTCCGTGAACTCGCCACCAGTGTAGAGACTTACAAGCTTGAGGACCTGGACCGAACCCTTACCGTGCTCGAAGAGAAACTGTTCGCCGCGATCTACGCCTCGGCCTCCGAGCAGGAGCTGACCGACTTGAAGGCTCAGGCGGATCGTGAGCTGGCCCCGTACCGCTCCAAGATGAAGCCTGTCCAGTTGCGCCAGATCCAGCAACAGTTTCTGCAGAAGCGGCTCCTGGAGGCGAGGAAGATCCCACGGCTAAGCCTCTTCTACATGCCTCACGGCTAAGCCAGGATGGAACTCAGCCCCGGCTAAGCCGCAATGAAAAGGGTCCGGCAAAGTTGCCAGACCCTTTCTGCTTTTGCAGACGCAAGCGCTTACCGGTGACCGCCGCCGCCGTGGAATCCGCCGCCGCCGCCGTGGAATCCGCCGCCCCCGCCATGGAAGCCGCCACCACCAGCAAATCCACGTGCGCCGCCGAAGCCGCCACCATGGTATCCGCCACCGAACCCGCCACGGTACCCACCCGCATAGCCGCCGCGGTATCCACCATAACC
>CAXTUS010000160.1:0-6190 GCA_964247475.1 uncultured Acidobacteriaceae bacterium | reverse complement strand
GCTGAGGTCTAGCCTCGACATGCTACGCGCGCAAGCGCCCCCACCCCACGAAGTGGTCGCCGTCCGCGATCAGGACGCGGTTGCTTTTGCTTCTAGAAGATCTTCAGATGGATCGTCAGGTACTTCTTCGGATCCTGGCGGATGGTCGAGACCAGTAGGGTGCTCTCGGTCAGCAGCTTGTTCAGGTTGGTGTAGGCCTGGTCATCGTTCGCGAGCTTGCCCAGCGTGCCCCTGCCCTCGTTTACCTTCGACACGATGGTGCTGGTGTCGTCGAGCGTCTTGCGCAGGGTGGCGGCGAACTTGGGATCGTTGATCAGCATGCCGGCCGCGCCCTTGCCGTTCTGTACATCGTCAAGCAGCGCGTTGGTCTTGGTCAGGCTCTGGTTGAGGTTGTTGTAGAGCTTGTCATCCTTGAGCAGCTTGCCCGCGGTGCCCTCTCCATTTTGCAGGGAGGTTGTGAGCTGGTTGAGCGTCGTGGTCGCAGACTTCAGGTTGTTGTACATGGAGTCGTCGGTCATGAGCTTACCGATCGAGCCTCGTCCGTTGTTCAGGTTGACTTCAAGCGTATGCAACTCGTCGACCGTGGCATTTGCCTTGTTGTAGAGCTCGGGATCGTTGATCAGCTTGCCGATTGAGCCTTTGCCGGATTCGAGATTGTCAACGATGTTGTTCGCTTTGGCGAGGATGACGTTGAGCTGCTCGATGGTGCCCTGGCTTGCCTTGACGACGTCCGAGATGCTGGGCGTCTCGAGCGTGTGGAGCTCGTCACCATCGGCCAGGGGCGGTCCGACCGCGGTCTGCGAGTTGATATCGACCAGGGTATCGCCGAGCACGCCGGAGGTGGTCAGTGCGGCTTTCGAATCCTTCTTCAGGTCGTAGCCGAACTTGTTGTCGATCTTCATGACAACGCGTACCGGGGTCAGCTTACGCTCCGGGTTGGGAGAGACCGATACGGACTTGACCGACCCGATGGTGACTCCCTGGAGCGTGACCGCGGCGCCTTCCTTGAGGCCGGCGGAGTTCGAGAAGTAAACTGTGGCGGTGATCTTCTTCGACAGGATGCCGAGGCCGGAAGAACTCGTCATCAGGAAGAGGAGCGTCACCAGGATGACCGCCGCCACCAGCACAATCAGCCCTACCTTAAGTTGCGACCACCGTACCTCCTGCTGGCTGGGCATAGCACTCCTAAAATCAATTTCAGTCCCGTGCCGAGGATACATGACTGCATCGACAGCAAACCTGTGCGGCGTGAGGTCCTCCCCAGGGGGAGGGTCAAGGGACGGTTCTAAGACAGATGCAAAAACGGCCGGCTTAGTTTCAGCAACTTGGTCGCCGACCCGGCAACCTGGTTACGGGCAGCCCCGCAGACTTCCGGCCCCGCGGACCTCCGGCCCAGGCCCCTCTGCCTTCGGCCAAGCCCCGCGGACCTCCGGCCCCGGCCCAAGCCCCGCGGCCAGGCACGTCATACAGCCGCTTCCATCATGACGATCGCCATGGCCATGTCGCCCGTGTGAGTCAGGCTGAGCGAGATGTGTGTCACCTGCAGACCCTGGGCAAGCTCGCGGGCGCGACCGCTCAGCTCCAGGCGCGGTTTGCCGCTTGCTTCGCGCACCACCTCGAACTCCTGCCAGCTTACCCCGTGGCTGATGCCTGTGCCGAGTGCCTTTGCGCCTGCCTCCTTGGCAGCAAAGCGTGCCGCAAAGCTTTCGGCGTAGCTCTTCTTGCGCATGCAGTAGGCGATCTCGCCGGGCGTATAGATGCGTGCGAGAAAACGGTCGCCGAAGCGCGTGATACTCCTCTCGATCCGACTGATCTCCGCTAGATCCGTGCCCATGCCCACGATCATCCGTGCGTGCCTCCAGCTTCCATCATCCCCCATCCGGACTATGACCTCCGGGAGAGCTGCCCCTGTCCGTCTTTTTGGCGGGGGGAGTCCCGTCCCGATGAACAGTCTGACGACCATTCTCCATTCGAAAGAAGACCTTACCCATGACCACACTTGACGACCTCAGGCTTACCTCGAACGTCGCAGCTCCCGCCCTTGCCGGCACCCAGACGTTTGAGCTGCATGCTTACTGCTATGCAGACCGGATCGAGATCCTGCCCGAGATCACCTCGGTCTTTGTCGCGTGCGGAGGCTGGGTGCTCGAGCGGCGCACGGTCTCGTCGACCTCCATGGATTACAGGTTCGAGATCCAGCTTGATGCGGTCCTTGATCTTTATGGAGCGCTGGTGGGACTTGGGCTGGAACTGACTCGCTCAACTCATGCGACACTGACCGACCTTTGCACCTGCAGCACCTACCCGTCCTGCTCCGCGGGCATCCAGACCGTCACCATGAGGCTCAATGTGAGCTTCCTTGCGGACGTGACGCTCCATTCCATCCTGATGACCGGAGCTGCGATGGCCTAGGCGCAGGCCTGCAGGCAGGGTGGTTTCCCCTGAAGAAAGTGCCCCGGCCGGGACAACTACTGACCCAGGCCGGGTCTCTATCTTTTGAGAGGTGATGAAGATGAAACCCTGCACGACTCACTCGACGAACTTTACCCATCGCGCGAAAAGATCCTTACAGCTTGCCTCGTTCGCGGCGGCAGCGATCCTTGCCACCGCCTGCTGCAGCCCCGCCGCCCAGGCCCAGGTCGGTATCTTTATCGGGCGCACCCCGCCCCCGTTGCGCTATGAGGTGAGGCCAGCTATGCCGGGACCTGGATACAACTGGGTGGATGGATACTGGGAGCCCTGGCAGGGAAGGTATCGCTGGCACGGCGGGTACTGGCAGCAGCCTCCGTTTGCCGGTGCTTACTGGAACCATCCGCACTATGATCGCTACGATCGCGGCTGGCAGTACCATGAAGGTTACTGGGGACACGATGATCGTCGCGGCTTCGATCATCATGATGATGACCATGATCATCATCGTTGATGGTGGTTGATCGTTGATGATCATTGATGATCGATCATCGGCTACACCGCACAAGAAGCTTTCGAGCGCACCGCGCCATGCGACGCCGTCTTCGGACGGCGTTGCCGCTTCAGGCAGCACGCGCACGATCACTGACCGAACCCTGGTCCGATAAGCCAGGCGCACACATGGCGCCGCGAGCAGCTTCAAAGCTTAGTCGAGAACGTTCGCGTCATCGAACGTGGCAGCGACAAAAGAAAAAGTTGTCGAAGATTTCGTCATACGCGCAGCTGCGTTTTAGCATCCCTCTTTTTACAGGCGGAATAGCCGCACAGGAGATTTGTCACATGACCGACTATCGCGTTGCAGCAGGGGAAGCGCAAGAAGATCAAGTAACCGCGCAAATTGAGAAGTACACCAGCCAGGTGCCGTCGAGCATCTTCCTTGGCGCCGCAGTGGCCAGCATCCTTGGTTCGGTCTCATTCAAGATTGCAGGCAAGCAGCACGAGGCCCTCTTCGTCGGGCAATGGGTTGCACCGTTTCTGATCCTCGGTCTCTACAACAAGATGGTCAAGCAGCATGGCTCGGATGCAACTTCAAAGGGGCAGGCCACGTCCTACTAGCAATCGGCAGCAGCCGTGATCTTGCTAGCCCTCCCCGCGAACCCCGGACTATTCGTCCGGGGTTTTGCTTTGCTCCAGGCGACAGGTCGAGGCACCGGAATCGTCTTCTTCGCGAACGACCGGCGCCGCGCCCGCTGGCTGGCAGAGCGGGCGCAAGGTCCAACGCGGAGCATCCCGCGAAGTGCGGTCCTGACCGGTTTCAGGACGCGCTTGAAACTGCTTCTTTCCACTTGATGTTGCAGCCGAGCGAAGTACGCTGGTTTGGATCCGGGCGGCGTCCTGCAATCACGTCGTCCATGGCGCGTCTGAGGTCTACACCCGTGACCGGGTCATCATTTCCCGTGTCTCCGCGGCGTGGCCGGCTACCATCCAACTGCCCGCGGTACACCAGGTGCATCTCCGCGTTGAAGAGAAAGAAATCAGGCGTGCAGGCGGCGCCGTAGCTGCGCGCGACCTCCTGGGTCTCGTCAAAGAGGTAAGGGAAGCGCCAGCCGAGGCGTTCCGCCTGCTGCTTCATTTGGGCCGGACCATCCTGGGGGTAGGCTTCGACATCGTTGGAGCTGATCGCGGTGATGGCGATCCGCCCTTCGTAATCCTTGCCGATGCGTGCGAGTTCTTCTTCCACATGCTTGACATACGGGCAATGGACGCAGACGAACATAACCAGCAGGCCGTGGCGTCCGTTCCTGGACGCGCCGCCGCCCGGCATCAGGTTCACCTGGTCCGACGCCGCGTCGTCCCATGACTCAGCAAAGACATCATCGCGACCCAGCGCGCGCCCTGAGACCACGTCGACCAGCTCAAAGGCCGGTGCGACCGTGCCCAGCTCCACCATCACCGACTGCGTTCTTGACACGCCAATACCTCCAGACAAATGACCCGCTGCTTTGAACCCGGCACAGGCCGGGCCACGCGGCGCCTGCTGCCATGATAAAGCGCGCGCAGAGCAGGCCTTGATGAGGAGCTTAAACAACCATCTTCCTCACGCATAACTTCTCCTGGCTCAGCCACATTCCTGCTTGCCCAACTCTCCACCCTCGGGTATGGTGGCAGCACTTCTATGCGATCTCCTGCCTGCCTCCCTGTCCTGCTTCTTTCTGCCCTGGCGCTCTGCCAGCTCTCGAGCCCGGCCCAGGGAACACGTCAGACGACGCAGCAGGATCGTGTCGCGAGGCACCCGGATCTCGTCCCGCGCTCGACGCTCAGGGGAACCCTGCCGGCCTGGGTGAGCCCCGGACGCGCAACCGGCCAGGACCTGCCGGCCGGTACGCGGCTCGGCGTCACGCTGGTGATGCGCCGTTCGCCCGAGCTTGAAGCCGCATTTGACCAGCTTTTGCTCGATCAGCAGAACCCGAACTCTTCCCGCTATCACCAGTGGCTGACGCCTGAGCAGATTGGCGCCTTGTACGGACCCACTCAGCATGATCTCAACGCGGTGACTGCGTGGCTCGAAGCGAACGGGCTGAGTGTTTCGGCCATCGCTCCGACCCGCGTCTTTGTCGAGGCGAGCGGGCCCGCCGCTGCGATCGCTGCCACCTTCAAGACCCGCATCGGGATGTTCCTGTTCAACAACGAGCCGCACTTCTCCGCTGCAAGTGACCCCTCGATCCCCTCGGCCTTCGCTCCGGTGATTGCTTCGATCTCCGGCCTTTCGGACGTCGAGCTGAAGCCGATGAGCCACGTCGAGGCTTTGCCGGCGCCAGCGGACGGGAGCCAGCCAGGCACAGAAGCGCGCCCTCGCTTCACCACGCAGAACGGCACCCACTACCTCTATCCCGCCGACTTCGCCACAATCTTCAACATCAATCCGCTCTACACGGCAAACATCAAGGGCAACGGGCAGAAGGTCGCGGTCATCGGCCAGTCGAATATCAATCTCACGGACATCACCAACTTCGAGGAAAGGACTGGCCTGCCGGCCAACACGCCGAACCTGGTGCTTGCCGGCACCGACCCGGGCCCTGCATCAGGGACCTCAGGCGACGAGGGCGAATCTGACCTTGACCTTGAGCGGCTGATCGGCGTTGCGCCTGGCGTCACCGCCGATCTGGTCTTCAGCGCCAGGAATCCGACAACCGGGCAGTCCGGCATCTTTACCGCGGCCCAGTACGAGGTGAACTCGCTGAAGGACCCTGTCATGACGATCAGCTATGGCGCCTGCGAGGCGCAGGCGGGACCGAGCGGTGTGCAGCTCTGGTCGACGCTCTTTCAGCAGGCATCGGCGGAGGGGATCACGGTCTTTGTCTCTTCAGGGGACTCGGGGGCGGCGACCTGCGACCAGTCCTTCACTACGGCACCAACCGCCCAGAAGCTCAGTATCAACTACATCTGCGCAAATCCTTACTCCACCTGCGTCGGCGGGACGGAGTTTGTCGACACGGCCAATCCGGCCACTTATTGGAACCCGGCGAGCGACAAGGTGACCGGCAGATCGGCGCTCGGTTACATCCCTGAAGGCGCCTGGAACGACCCGGTGCTCACCAGCGGGAATGGCACGGCAACCTACCAGGTGGCGGGTTCGGGCGGAGGCGTCAGCGTCAATGTGATCAAGCCGAGCTTTCAGGCGGGTCCCGGCGTACCGGCTGACGGCCAGCGCGACGTGCCGGACGTCAGCTTCCCCGCTTCTGACCATGACGGCTACTTCGGCTGCCAGGCGGACCTCACC
>CAXTUS010000159.1:0-6347 GCA_964247475.1 uncultured Acidobacteriaceae bacterium | reverse complement strand
CGCCAGCGCTCCCACCCCACGAAGTGGCGCCCGTCCGGCGTTAGGACGCACTTGCATTTGCTAGTTTGCCTTCGCGCCAACCGGCGGCAGCACCGGCAGCGGGCCGGAGGAGGCGAGCTGCCGGCTGCGCATCGCTTTGGCATTCTGCGTCAGCAGCAGCACGCGCGGGTCGTGGCGGTAGGGATCGAAGTCCTTGAGGTCGGCCATGGCGGTGCGGATGTCGAAGCCGGATTCAACGGCCTTGGCGAGCCAGTTCAGCATGTTTTCGTCGGCGTGGTGCGCGGCCGCAAGCCGTGCCATCTCGAAGTTGAATCGTCCCCGATCTTCGCCGGTGAGGACATGGATCTGCGTGCCTCCAAAGCCACCGTGGCGGAAGACGTCTTCGTCGAGCTTCACCGCGACTTCGAACTCGTGGCGGGCGCTTTCAAAGTCCTTCGCCGCGAAGTAGGCGGTGCCGAGATTGGCGTGGAAGGTGGCATTTTTCTTCTGGAGCTTGATCGCCTTCTGGTAGAGGTGAATGGCGTCTTTCTGATTTCCCGCGATCATCTCGGTGGCGCCGAGGTTGTTCCAGCCTTCGGCATACTTCTGCTTCAGCAGCACGACCCGTTTGAAGCAGAGGCGCGCCAGCTGCAGCTGGTTCACCTCGAGCTCGGTGACGCCGATCCGGTTCAGCAGCACGGGCTGATCGCCGCCACGCTCGAGGGCGTAGTTGTAGTACTCGATCGCATCTTCCTGCAGCTTGCGTGCGCGCAGAATGTCGGCAGCGGCGAGCAGATCTCCGGGGGTAGCGGTCTGCGGATTGGGCAGATGGTCGGCGATCGACTGCCACTCAGGCGTTGCGTGTCGCTCGGCGCGTTCCGCGGCCGCGCTAAAGGTGGTCGAGGTAGAGGTGTGAAGAGGGGTCTGCGCAGGGGTAAGGGAGGCTGCAAAAATCAGCGACATGGCAGAAAGTGAGGTGCGGATGGTGCGAGGAAAAAGTGTGCCAAACATGGAGTGTGCCTCCTGCCGCTTACTCGTGGAACTTCTTGGCAGGCCATCATCATCCTCCCGGCATCCACCACTGTCAACGGTCCGAATGTAAAGATCTCGCGGCCGGTTTCAGAGTGGGAGAGACGTACCGAAACGCAACCGCAAGGGCTTCGGGACGGGCGCCACTTCGTCGGTTGGAAGCGCTCGCGCGCGGGAGAGCCAGCGTGGGCTCAGACTGGCCGCGAGTGACAGCCCGTCAACCCCACCAAGCGGCCCTCAATCCCAATCAGGGCGCGGTTGCGGTTGCCGTCGCTCCCGCGATCCTCAAAGCCAGCCTGGGAAAGCTGAAGCTGCCGCCCGCGTCGTCGATCACGTTGACCTGGCAGACGTAGTCGCCGGGCTTCAGCAGCGTCAGCGGGACGTCGAACTCAAAGCCCACAGCGCCGCGGTCGGGCTCGTTGATGGCGGTGGCTTCAACCAGCTTGGTCTCGAGGACCTTCACGCCGCCAAGCAGGAACTCGATGCTGGTGAGAACGTGGACGCCTGAGATGGAGGGCCTCCGCGTGAGCTTTGAACCAGTGTCGGGCGCTGTTGAGGCGGTCTTGATGTGGGCGGGATCGTAGACCTCGTAGAGAAAGTAAAGGTGCTGATCCTGGCGGAACACGTGCGGAATATTCGGGATCCACTCCTGGCCGTCGCGCACGAGCGGATTAGCCGCGCGCTTCTGCGTGTTCGCAATGCGCTGCGAGGCGAGGACAATGGAGCTGAGTTTCAGCGGAGATTTCTTCAGGTCGGGAACGTTAAGGTCGGTTTCGAAGCTGCCCATCTGGCCCGTCTGATTCTCTCGGACCACAAACTTCAGATGGTACCTGCCGGGTGCGAGCTCGAAGCCGGTGGAGTACTGGATGTTCTTCTGCTTGACCTGCTGGGCGGCGTCGATGGCGAGCTTGACGGTGTCGCGGACGTTGCCGACGATGATGCCCTGAGCGTTCTTCACCTGGCCGGTAATGTCGAGATTCGCCCTGTCGCGATCACCGTTCTTAAGGAAGGGAATGGCCGAGCCGGGAACGATGAGCGAGACGGGCACGAAAAACTGCGGATTGTCGGTGCGCGCATCCATACGGAAGTAGAGCGCCTGCAGGTAGAGCGGGACGTCGGTGGCGGGCAGGTCGCTGCGCAGCTGTTCGGTGAGCTCCACCTCGCGGTCTTCGGACTTCTGATGTTTGAAGTCGGCGGGGGCGTAGTAGCCGGGACGGTATTCAAGCTTCACGTCTGAACTCGAATGACCGGGACGGTTGAGCTTGATGGTGAGGTGCCGGAAGCTGCCGTCGCGCGCTGGGTTGGTCGATTTGAAGCCGAGGATGTAGTAGGCCTCGGTGTCGTGCTGAACCTGCTGAAAGGCGGGCGCGAAGTCGTTCGAATCGGAGAAGAGCTTGCCGCCGGTATCGGAAGCGAGCGTGCCGAGCGTCTCCTGCGAGCTGAAGTTGCCCTGCAGGTTCGACTGCATGGAGGCACCGGTATAGGCGGCGGTCCCGCGCAGGCTGCCGGTCGAAGCATTGCCTACCGGCGGCAGCGCTTCAAGGCCGCGTGAATCGACGGCATAGATAGCCATGTTCGCCTTCACCGCCTCGTTGGTCGCCGCGCGCATGCTGGCCTGGTTCTCGATCCCCTGGCGGGTCAGGCCGCCCGAAAAGTACAGCATGCTTTTCTTCGAGTCAACGCGTTCGAGCGAGCGCGCAATCTGCTGGATGGCATAAAGCTCGCGGTCAGTGTTGAGCGCAGCGTACTCGCTGTCATCGGCGGTAAAGCTCGAGGCATCGTCAGCCGTGCCCGCGGTCGTGCCCGTCGTCCCACCGGCCGCTAACCCCTGGCCTTCGGTCCCGTTGTACCTGGCAAGGCCGTGGAGCAGGGCTGTCTTGTCAGCGGTAAAGTCCTGGTCCATGGAAAGGCCGGTGTCGAGCGAGACGAGCGAGACCAGGTCTGCCGGCTGCATCTTTTCATTGACAAATTTCTGTGCGCTCTCGACCGCTCGGTCAATGTCCTCGGGCTGCATGGAGCTGAGATCGAAGAAGAAGACCATCAGGCGGTGTCCACGCAAAGCCTCTGGCGAGGCAGCCTGGTCTCGGTTCAGAATATCGGCGATCGTGGCCTTGCCCGAGATTGTGTTCTTCTCTGCGAGCCGTGCAGCGTCGTCGACGGTCTGGAAGTCGAAGCTGCGGACCTGCTGCGGCTTGCCGTTTTCAAGCACGGTGAAGTCTGAAGCTTTCAGATTACGAACGACGGCCCCGGTCTTCTTGTCGCGCACAACGACATTGGTGAGAACGATGTCGGTGTTGAGGCGGAGGGTAAAGGTCTTCTGCTGAGCGGGGCTTGCGGTTGCCGTAGGTAACGATGATGTTGATGTTGATTTCGATGTCGAGGGTAATGACGATGTTGATGACGATGTTGACGTTGGTGCCGGCGCAGGCTGCGAGGTCTGGGCAAACGCGAGCATATGAGCGCCGAGCATCGCAACAGCTGCCAGCATCGCTAAGGGTCTTCGCATCGTCATGAAACGTCTTTCAAAACAAACAGCATAGAAGCCGTAAACTGCCACTGTTTTTAAAACCTGTAACGGCCCAGCAGCGTAACCGTCCGCTGGCCCGCAGTCGCATTCACCTGGCCAAACGTGGCCGAGTTCAGTGTGGTATCGATGCCGCTGTACTGCACCGTGTTGAACGCATTGGTTGCTGCAAGCCTGGCTTCAAACGACCGCGTGCTGCCAAGCTGCACGGTGCGGCTCAGGCTCAGGTTGGCGGAGATCGTACCGGGACCTTCGATCGAGTTACGCGAGGCCGTCCCGAAGGCCCCGGTTGCGGGCGCGGCAAAGGCGGCCGGGTTGAACCACTGGCCGATGCGTTGAGCACCCTTGATCGGCTGCGTGAATACGCGATCGGGGCGCAGCGTGTAGGTGCCCCCGGCGGCAAGCTGCGCAGAGGAGTTCTGATACTGCGGCGTGAAGTAGGAGCCCGTGGCGAAGCTGAAGTTGCCGCTGATGCTGAAGCCGTCGAGTGCCTTTGAAAGCTTGCCGCCACCTGCAAGGAACTCGCGATTCGGTCCGAACGGCAGCTCGAGGACGTAGTTTCCCGACAGCTGGTGGCGCACGTCGAAGCTCGAATTACCCTCTTCGAGATCCAGCCGCTGGCTGTTCTGCACCTCTGAAACTGAACCTCCCCCTATGGACGACGCGTTGTCGATCGCATGGCCATACTGGTAGAGCACCTGCAGCGAGATTCCCTTCTGCAGGCGCTTGCGTGCGGAGATCGTCAGCTGGTTGAGGCGCGATTCGCCCAGCGAGGTCTCATAGGTAAAGGCCTGCGCATCGGGTGAGATGACAGATGACTGCGTGGAATTCGGCGCGGTGACGATGTCGAGGTTGCCGCCCTTTGAGCCGTTGTACCCGACGTTGACGACGATGCCGAGCGGGAAGCTCCGCTGAACGTCAAGGTTGAAGACCTGGACGTGGCCGAGCCGGTAGTTCTTATCGACCGCGTAGGTATTTGTAACCGCTTTGGTCGAGCAGCCGAAGCCGTTCGCAAGCGTCATGTTGGTGGGCGCGCCAGGCGTCGTTATATTGCAACCGGTCTGGTTACCTGTCGTTGCAAGCGTGTTGTTCTGGGTGATGGCGAATGGAGGCTGAAAGGCCAGTGACTGGGCGAAGCTGGCAAACTGCCCGGTGTTGAAGTTAATGCCATAGCCTCCGCGGACGACCGTCTCCTTCACCCACTTCGGCCGCCAGGCGAAGCCGAAGCGCGGTGAGAACATGTTGCGATCCGGATTGACGAGCGAGCGCGGATACTTGCCGTTGAAGGTGCCCGTGGCATCGGCGATCACCGGGTCGACGACCGTGAAGTCGGCGTTATGATCGAGGTTGACCAGGCGGTTGTTCTTCTCCACATAGGGCGAAAAGTACTCGTAGCGCAGGCCGTAGTTGAGGGTGAGCCCCGGGGCGAGACGGAAGTCATCCTGGGCATAGGCGTCAAAGACATTGGCACGCAGGTAGGTCTTCTGAAGGCCGGCCTGGATCCTGGTCTGCTGCGGCTGTCCCAGCAGGAAGTCGGCGAGCGAGGATCCGGAGTTGTTCGTGGCCGCGCTTGCCGAGGTCGGCGCGCTCGTCACAATACCCGAAAAAGCGAAGGTCCCGACGACGTTGTTGCCTCCGACCTGGTCCGCATGGACCCTGCGGAGATCGAGGCCGAAGCGCATGTTGTGCTTCTTGTGCGAGTACGCAACAAAGTCGCCGAAGGAGATCGTCTGGTTGATGGAGTCGCGCGGCGTGGTCTCGGACAGGGAGGTGAAGTTGGTAAGCGAGATGTTCGGGACGCCGTTGTAGAAGCCCGCATTCGCAAGCGCCGAAGTCCGCGAAGGGATCAGGATGCCGGCCGCGGTCGCAGGATCGTTGGCCGTGTTCGTGAAGAAGTTGACGGTCGAAGCGTGGGAGCGGTTCCAGGTCAGCGACGCGTTGTTGGTGATGCGTCCATAGCCGACGGTGTAGCCGGCGCCGAGATTGTAACCGTCGCTGGACGTTTTACCGCCGAGGATCGGGATGATGTTGCGCTGGTCGGATGCTGTATGCGAAAAGCTGAAGCTGCTGTTCAGATTCTGGCGCAGCGTCTTCGGCCCATTCTGCTGCTGCGTGCGCCTGCCTCCGCCTCCAAACAGCGGCTGTGCGCCAAAGTTGCGGACAAAGCGAGCCGAGCCGAGCAGCGAGTTGTTCCCCTGCGTGGTAATGGTTTGATAGTTGTTGGTTGTCACGCCTGCGACGTTCGGCAGCGGGTAGAAGTTGAGCAAAGCAAGCGCTTGCGGGGTGATCTCGCTGGCCGGGACGATATGCCCCGCGCAGGTGGCAGCGGTGCCTGCGACGACGGCTGCGCAGCTTTGTCCGGCGGAGGGCTGGGTAAGCAGGCCCGTGTTGGGATCGAACAGGGTCGGCGTGGTTTGGACGCCGCTCAGCGTTTGCACCGATTGCGAAAAGTCACCTCGGCGTTCAAGCGAGGAAGGCACGGTGCCCACGAAGTTTTCGGGCGTAATGTTGCGCGTGCCGGTCACGTTGAAGAAGACGAACTGCCTGGTGCTCGGCTTCACCACGCCGGGAATAAAGGGCGAGCCGGTATAGCTGACGCCAAAGCGATTCTGATTCGATCCGAGCGATGGCTGTTCGGTGACGAACGGCGTGCCCGTCGCAAGCGCGTAAAGCGCGGCGGCAGACGATGCCTGGGCCTGCAGAGCAGGGAAGCCGCCCTGGTAGAAGACGGCGCCGTGCGGCTGCGTGGGATTGAAACGGCCGAAGCCTGCACCGCCCCCCCCGGCCCCCCCCCCCCCGCCGGCCACAACCCCCC
>CAXTUS010000158.1:0-6347 GCA_964247475.1 uncultured Acidobacteriaceae bacterium | reverse complement strand
CTACCAGCCCTACCCCCCCGCCGCTACCGCTTACGCGCTGCCCACGGCGCCCCCCGCCCAGGACCTGGCTGACCGCAGCCTTCCACCCCTGCGCGGCAACTACTACACCGGTCCTACGCTCGCGCCCAGCATGCCCCTCACGGAACGTCAGCAGGCGGAACGCGACCTGGCCGCACTTGAAGCCTCTTACAGCGGCTGGGCGGGCGGCACCGGCAGCGCACGCTACCGTTCGGGCGTGATCGGCTACGACCGCCTCACCGATCTCGAGGTCACCGCCGAGGCCTCCTACGTTGCGGGCAACAGCGTCCGCTTCACCGTCGTGCCCAGGTCCATCTTCCTCAACTCCGGCACGCTCGATGTCATCAGCTACACCGGCATCACGGGCAGCCCGGTGATTGGCACCTTCAATACGACCACGGCCGCAGCGAGCCCGACGCAGCAGTCCGCGAGCGGCATTGGTGGAGAGCTGCAGGCGACCGGCCGCAACTTCGGCCTCGCGCTTGGCTACACGCCCTACCAGTTCCTGGTCCAGAACGTCACCGGTCGCGCCCTCTTCAAGCCAAACAATCACTTCACCCTGTTCTTCAACCGCGACTCCGTCAACGAGACGCAGCTCTCCTACGCCGGGCTGCGCGACCCGGGCTCAGCGACCGCCGTTTACGGCGGCAATATCTGGGGCGGCGTCATCAACACCGGCGGCGGCGTGCGCTTCGACTTTGGCGACGAGCGCGCAGGCTTCTACATCTCGGGAGATGGCGGCCGGCTGAATGGCCATCACACTCTCGACAACACCAAGTTCGAAGGCTCGATGGGCGCCTACTTCCTTGCCCACACCTTCCCCGGCTACGGCAAGCTGAACGTCGGCGTCTCGCTCTTCGGCATGCACTACGCGCAGAATGAACGTCCGCTATCCTACGGGCTCGGAGGCTACTTCAGCCCGCAGGCCTATGTGCTCGCCTCCGTGCCGATTACCTTCGCGGGCCATTCCGGCAACAACTTCCACTACACCATCGCGGGAGCCGTGGGGGTACAGAGCTTCCAGGAAGACTCGCAGCTCTACTTCCCGCTCGACCGCGCGGTCGAGACCGGGTTTCAAACCGCGCTCAACTGCACCACCGCACAGTTCGCGGCGCGTACCTGCGGCGTCTACCCGGTCAACTCGAGCACCGGCGGCAACTACAACGTAAATGTGGAGGGCGCGTACAAGATCGCCGATCACTGGTTCGCCGGCGGCTTTCTCTCCGCCAACAACACCAACAACTACAACACGGTCACCGGCGGCTTCTTCGTGCGCTACCTGTTCCGCCCTCAGGTTGAAACGGAAGACTCGCCGACGGGTCTCTTTCCAGTCGATGGAACACGTCCGCTGCGGGTTCCGTAGAGCTCTTCGCAGATCATTCCCGCGTGTCTTCCGACTAATTTCGCTGCACTTAGCGACCGCCGCCGGTTCTTCCAAAAAATTCTGTTGCTTTGTTGTGCCATCCTCCGTATAAACGTCCTACGAAAAAAATACGCGGGCCGTGGGTAAATAGTTCTCATAACACCTTCCCATTGCCACGACGTCCATATGCACGAAGGCGGTACATGTTTCACTTCTGTGGGTTCTCTTCTGGTTGCAACCGTCCGGCCGCAGCGGTGGCCGGACTCTTGTTGGCAGGATCTCTGATTCAAGGTCGCTCCGCCCGTGCCTACGCGAAAGACTCGGTTCCCGACTGGGTTCATGCCGCAGCCTCCGCGCCGTCCGGCAGCTATCCACCCCGTACCGACGCGGTCGTGCTGCTCGACGACACCACCCTGAGCGTGGCTCCTGACGGGCGCGCTGTCCAGCGCATCCGGCACGTCGTCAAAATTCTCCGGCCCGGCGGCCGCGACGAAGGCGTCGTGCGTGTCTTCTTCGACAAGGACAGCAAGATCAACTTCATGCACGTCTGGAGCATCGGTCCGGACGGCCACGAGTACGCGCTGAAGGACAACGAACTCCTGGAAGTCGGGCTCCCGGGGGAGGGAAACTTTTACGTAGACGAACGCTTCAAGGCGGCTAATCCGCCTGGCCGCGACCCCGGCGGCATCGTTGCCTACGAGTACGAACAGAGGCTGGCGGCCTACGATCACGAGGCAACCTGGTTCTTTGAGGACAATCTGCCGCACCTGAAGCAAAGCTTCACGCTCGAGCTTCCCGCCAACTTCAAGTACGTCACCGTCTGGGCGCACCATCCGGACCAAAAAGCGGTCGACCTTGAGCACCAGAGGTATCGCTGGGAGGCGAACGGTACGCCCGGCATCGATCTGGAGCGTGTTCCCATGGCGCCGAACAGGAGCGCCCTCGAAGGCAGGATGACAGTACACTTCGCGCCGGCAGCAGATGCCGACCTCGGAACATGGAAGGGTGTAGGCAACTTCTACGATCAGCTTGCACGCGACCGCATGACGCCCACGCCCGAGATCGCCACGAAGGCTGCGCAACTTACCGCAGGTAAGGTGGACTTCTACGCGAAGACCGAGGCCATCGCCGAGTTCGTGCAGAAGCAGATTCGCTACTACGTGGTCGAGCAGGGTATCGGTGGCCGTCAGCCCCATCCCGCGGCGGACATCCTGCGCGTAGGTTATGGCGACTGCAAGGACAAATCCACGCTGCTGTCGGCAATGCTCAAGAGCGTCGGCATTCGCTCAACGCTGGTGCTGGTCGATTCTCATCGCGGCTTCGTTGACCCTGCCGCGCCGTCTGTGCTCGGCAATCATGCGATCGCAGCGGTCGAAATACCCGAAGGCTACGACTCGCCAAAGCTGCGCAGCGTGGTCAAGGTGAAGTCCGGCCGCCGCTACCTGATCGTCGATCCGACGTCTGAGGAGACAGCCTTCGGCCAGCTCGAGCACAACCTGCAGGGTGGCTACGCGGTCATCGTCGAGGGCAGGCAGAGCGAGATCGTCCAGATCCCCGTGCTTAGGCCGGAGCTGAACACGCTCAGCCGCTCCGCCAGCTTCGAGCTTGCCGCCGATGGCACGCTCAAGGGCGCCATCACCGAAAAGCGCTTCGGCGATCTGTCAGAGCGCGAGCGCTCCATCTATCTCCAGGGCGAGCAGAAGGAACGCCAAAGCCTGCTTGACCGTTCGCTCGCTCGCGACTTCGTCAGCTTCAACGTGGCCGGCGTGAAGACCGAAAACGCCGAGGCGCTCAACCAGGACCTCACCACCACCTTCGAGCTCTCGGCCGACCGCTTCGCGCGCAACGTAGGGCCGCTCATGATGGTGCGTCCGCGTGTACTCGGCGAGGAGACGCTCTACGCCGACCGGAAGCCGCGCACCGTGCCGATCAACCTCGACCAGGCCATGCAGGAGAAGGATGACTTTACTATCCGGCTACCCGAAGGCTACACCACGGATGAAGTGCCCGAGCCGGTATCGCTCGACCTTGGCTTTGCCGCCTATCAAAGCTCAACGAAGGTCGACGGCAACATGCTCCATTACACCCGCACCTACACGGTTCGCGACGTGACCCTGCCTGCCGAACGCTACGCCGATGTCCAGCATCTGGCTGAAGTCATCCACAACGACGAACAGAATCGCGCCGTGCTGAAGAAAAAGTAAGAGAGAAGAAGTAACTGGAGAAGAACCAAAGAGCCGTCAAGAGCTTTTCCCAAGGACCCACAACCATGAACGATCTTCGACCCGCCCTCGCCCTCGCTGCTGCTTCACTGCTGACCGTTGCTCCCTCCGCTCACGCCGACCAATGGACCGCGCCAACCCCGGCCGAGCTTGCCATGACCTCGATCCCCGAGGTCGCAAACGCTCCCGCCCTCTTCCTCTTTAAAGAGCAGACGACCGACGATGCCATGCACATGCACAGCTACTACGTGCGGCTGAAGGTTCTGAACGAGCGCGGTAAAGACTATGCCAATGTAGAGCTGCCGTACGTCACCGGGCAGGGCGGCTACACCGTCGAAGAGATCGCGGGACGCACCATCCATCCGGACGGCTCCGTCATCCCCTTCACCGGTAAGCCGTACGAGAAGCTGGTCGCCAAGGTGGGCGGCTTCAAGGAAAAGGAAAAGGTCTTCACCCTGCCCTCGGTCGAGGTCGGCAGCATCCTTGAATACCGTTACAAGATTCGCTACGACGACATGTACTTCCAGTCGCCCGACTGGTACATCCAGTCCGACCTGTTCATGCGCAGGGGCCACTACCAGTGGAAGCCGACCGACCGTGACCTCGTCAACGAGAAAGGCGACCTGGTCTCGGGCCAGGTAGCCTGGGCGCCGATCCTGCCGAATGGCACCGAGTTGAAGACAATTCACCTGACCAGCGGCAAGCTGCAGATTGACCTCGACGTGCATGACATTGCACCCATGCCCCATGAAGACTACATGCCGCCAATGGCGAGCATCAGCTACCGCGTCCTCTTCTACTACACCGCCTATCGCAGCAGCGGCGAGTTCTGGAAGTCCGAAGGGAAGAGCTGGTCGAAGACCCGCGAACACTTCATCGGTCCAAACAACGCGGTGAAGGACTTCGTCGCGAAGACCATCGTCCCGGGCGACTCCGAAGCCGTCAAGGCACAGAAGCTGTATGCCGCGCTGATGACGTTTGAGAACACCGACTTCACCCGCGAGCGCAGCACCCGCGAAGAAAAGGCCGAGGGGCTGAAGGATGTCACGAACAGTGGCGATATCGTCACCCGCAAGCGGGGCTCAAGCGATCAGCTGGCTCAGACCTACGTGGCGATGGCGCGCGCCGCCGGGCTCAAAGCCTACCTGGCCAAGGTCGCTGATCGCGACCAGCGCTTCTTCGTCCCCATGTACCTGAGCCTGCGCCAGCTCGATGATGACATCGCCATCCTGTCCATCGATGGCAAGGAGGTCTTCTACGATCCGGGCCAGCGCTTCGCCGAGCCCGGTCACCTGGCCTGGAAGCACACGGTCGCCGGCGGCATCCGCCAGGTGGAGGGCGGTACGGCGCTGTTCACGACGCCAAGTGAGAGCTATCACTACTCGACGGTTGAGCGCATCGCTGATCTGGCGCTCGACGAACATGGCGAGGCCACCGGCCCCGTCACCCTCACCTTCAACGGCGATCCGGCCCTGCGCTGGCGCCAGGAGGGTCTGCGCGGTGACGACACCAGCCTGAACGGCGACCTGCGCACCCAGCTCGAACGCATGCTGCCCGGCGGGATGGAGGTGCGCGTGACCGACGTGCAGAACCTGGCCGACTACACCAAGCCGCTGAAGGTGCTCTTCGAGGTGAAGGGGCCGGTCGCGTCCTCCACCGGCAAACGCCTGCTGGTGCCGGCCGATCTGTTCGAGGCCAACAGCAAACCCGTCTTTGCCTCCGCCAGGCGTGAGAGCGTGATCGATATGCACTACTCCAGCCTGACGCGCGACGCGGTGCGCTTCAAGCTGCCGTCCGGCATCGAGGTTGAGTCTGTGCCCCAGCCGGCTAAAGCCATGTTCCAGCAGGCGGCCGCGTTCGACAGCTTCACCCGGCGCACCGCGAACACCGTTACCAGCTTCCGCAACGTGACGCTGGGCGCACCGCTCTTCCCGGCCACCGACTACCAGGAGCTGAAAGACTTCTACGGCAAGCTCGAAGGCCATGACCAGGAGACCCTGATCTTCACCCGGGGGACCGCTCCGGCCGCGGCGCCCGCAGCCGCGCCGGTCGCACCGTCGAAGCCCACCATCGGGAGCTAGCGGATCAATCGACACCGCTTCGCTGGGTTTCGCCTGGGCTACCCGTTGCAGGGGACTGCCGGTTGGCGATGCGCAGCGCCGGCAGCCGGCATACCTTTACTGCGTCATTTCGGTAGGGGCAGGCAAAGCCGGTCGTGCTGCTGCTCTCGAGCACCATCCAGCTGGCGCCTACGGCCTCAAGCTTCCTTTGGCGCTCGGCGTCGCTTTCCCGCTCCAGGTCGCCTTGCGCTGCCTGGCCCTCGACCCATGCCGCGGTCAGATCCGGGGTGATCGCCGTTTCGCCGCCATCCTTTGAATAATCCGGCAGCGCGCTGCGCTCAGACACCGCACGAAAGCACTGCGCATCTTCGTTCGAGCCTTCCATCACGTAGTGTGGGTTCAGCGCGAAGATGGCATCGGCCGGCGTATGTTCGCGCGCCCATGCAAATGCCTGCACCCATGCGTTTAGCGGCTGCTGCCAGGGCAGCTCAAGATGCGCGGAGTGGGGGAAGGTCTCTCGCTGAGCCCAGAACATCGGTCCGGCAAGAGCCGCCAACGCCAGGCCCCAGCGCATGGGCTCAGCCTTCAGCAGGCGCTGGCCCAGCTGCACACCCAGCAGCAGGATCATGACTGCATACACCACCTGGAACGAGCGCAAAGGCTGCATGCGCGCGACCATGTGGG
>CAXTUS010000157.1:0-6427 GCA_964247475.1 uncultured Acidobacteriaceae bacterium | reverse complement strand
ATCCCATACCGGGCGCAAACGCCGCGCTTTCCGCACTGATCGCAAGCGGTCTGGGCACCGAGACGTTTACCTTCCATGGCTTCCTCGCTTCGAAGTCAGGCCAGAGGCGAACCGAGCTCGAAGCGCTCAGGCGCGGGCCAGACACGCACATCTTCTACGAGACCCCGCACCGCATCCTTGAAACGCTGAACGAGTTGCAGGCGATCTTCGGCCCCGGCCAGCACGTGGTGGTAGCGCGGGAGGTGACCAAGCTGCATGAAGAGTTCCTGCGCGGCAGCGTCGCTGAAGTGCACGCGACGCTGGCGGCACGCGCCCTGGTCCGCGGCGAGATCGTGCTGCTGTTTACCCTGTCGGCAGCGGAGCAGACGCCTCAGAACAGCAGCATCCTGGCAGCGGTCGAAGCCGTCGTGAAGCTCGAAGGCATCGCTGAAAAAGATGCGTTGAAGCGGGTGGCACGCGAGCGCGGGATCTCAAAGTCTGACGCCTACCGCGAGCTGCAAAGAGAGCAGTCACGACGACGTTAGCGGTTGCGGGCTGCAGGGATGAACGCCTCTCCTAGAGCCCGCCAACCGGCTAAGCGCGCAACGCCGGGTAGTCGGTGTAGCCTTCGGGATCGTGCGTGTAGAAGGTCTCGACGATGGGCTCGTTAAGCGTTGCACCCTTCGCGAATCGGACAGGCAGGTCGGGGTTCGCGATGAACAACTTCCCGAAGCCGACCGCATCCGCTTCACCGGTCTCGATCACATGCTCGGCCTGTGCCTGCGTGTACTTTTCGTTTGCGATGTAGACGCCGCCGAAGGCCTGCTTGAGCTCGGGTCCGAGACGATCTTCGCCGAAGAACTCGCGAGCCATCAGGAACGCGAGACCCTTCTCGCCGAGCTTCTTCGCCACATAGCCGAAGATCTCGCGCGGGCTTTCGTCGCCCATGCCCATCACGTCGCCGCGCGGCGCCAGGTGCATGCCGACGCGACCTGCGCCGAAGGCCGCAATCGCCGCGTCCGCAACCTCGAGGTGCAGGCGCGCACGGTTCTCGATCGGTCCCCCGTACTCGTCTTCCCGCAGGTTCGAGGCGGAGTGCAGGAACTGGTCCAGCAGGTAGCCGTTCGCGCCATGAATCTCGACGCCGTCGAAGCCTGCTTCCTTCGCGTTCAACGCGCCCTGGTGGAACTCTTCGATGACGTGCTTGATCTCTTCGAGGGATAGAGCCCGCGGCACTTCAAATTCTTTCTTGGGGCGGATCAGCGTGACCGTACCCGGCGCGGCGACGGCACTCGGTGCGATGGGCTGCTTGCCGCTCAGGAAGGAAGGATCGCTCACCCGGCCGACGTGCCAGATCTGCGCGAAGATGCGTCCGCCGGCCTCGCGCACGGCCGCCGTTACCGGCTTCCACAGCTCGGTCTGCTCTTTGGACCAGATGCCCGGAACCTGCGCGTAGCCGACGCCCATCGGCGACACCGGCGTGCCTTCAGAGATGATGAGGCCTGCGCTTGCGCGTTGCCGGTAGTACTCGGCCATGATGGGGGTTGGCAGGTGATCAGGGGTGCCGCGGAGCCTGGTGAGAGGCGCCATGATGACGCGGTTTGGCAGCTCGAGTGCGCCGACTTTCAAGGGTTTCAATAATGCGCTGGACAAGCGAGATCCTCCGGGGGTACTGCGTCCCATTGGATGCTGGGGCGGGATGATAAGGCGCAGAGGCAACGGCGACCGCGTCCTGACGCCGGACGGGCGCCACTTCGTGGGGTGGGAGCGCTCGCGCGCGGATAGATGTTGCGGTGAGCTTAGCTGATTACGGGCGCCAGCGCTCCCACCCCACGAAGTGGTCGCCGCCCGCAATGAGGGCGTGGTTGCCGTTGCCTTTGCCTCTCACGAACCTGCAACAACAATCTCTGAATAATCCGCTATCAGTGAAAAAGAGTCCTTCAAGTACTGCAGCATACCGAGCCTGTTAGCACGAAGTGACGCATCGTCCACCGTGATCATCGTGTCAGCGAAATAGTTGTCGATCGGAACACGAAGCTTCGCTAGCTTCGATAGCGCTTGTTCGTAACGCTTTGCGTCGAAATCTTGCCTGAACTTTGCCCCGGATGTCTGCACAGCGGCCCAAAACTCCATCTCGTAGTTGGCGCTAAAGCCAATCCCCGTCGTTGCTATCTCGAATCCTTTTTCCCCAGCCTGTGCGAGGATGTTTTTCATCCGCTTGAACGCGGCAGAGACAGCACGGAAGTCCTCGCTGCCGCGCACCGCCGTGACCGCCTCGGCGCGGGCGACGGCATCGCGCACGTCGTTTGAACCGATCGCGAGCACCGCTTTCACGACGTCGTAAGCCTGCGCCTTCGCCTCACGCAGGTAGAACTCCACACGCTCGGCGAAGAAGCCCTGCATCTTGGCGGCCACTTCTTCACGGGCACCGGAAGCGCTGATGACGTCGGCGAGCGTAAGCGGCAGGCTGCCCTCGGCGAGGATCTTGACAATACCATTCGCCGCACGTCGCAGCGCAAACGGGTCTTTCGATCCTGTCGGCTCCATGCCAAGCGAGAACATGCCGGCGATGGTGTCGGCTTTGTCCGCGATGGCGAGCACCTGGCCTTCGATGGTGTGCGGAATGCGGTCCTCCATCGACGTTGGTCGGTAGTGGTCGTAGATCGCAGCGGCAGCGGCTTCGGGGACGCTCTGGGCACGTGCATACAGCCCGCCAACCTCGCCCTGCAGCTCGGTGAACTCCTTGACGAGCTCGGTCGTGAGGTCGGTCTTCGCGAGCCGCGCAGCAGTCGAGAGGGCGGCTTCGTCGATCGTCATCCCTCGTTCGACGACCAGGCCGGAGAGCGCCTTCGCGACCCCTGCGATGCGCTCGGACTTGAGCGCGTAGCTGCCGAGATCCTTCTGGAAGGTGACGTTTGCGAGTAGCGTCACGCGGTCTTCAAGCGGGATGCGCTGGTCAAACTCCCAGAAGAAGCGCGCGTCGTTGAAGCGTGCGCGCAGAACGCGTTCGTTGCCGTGGCGGATGACGGCCTGCCCGGCTTCATCGGCGACCGTGTTGAGGACGGCAAGGAAGTGCGGAGCCAGTTTGTTCCCCGGACCCGCAGTGTCAGGTGCGGCAGGGGGAGCGGCTACTCCTTGGCCGGGCTTAGAGCTCTCGACCGCGAAGTAGTTCTGGTGGTCGCGCATGACAGTGACCAGCACTTCCTCAGGCAGCGCCAGGTATCCGGGCTCGAAGGCGCCGGCGATCACCGATGGCCACTCGGTCATGTGCGTCATCTTGTCGACCAGGGCGTGATCCTCGCGCCAGCGTGTATCCGGGATCGTCCTGCAGACATGGTCGAGCGCCTTGCGGATAGTGTGCCGGCGCAGCTCGACATCAGCCATCACCGAAGCCGCGGCGAGCTGGTCCACGTAAGCCGCGGGCGAGCTGATGGTGATGGGCTCGGCACCGTAAAGCACGCGATGCCCAAAGGTCTCGCGCCCCGCCGTGTAGCCGCCGAACGAGACAGGCACCACCTCGTCGTCGAGCAGCGCCACCAGCCAGCGGACAGGCCGTACGAAGCGCTCCGGCTTGCCCGCGCGCCAGTACATGTTCTTGGCCCAGTAGATGCCGGCGAGCACCTTCGGCATGCCCTCGACCAGGACCTCCGCGGCGGAGCGCCCGGGCTTCAGCTGCTTTGCCCGGACGTACGGGCCTTTGGCGGTCTCGGAGACGGTAAGCGACTCCACCGGCACGCCGCTCTTCTTCGCAAAGGCGATGGCAGCAGGGCCCGGGATACCTTCGTTGAAGGCGATCTTCGCCGATGGTCCCATCACCTCCACTTCGAGGTCGGCCTGGCGCACAGCGACGCCCTTGACGTGGATCGCAAGACGCCGTGGGGTCGAGTACGTCCTGACCACCCAGCCCCCATCGAGGGCCGCATCGAGCTCCGGGTTCAGGTAACGGTGCTTCACGGGCGCGTCGCCGAACTGCTCGAGCTTGAACTCGGCGTTCGCGATCAGCCGCTCCTCGGTGAGGAGTTCGACGACCCCGCGCAGCAGGTCCTGCCCGGCACGTGCGAGCATGCGCGCGGGCACTTCTTCCAACCCAATCTCAAACAAAAAGTCAGCCATGATCCTCTTCCTATCCTGTTGCCTGCTCGCTCCCGGCTAAGCGGCGACGGCAGCCTGCTGACGTGCATAGACCTTCGCCACGCCGACCACCAGGTTGCGAATCCGCGCCATGACACCAACCCGTTCCGTCACCGAGATCGCGCCGCGCGCGTCGAGCAGGTTGAAGAGCTGCGAGCACTTCAGCGCGAGCTCATAGGCCCCCAGCACCGGGAAGCGCTTCAGCGCCAAAGGCTCCAGCTCTTCAAGTCCCTCCGCCTGCTTCAACAAGCCAAGGCACTCGGCCTCGTAGAGCTCAAGATGCTTCCACAGCGAGGCGACGTCGGCGTAGTCGAAGCCATAGGCGGAGAACTGTTCCTCTTCAGCCAGGCGGATCTCGCCGTACGTCGTCGCCTTGCCTGAGGCTTCTCCCGCTACCGGGGGTTCGACCGCCCAGACGATGTCGTAGATCGAGTCGACATCCTGCAGGAAGCCGGCGATGCGCTCGAGCCCGTAGGTGATCTCGCCGCAGATCGGGTCAAGTTCAAGCCCGCCGCACTGCTGGAAGTAGGTGAACTGCGTGATCTCGAGGCCGTCGAGCATCACCTGCCAGCCGACCCCCCACGCGCCGCCAACGGGCCACTCCCAGTTATCCTCTTCGAACTTGATGTCGTGCTCGCGCAGGTCGATGCCGATGGCCACGAGCGACTCAAGGTAGAGCTCCTGGATGTTGACCGGTGGCGGCTTCAGCACCACCTGGAACTGCGTATGACGGAAGAGGCGGTTGGGGTTCTCCCCGTAGCGACCATCGGCAGGGCGGCGCGAGGGCTGCGCGTAGGCGATGCGCACGGGCTTCGGCCCCAGAACGCGCAGAAAGGTGTCGGGCGACATGGTGCCCGCGCCAACCTCGACATCGTAGGGCTGCTGCAGCACGCAGCCGCGCTCGGCCCAGAACATCTGCAGACGGAAGAGCAGTTGCTGGAAGGTGAGCCCCTTCAGCTTTTCCTGACTTTGAACCATCCCCCGATTCTACCCGGTTGGCGCCGGGCCGAACGCTGGCTTGGAGGCCGGGCCGGACGCTGATTCGGACGCTGGTTCGGACGCTGGGCTAGTCCGGCTTCTGCAGCGCGTGCCTGGGCCCGGTGGGCGCGCCTTCGAGGTGCGAGGGCAGGGTAAGCGGATCGGCCAGGATCTTCGGGTCCGCGAGCGGGACCTCGATCCCCGCGGGACGGATGTAGAAGTCGCCCTTGTCGATCGAAACATCGATGCTGTGCACGCCCGGCCTGTCGCGGTCGCCGCGAGGGTACTCGAGGATGTAGCGGTTGCGGATGAGGTCGGTAAAGCCGCCGATCTGGTTCCTCAGCTTGCGCGGGTTTACCTCGATCTCGGTGCCTCCGCTCATCTCGCAGATGAGAGGGAAGGGTGGCTCGGCAAAGGTGGCTCCTTCTTTGCCCATCACGATCGGCCCTTTCGCGCGCGGGTGCCCGGTCCACAGACCGAAGACAGCGACCGACCCGACCTGGGTGGCATCTTTTACGCGCCGCCAGCCTGCCCTGCTCTTTTGATCCTCGCCGGCGGTGATGGCCATCATGACGCGCCATCCGCGCTGCCGGTAGAGCTGCTGGGTAACGTGGAGCATCGCATCCCAGAGCGGCACGGGCGGCGTGCAGGCGGCGCCCGGGGCCGTGTCTTTGAGCGAGTCAAGCGCGGTGTTGAGGGTGCTGGCCACATCGGCTCGCAGGCCGTCGGCGGTGGCCGCGCGGACCGGGGTCTCGCGAAAGGTGTGGCAGTCCATCACGTACAGCGTGACGTGATCGCGCGGGCTGAGCGGGCCGGCTGCGAGCGCTTCGAGCGCGCCAGCCAAAGAAGAGAAGAGATCAGGCGCCGGGCGGGTCGCGTCGATCAGGATGCCGAGCGCGATCGGGTCGTCGCCTTCGCGCCGAACGTGCGCAGGCCTGAAGCGCGGGCCCGAGTCGATGCTGACGCGAAAGCGCGAGTCTGCGACCGGCTTCGCGGGCTCGCGCGTCGGCTTCAGCACAAGCACCGGGATCTGCAGGAGGTTGGTGTAGACGTGGAGGGTGTGAATGGGTTCTGGGGGGTCACCGGGGCGCGCCGGACCGCTGCCGACCGGGATATTCAGCGGAGCCTGGGCTGCTGGCGGAGTCTGCTGTGCACGGGCTTCAAGCAGGCAGCAGGCGGCGAGGCCCGCAACCAGGAGCAGCGCTGCCTGGCAGAGCGCCGGGATGGGGGAACGCGACACGCAAGCAGTATGTCAGAACGCCTGCCACGCTGGCGCGCCTACTGCGGGAACGTAGGCGGCGACGTCGGCGGGGCGGCGGGCGGCGCCGTCGGCGGGGTA
>CAXTUS010000156.1:0-6438 GCA_964247475.1 uncultured Acidobacteriaceae bacterium | reverse complement strand
TGGTTAGAGCGACGGACTCATAACCCGTAGGTCGGCAGTTCGATTCTGCCCACCGCCACCAACGACCCCAACCCAGAAGTCGATTTCCCCCCCCCCGCGGCTCAATGCACCCGGCGCACTCTCGCCCTATCCTGGCGATCGCGGCTCTCGGCATGGTCGTCCTCTCTGAGCTCGTCAAGGTCGTCACCCAGCTTGCGCGCCCCCCGCAACGCCTAGGAACGCTCAAACGTATACGGATCACCGTGGCTCGCGGCATACGCCTCCACCACCTTCAAAAAGGCGAGCGCAGCGTGCGAAAGGCTCGCCTGCCTGCGGTAAACCAGGCGCAGCTTGCGCTCGATCTGCAGCTCCTTGATGCGCACCCGGACAAGCGTCCCCGCCGCGATCTCGCTTTCGACCGTCAACCCAGGCACCAGCGCAACCCCGTTGCCCATCTGGACAAATCGCTTGATCGCATCGAGCGACGGAAGCTCGACCGACATGTTCAATGTCGTCTTATGCCGGCGGAACGCCTGGATCACCTTCTGGCGCTGCGGCGAAGGAATGTTGTGCGCGATAAAGGTCTGGCTGCCAAGCTGGCGAATCGAAACCTCTCCCGCACGCGCAAGAGCGTGCCTGGGATTGACGATCAGCGAGAGCTCGTCGCGATACACCACGACCGATTGAACCTGCGGATCATCCGGCTTGAAAGAGAGCACACCCATCTCGACCGAATGGATCAACACCTCGTCCGGGATGCGGCTTGCGAGCGCACGCTGCACCGCCACCTTGATGTGAGGGTTCTGGCGCCGGTACTCGTTCAGCAGCGGCAGCAGGTACAGGCAGGTATATTCGTTGGCTGCCAGGTTCAGCCGCCCGCGGTGCAGCTCACGCAGCTCGGAAAGCGCACCCGCTGCCTCGCTGCGCAGGTTCAGCAGCTTCAATGCATAATCGCGCAGCACCTCGCCCGCATCGGTCAGCGAGCCGTCGCGCGACGAGCGCTCGAACAGTACCTCGCCCAGCTCTGCTTCAAGCTTTGCGACAGCCTGTGAGACCGCTGGCTGGGTGCGGTGCAGGCGAGCGGCGGCGCGGGAAAAGCTGCGCTCTTCGGCAACGGCGAGAAAGGTTTCAAGCTGGAATAGATCCATCGTAAGGCTTGCCTGGTTCACGTCCTGGAACGACTTTTTTTGACTACACTGACTGATGTGCCTTGCAGCTCCAGTGGGCCTATCAGCAGCTCGGTACGCCCGCGGCTAGAACAATGACAGGATTAGTTCTGCTGATATTGACGCCGCTCGTCATAAGCGTACATTATGCTGAGAAGGGTTGGAGGATTTCTCGCTTTATGAGTCTCAACGACCACATCGTCTTCTTTGACACCACACTCCGCGACGGCGAACAGAGCCCCGGCTGCACCATGCATGCGGGGGAAAAGCTGCGCATGGCGCACCAGCTCGCGGCGCTCGGCGTGGACGTGCTCGAGGCAGGCTTCGCGATCGCTTCAGACGGTGACCTGGAATCCATTCGCGCCATCGCGCGCGAGGTTCGGGGGCCGCGCATCACGTCGCTCGCAAGGTGCAAGCGCGAAGATATCGAGGCCGCCGCAAGGGCAATCGAACCAGCGCCGCTGAACCGCATTCACGTCTTCCTGGCAAGCTCTGATCTGCACCTTGAAGCGAAGCTGAGGATCACCCGCGCGCAGGCGCTCGAGCAGACCGGGGAGTCGGTACGCCTCGCACTCGGCTACACCGATAACGTGGAGTTCTCCGCTGAAGACGCAACCCGGTCCGACCCCGACTTCCTGGTCGAGATGGTGAAGGTCGCCGTAGCCGCCGGGGCGACGACCATCAACCTGCCCGACACCGTCGGCTACACCACGCCCGATGAGTACAGGGGATTGTTCGAGCGCATGCAGCGCGAGATCCCGGGCGCCGACAAGGTCATCTTCTCCACTCACTGCCACAACGATCTCGGCATGGCCGTCGCGAACTCGCTCGCCGGCGTAGAGGGCGGAGCACGCCAGGTGGAGTGCACGATCAATGGCATCGGCGAGCGCGCCGGCAACGCGGCGCTTGAAGAGATCGCGGCAGCCCTTGCCACACGCCGCGACAAGTTCCCCTGGCGCAATCACATCAGGATGACGGAGCTCTACCCCACCAGCCGGCTGCTGGGCGAACTGATCAGCTTCGGCTGCTCTCCCAACAAGGCTGTCGTGGGTGCAAACGCCTTCGCCCACGAGAGCGGCATTCACCAGCACGGCATGCTCGCAAATCCCCTTACGTACGAGATCATGACGCCTGAAAGTGTCGGCGTTCAGGCAACCAACCTGGTGCTCGGCAAACACAGCGGACGCAGGCTGCTTGAACAAAGACTCAAGGAGCTTGGACATCCGCTCTCGCGCGCCGAGCTCGACATCGTGTACGAGCGCTTCACCGCCCTTGCAGACCGGAAGAAGTCGATCTACGACCAGGACCTCATTGGCCTCCTGAAGGAAGATCACAGCACGATGACCGTTTAAGCCGCGGCGTGCGAGCCTCCTTTTACGTTTTCAAACGACGACTTGATGACGCTTCGGAAGACGTCTTAAAAGCAAGAAGGTAAACCGAATGAAGTTGAAGATTGCAGTGCTGGCCGGCGACGGGATCGGCCCCGAGGTGACACAGGAGGCAACCGACATCCTGCGCACGGTCGCAGAGCTGGGCGGACATCAGTTCACCTTCGCGCCCGCGCTCATCGGCGGCGTAGCCATCACGGCTGCGGGCACGCCCCTGCCCCCTGCAACGCTCGACGCAGCACTGGATTCAGACGCCGTCTTGCTGGGTGCGGTCGGTGATAACAACTTTGCCGCGCTGCCGCCAGAGAGCCGGCCTGAGGCCGGACTGCTGCAGATCCGCCAGGCGCTCGGAGGCTTCGCCAACCTTCGCCCATCCATCGCTTACGCCGCACTCGCCGCCAACTCTCCCCTGCGACCCGAGGTCACACGCGAAGCCAACATCCTCTTCGTGCGGGAGCTGCTGGGCGGCCTCTACTTCGGCGCACCACGCTGGTGGAACAAGGCGACCGATGCCAACGGCGGCGGCGAGGCCATCAACACCATGCGCTACACCCGCGACGAGGTGGTGCGTGTGGCGCGTGTCGCGTTTGAGCTCGCAGCAAAGCGCCGCGCCAAGGTCACAAGCGTCGATAAGGCGAATGTGCTCGAGGTCTCACAACTCTGGCGCGCCGCGGTCACCGACGTCGCCAGGGAATACCCGCAGGTGACCCTCGAACACCAGCTGGTCGATTCCATGGCGATGCACCTGATGAACACTCCCAGGAACTTTGACGTGGTACTCACAGAAAACCTCTTCGGTGACATATTGTCTGATGAAGCCGCCGTCATCACCGGCTCGCTCGGTATGCTCCCATCGGCCACCATCGGCGGGAAGGTCAATCTTTATGAGCCGGTGCACGGGTCAGCGCCCGATATCGCAGGCACCGGCAAGGCCAATCCACTCGGAGCCATCCTGACCGCTGCCATGGTCCTGCGTCACTCTGCGAAGCTCGAAGCCGAAGCCTCGGCGATCGAGGCGGCCGTGGACAAGGTGCTTGCGGAAGGACACAGGACCGCCGACCTCGTACGTTCAGGCGAGCCTGGTCAGCAGGTCGCGACGACACGGCAGATGGGCCGGCTCGTTCAACAGGCATTGACTGAGGCCGCGGACCGCCGCCAGTCGATGCACGCGGTATAGTCGATGGGCTTCAGCGCTCGAACCCGCTACCTCATGGTCACCGGAGCCATCATCATCGCAAGCCTGATCCAGCTGGCACGCGGCTACAGGCCCCTGATCGTGATCGTCGGACTGGTGACATTCCTAATCGTCGGCAACGCCCTGGTATACCTGTCGGGCGCGCAGGAGCGCAGGATTCTTCAGCAGCGGAAACGCGATTACTACGCAGGCAAGTCATGACCTCCGGCTTCAATAATCCGAGTCTCCTCGCGCTTGGTCTCCTGTGCGCGGGCCTTGGCCCGGCCACGGCCGCACAGGGTCAGCTCATCGGCGAGCCGCCGCTGGTTCAGCACAAGGTAAAGCGGGAGAAGCAGAAGGCGGACCTTGAATGGATGTGGCAATACGGACCCCCGCCCGCCGGTGGCCGTGAACATGACCTCATCCAGGACCCGCACTTTCAGCCGTTCCTCCGCGAGTACTTCAAGGCTCCGCAGTCCTTCTGGGGTCCGCAGAACGGTGATCCTAAAAACCCGCAGCACAAGTCACTTGCCGATACCGCCTACGACTTCCTTGCCGTTCCCGGCGCGGTCATCGCCGACGGCAATCGTTATGTAACCGTCACCGGTTCGGTCTTTCACTTCCGCTCTTCGCGTGGCCTGATCTTTGCCGATCTCGACAGCGCCAGGCCTCTCGTGGTCTTTGCCGCCATCGACTGGATCAGGGATAGCCGCACCACCGATGATCCCGAGGCCGAGTACACGCTCTGGATCTTCCCGAACCAGGGCACCGGCACCACGCGGGAGCCGACGCACCTGCCTCCTGCGCTGGTCCATACCCTCACGCGCTGGATCTCTGCACCTCTGCCCGGGTCGGGCATCGTCCAAAACGTAACAGCGGCTGTTCTGGTCGATCCCGATGGCACACCGCACCAGATACCCGTACCGAAGGAAGGCACGCGATGAGCGCACCACGCACCTTGTTTGAGAAAGTCTGGGACCTTCACCTGGTCGTAGAGCCCGCGAATGAGCCGTCGATCCTCTACATCGATCTGCACCTGGTCCATGAAGTGACCAGCCCCCAGGCCTTTGACGGCCTGCGCATGGCGGGCCGCAAGCTGCGGCGCCCGGATCGTACAGTCGCCACCGTCGATCACAACGTCCCCACCTCTTCGGTTCAGGATCGGTTACATATTCTCGATCCCATCGCCGGTCGCCAGATCGATGCGCTCCGCAAGAACTGTTCCGAGTTTGCTGTTGAGCTCTACGACGTCCAGGCGCCGGAGCAGGGCATCGTGCACATCATCGGACCCGAGCTGGGCCTCACCAAGCCCGGCATGACCATCGTCTGCGGCGACTCGCACACCTCGACTCACGGCGCCTTCGGTGCACTCGCCTTCGGCATCGGGACCAGCGAGGTCGAGCACGTGATGGCCACGCAGACGCTGCCGCAGGACAAGCCGAAGACCTTTCGCATCCGCGTCGAAGGCGAGCTGCCGGTAGGTGTTACGGCGAAGGACATCGTCCTCCACATCATCGGCGAGATCGGCACCGCCGGCGCCACAGGTTACGTCGTCGAATATGCAGGCTCTGCCATTCGCGCACTTTCGATGGAAGGCCGCATGACCATCTGCAACATGAGCATCGAAGCCGGAGCAAGGGCCGGGATGATCGCTCCTGACGCCATCACCTTCGACTACCTCAAAGGCAGACGGTTCTCACCAGCCGGCGAAGCCTGGCAGAAAGCAGTCGATCATTGGTCGGGGCTCGCCACAGACGACGGCGCAACGTTTGATCGTGAACTGGTCATCGACGCCGCGGCCCTCACGCCAACCGTCACCTGGGGCACGTCTCCCGGCATGGTCACGGGCATCGATTCAACCGTGCCCGGCCTGCCCCCAGGTGCGAGCGAGGCAGATCAGAGAGGCTTCGAACGGGCGCTCGAATATATGGACCTGAAGGCTGGTACACCGATGCAGGAGATCGCCATCGACCGCGTCTTCATCGGGTCCTGCACCAACGCCCGCATCGAAGATCTGCGTGCCGCAGCGAAGCTGGTGCGCGGCTATCAGGTGGCAACGACCGTGAAGGCGATGGTTGTGCCTGGCTCCCAGCAGGTCAAGGCACAGGCGGAGCAGGAGGGACTCGACACGGTCTTCATCACCGCAGGCTTCGACTGGCGCGAGCCCGGATGCAGCATGTGCCTGGGCATGAACCCGGACATCCTGGCGCCTGGCGAACGCTGTGCTTCCACCTCCAATCGAAACTTCGAAGGGCGCCAGGGACGCGGTGGCCGCACCCATCTTGTCTCACCTGTGATGGCCGCGGCAGCAGCCATCACAGGCCACCTCACCGACGTGCGCACATGGCAGTTCAAAGAAGCATCGGAGGCAAGATAGCCATGCAGCCCATCAACATACTCACCTCGCACGCTGCGCCGCTCGATATCTCCAACATCGACACCGACCAGATCATCCCGAAGCAGTTTCTCAAGCGCATCGAGCGGACCGGTTACGGCGAATTCCTCTTCTTCGATTGGCGCCGCCTGCAGGAAGGCGCGCAAGCCGGCGAACCGAACACTTCGTTCGTCCTGAACAAGCCGGCGTATGCGGGAGCGAAGATCCTGATCGCAGGCAAGAACTTCGGTTGCGGCAGCTCCCGAGAGCACGCCGCATGGGCGCTCACAGACTTCGGTTTTCTTGCCGTGATCGCGCCCAGCTTTGCCGATATCTTCTTTTCGAACGCAGGCAAGA
>CAXTUS010000155.1:0-6531 GCA_964247475.1 uncultured Acidobacteriaceae bacterium | reverse complement strand
GCCCGGCACGCGCCCAGCCTGTGGACAGGCGCGGTGCACCTTGCACCCACCTTCGATACGCCGGGCTTTCTCGTCCGCGATCCACGCGACCTCGCCCCGGTCGCCGAGGCGCTCTTCGGCGTCGCCCGCGTGCCCCACGTCGGGGTGCGCATCGGCAGCGTGGCAACGTCGTTCCTCGAGGACGCCACGCCCGACGTGCTCGCCGGCTACGCAGCCTGGCAGCAACGCCTGGCGCCGGCAGCCACCTTCAACGCAGCCGGGTGGTCCGGGTCACGCCAGATCTTCGCCGGCATCCAGGCCTTTGAAGCAGCACAGATTCATGCCGGCTTCCTCGACGACTTCGGTCCCGTCATCGCCGAACGCATGCACCGCGGAGCCTCCACCACACCGGCTGAACTGGCCGCTCTTCTCGATCAACTTGGGGAGTTCCGCGCGGCGATGGCAGCGCTCTTCGCAGACTTCGACTTCCTCATCGTCCCCTGCGCGCCCGTCAGCCGGCTGCTCGCCCATCAAGACCAGGGGGACGTACGCGGCGCGATCCTGCGCTACACCACGCCCTTCTCACTCGCCGGTCTGCCCGTTGTGAGCCTGCCGGGGGAGATCATCGGCGCGCCCTTCGGCACCGGCATCCAGGTCGCGGCCGCGGCCGGGGAAGACGCCGCGCTGCTCGCCTTTGCAGCCTCCATCGGCGACCATCCGGCGCAGTGAAAGAACGCCGGGGCAAAGTGCTACCCTGCTTCTAAGTCACCCCAGCTCATCCAAGGAGTTCCCCCCTGCCATGCTGCGGAAAAGCTGCCTGCCCTTCGCTCTCCTTTGCCCTCTGCTTCTGCTCACGGCATGCCGCAGCCGGCCCACCCCGCAGGACAGCAGACACGTCGTGCTGCAAACGGACTGGTACCCCCAGCCGGAGATGGGCGGCTTCTACCAGGCTCAACTCCAGGGGCTCTACAAGGCCCAGGGGCTCGACGTCGAGATCGTGCCCGGTGGCCCCAACATCGTCGCCGGGCAGCAGATCGCCGCGGGCGCTGCACAGTTCGCCATGGGCAGCTCAGACTCCGTCCTGGTCGACAACGCGCGCGGCGTCCCGGAGGTTGCCGTCGGCGCAACCATGCAGCAGGATCCGCAGGCCCTCATGCTCCATCGCGACTCGCCCGTTCATACCTTCAGCGATCTCGACGGACACAGCATCGCGGTCAAGCCAGGATCCATCTGGTTTCAATACCTGGTCAAACGCTTCCAGCTCAGGAACGTGCGCGAGCTGCCCGCGACGTACTCGGTCGCCAACTTCATCGAGGATCAGACCTACATCCAGCAGGCCTTCATCACCTCCGAGCCATTCTTTGCGGAAAAGGCCGGCGTCCCCGTCAGAACCCTGCTCATCAGCTCCACCGAGTACCAGCCCTACCGTGTCTTCTTCACCTCGAAGAGCTTTCTTCGCGAACACCCGGAGATCGTCGAAAAGTTCGTCAGGGCATCGCTCGAAGGCTGGAAGAACTACCTCGCCGATCCCGCCATGGTCAACGCCCAGCTCACCCGGCTCAATCCCGCCATGAGCCCGCAGCAGACAAGCTTCTCCATCCAGACCCTCCGGTCCGGCCACTTCATCGACGGCCCGGGCACGCCCGACTCGCACCTCGGCCACTTCACCCCCGCGCGCTGGAACACAACCTATAAGCAGCTCCTCGATCTCGGCGTCATCGGGAAGCCGGTCGATGTGGCCTCCGTCTACACCACGCGGTTCGCGCCCTGACCCCGTCAACCTCACGGGGCCTCGACCTGTGGTCAAATGAGGGTTGATGATGCTGCCGGGCGCGCCACGGCTCCGCTCAGGAACCTCCTGACCAGGGGCCGTCGCAGCCGCTGGCAAGGCCAGGATTTCGAGCGGCGAGCGAAAACCGACGAGCGACGGGCTTTAACCGACAACCGTCAAAGGACGAGCGGCAACCCGACGCAAGACGCGGCCGCAATCCCTGCCAGCCCCTCAGCGCATCCCGGAGGAAACTTTGTCCGAACGTCCCGACTTTCAGCCGTCTACCCTCGTCATCCACTCCAATCGAAGCTACGAGAAGCAGTCAAATTCGATCCTCTTTCCCATCCACCAGACGGCAACCTATATCCACGAAAGCGTGGGCGTCACCAAGGGCTACGGCTATTCGCGCGGCGCCAACCCCACCGTCAACGCACTCGAACAGGCCATCGCCGCGGTCGAAGGCACCGAATACGCGCTCTGCTTCCGCTCCGGCATGTCCGCCATCACCACGCTGTGCCTCGCGCTGCTCAAGGCCGGGGACCACGTGGTACTGTCGAGCGTCATCTACGGCGGCACCACGCGCCTCTTCCTCCAGGTGCTGGCCAACTTCGGCGTGGAGTACAGCTACGCCGACACCGCCGACCTCGAGGCCACGGCGCGCGCACTCCGTCCGGACACGCGCATGATCTTCATCGAAACCCCCGCCAACCCCACCATGAAGTTGTCCGACATCAAGGCCGTCGCCGATCTCGCCCACTCCCGTGACAACATCCTGCTCGCGGTCGACAACACCTTCCTCACTCCTCTGCTGCAGAACTGCCTCGCACTCGGCGCCGACATCTCCATGCTTTCGACGACCAAGTACCTCGACGGCCACAACGCCACCATCGGGGGCTCGCTCGCCACCCACGACCAGGCCCTCACCGAGCGCCTGCGCTTTGTCCGCAAGATCATCGGAAGCATTGCCTCGCCCTTCGATGCATGGCTCACGCTGCAGGGGATTAAGACCCTGCCCGCAAGGCTCGCCGCGCACTGTGCAAACGCCGGCGTCATCGCCCAATGGCTGGAACAACACCCGCGCGTCGCCAGGGTCTACTATCCAGGACTCGCCTCCTTCCCCCAGAAAAAGCTCGCGGAGCGCCAGCAGAAGGCCTTCGGCGGCATGCTCGCCTTTGAGCTCGATGCCACCACCGCGCAATCGCTCCACTTCATGGAAGCGCTCAAGCTGTGCACCTGCTTGGAAAGCCTCGGCAGCGTCGAAACGCTCATCACCAACCCGGCCACCGCCTCGCACTGCGATCTCCCGGCAGACGTTCGCGATCGCCTCGGCATCTCGGACCGCCTCATCCGCCTCTCCGTCGGGCTTGAAGCACCGAAAGACCTCATCGCAGACTTCGAACAGGCATTTGTAACCATCTTCGGCACGTAAAGCGCTGCGGCACGTCCAGCGCTTCGGCACGTAAAACTCTTCGCCACTTAAAACCCTGCGCCACGTCGAGCGCTTCACCACGCCCGCGCTTTGCCCTTCCGCCGGCTGTGCTACTGTTGTCAACCAAAGCGGACAACGCCATCAGCACCACCGCCACCACCCCCAGCGAAAGCTGCCCGGGCAGACAGGAGTGCCTCTGAAGACGCCCGGCAAAGGCCACGAACTCCCGCGCGTGCTCACCACCGCGCATGCCACCTCGATCGTCGTCGGCATCATCATCGGCAGCGGCATCTTTCTCGTGCCGCGAGAGATGATGGCCGCGGTCGGCAGCTCAAGCTCCGTCTACATCGTCTGGATCGTCGGGGGCGTGCTCTCGCTCTTCGGCGCCATGACCTACGCCGAGATCGCCAGCATGCGGCCACGCTACGGAGGAGAGTACGCCTTCCTCAAGGACGCATACGGCGACCTGCCCGCCTTCCTCTACATGTGGACGCAGCTCACCATCGCCAAGCCCGCCTCGCTCGCCACCGTCGCCGCAGGCCTCATCAGGGTCCTTGGAACCTTTCCGCGGTTCGCCTTCTTCAACCAGACCGCCTTGCTCCATCTCGCATGGGGCCAGCTCTTCGCCATCGCCTTCACCTGGCTCATCACCACCCTGAACATCCGCGGCACGCGCGGCTCCGCAAACGTCCAGCTCTCACTCACCTGGCTCAAAGGCCTGCTCATCGTCGTCATCGCGGCATTCTGCTTCTTTCTCAGCGGAGGCCACGGTTCGTTTCACAACTTCGAAACCACCTACAGCGGCGCACGCTTCGGCTTCCCGGGCTTCATGGTCGCGCTCGTCGCCGCACTCTGGGCCTACGACGGATGGAGCGACGTCAGCCAGATGGCCGGCGAGGTCACCAACCCGCAGCGCAGCCTGCCCATCGCCCTCATCGGCGGCATCGCTATCGTCGGCGCCCTCTACATGCTCACCAACGCCGCCGTCGAGTACGTCCTGCCCGCAGCCTCGATCGCCACCTCGGACCGCCCGGCAGCCGACGCCATGCGCCTCGTCGCCGGACACCACGGCGCCATGCTCGTCTCCTTCGGCATGGCCATCAGCATCGCCGCCACCTTCGTCGGCTCCTCCCTCTCAGGCGCGCGCATCCCCTTCGCAGCCGCGCGCGACGGGCTCTTCTTCGCTCAGCTCGCGCACGTACACCCAAGGTTCAGAACCCCCTCCAGCTCGCTCATCCTGCAGGCCGTCATCACCTCGCTGCTGCTTCTGCTGATCGGCCGGTTCCAGGCCCTGTTCTCGCTCGCCATCTTCGCGGAGTGGCTCGCCTACGGGCTCACCGCCAGCACCATCTTCGTCTTTCGCAGGCGCGACGCACCCGGCTCCAGACCCTTCAACGTCCCCGGCTACCCGGTCGTGCCCATGCTCTTCATCGCGGCCGCCGCCGTCCTGCTCGCCTTCTCGATCAGCGATCAACCCGTCAACTCGCTCGGCGGCATCGCCGTCATCCTGCTCGGCGTCCCGGTGCACTTCGCCTTCAAGCGCTGGTCCGCACGCAGGATCTCGCAGCCTCCGGGTCAAGCGCCGGTATAGCTCACCGTCAGCGCAAAGCTTGATCCACCCGCCGGCAACCCGCTTCCTAACAGCACAAGATCATGCCAGGTGGATTCAGCCGGCCTGCCCCCCGCCCCGCTCGCCGCAGCCGCCGACAGGGTGCAGTGCGCCACCTCGCTCCCGTTACGCGCCCGAAGGGCCGCCCGCAGCTCGCTCCGGTCCGTCCACCCCTCTTTGTCGCATGCAAGCGAAAGCGTCACAGCCTTTTCGGCCGCGCAGAAGATGCGATACGGCAGCGTCTGCGAACCGTTGCCCGCGGCCCCGATCGAGAACTTCGGATCGCCGATCAGCACCTGCGACGTGGCACGCGGCGCCGTATGGATCCGGTTCTCGACCCCCGCAACCGCATAGCAGACATAGGACTGGCCGCGGCCGTTCACATTCTGCGGAATCATGATCTCCGCAAAGCCCTCCCCGTCGGTCCACGTATCGCCCGCATGCCCGGAGTAATCATGAAGCTGCCGGTTCGCTCCGAAGGTAGTCATCACGCGCAGCGGACGGGCGCGGAACGGGCTGCGATTCAGGCCCACCAGCAGCCCCCCGCTCCAGCCGAACGCGCCACCATCCCCGTCGCGCGTAAACACGTAGGCGTTCTCATCAGCAAAGCGAGTCTGGGTTTGGCCAAACGCAAAGGTGCGATGGATCCACACAAGATTATCGATCCACGGCTTCAACCCGTAGCAGTTCCCATCAGGCAGGTAGTCCCGCGCAAAGATCAGCGGTCCCGGTCAGGATCATCAGGTAAGCCCAGAGTTTATTGACCTTGATGTTCTCGGAATCATCTCCATCCGTGTCCGCGGTGTCGACAAACGTGACCGCTCTGCCCGGATCGATCCCGGCCAGGCCAGCGCGCTCGAGCGCCCGGAAGCTTCCTCCCTCGCACACCGCCTTCAAGGTAAAGTGAAGCGTGAAGTCGAGCGTCGCAGCACGCCGGTCAGTCTCGGCAAGCCATCGCTCAAGCTCCCCCGGATCGCCGGTGAAGCACTCGCCGAAGACATACCCGCCCGTCGCCTCGATCACCCGCTTCGACACCGCGGCGTTCTCGCCCTTGGTGTCGTCGAGGCGATATCCATCGAGCGCAAGCAGACTCATCTGAAACCGGATGGCCTTGATGATGCCCTCGAGCATGTAGTGCTTCGGCAGGCCGTTGACATAAGCCACCATGTCGCCAAAGGCCTGGTTGCCCGCTTGATCAAACACCGGATCGACCGGAACCCTGGGGGGCGGCCCCACAAAACACGAAGGATGCTTGGGGAACATCGCCTCGCTGTAGACACCCTGGTCGCCGCCGTCGTACTGGTGAATCACCACATCGGAAAGATTCATCAGACCCGCTGCACGCGACGCGGCAACCGACCGCAGCAGATCCTCAAGGTGGCCCCAGCGCGTCGGCGAGGTGTTGCCCAGGTCATAGTCAAACTGCTTTCCGTAGCCATCCGCGTCCGGCGCTGAACCGCCCTGCGCCTTGGTCAGCACCGGGAAGAGGATCCCGGTGAACCCCGCGCGGGCAAGCTCCGGCGCAAGCATGCGCAGCTTATCGACATGCCAGGGCGCATGCGGCGTGTCCGGATCGACAGGCGCCGGCATCCCCTGCACCGAACCATTCTTCCGGTGTCTCCAGAAGCTGTTGAAGATGACTGCCATGGACCCCGCCCCTCACACCCACCTGGTCCCCGGGCCTCGGCGACGCGAGCCAAACAGCGGTGCGTCGCACGCCCGTCGATTGTGCGGCCAGCCGGC
>CAXTUS010000154.1:0-6774 GCA_964247475.1 uncultured Acidobacteriaceae bacterium | reverse complement strand
TGTATCATTCAGCAGAACGATCATTTTATGGGAATCAGGCGAAAAAGTTAATCTTCGCGACCGCTCAGCCCGACTCAAGTTTGCTACTCTAGAGTTGTCTTCGACGCCACCCAATCTCCTATTTCCTTCAGGGTGAAGGACGGGAGAAGAGTGTGTGATCCGGGGACGCGATATGGAGAGACACCCCTCTTGAGGGTGCTTGAGAACGTAGAACTTGCAGAACCTTCAAACATCTCCCGATGTTTACGCTGCCGCGGCTCAGGTTTCACGAGAGCACACGGACAAGGCTGACCCCGTCATCTGTGTGTCCACGAGTGGGGCCTAGCTGCAAGGCTTGCTGTGCTTTGAAGTGCGAACGGGTACAGTTGTGATCTCCCGTTGTCCGACCAGGGATAGCAGAAGATCACGATCTGGAGAAGCTTCGCTGTCGTACTTTTTCTGCAACTAACCAGCCATTGGTCAGGCCCACGGCCCATTCTAGGCTCTAAGGCATGTCCATTGTCCGACCAACCCCTAACCGCCAGGAAAGGAAGTCAACCGTCAACTCGATAGTAATAAGAGTTCCTATGCGAGTCAACGGTTGTTCCGAAAAAAGTTCTCGATTGCAGTAATTTCTTCCGCTAACCCGGAAGTTGTAAATCGATTCGTCGTCCAGGTTTCGCAGTCTTCAGGCGGAGCCTAACCGTTGATTTGAGGCTTACCCCGCTCGCGCGGGCCCGGGAGGAGTGTCCCAAGGGGACGCTCGCAACCCTGACCCGGTCTGCAGGTAGGTCGCTACGCAAGGTCGTGTTGTTCCTGCCAGAGGAAGAACGCGCCGAATAGGAGAAAGACTTTGACTCGCACAAACTCTATCGCTGATACCTTTCGTCATGCTCTCGTTGCGCTCTCTGTAGTTGTTTCCTCAACCGCCGGCGTCGCCGGGGCGACCGAGCCGAATCTTTGTGTAAGGCCAACGGTGACAGCACCTGCGCCCTATGCGGGGGTTCCGGTGAACTATTCCTTGCCCCAGGCGACTACGATCAACGTAAGGGATCATGGAGCCAAGGGCGACGGGTCCACTAACGACACGCCGGCGCTGCAGTCGATCATGGACAGCAACCCGCACGGCAACATCTACCTTCCGGCTGGCAACTATGTATTGCATAACGGATCCTTCAACCAGGCGGGCCTGAAGTTCCAGAACTTTCATGGCAATGTGGTGATGCAGGCCGGCGGCCGGTTTGTCTGCGACACGATTGCGATCGGAGTGGCAGGCCAGTGCGTGCACGTGCTGAATTCGACGGGTGCGTCCTTTGCGAACTTCCAGATCGGCTATCAGCAGAACTCGCAGCTGCCGTGGTCCCGCTCGCAGGCAGGCAACAACGCTCTGCTGGTCGAAACCTCGCAGAACCTGTGGTTCATGAACACGACGATCGAGGCTTCCACGGGCTCGGGCATCTGGGTGACGGGCAGCGATACGATCCACTTCAAGAACGGGACAAGCATCTCGAACACGGCCGCGGACGGTCTGCACTTTGAGAACTCCGGCAACTCGACGGTGTGGGGCTTCTTCTCGCAGAACACGGGCGATGATGGTCTTTCGGCCACCATCTACCAGGACAGCCTGAACAACGGCAGTCCGGTTCGCTGCGGCCTGACGGCGGGCAACATCCAGATCTATCGCAGCCTTTCACGCGGCATCACTGTGGCCGGCGCATGCAATGTCTGGGTTTCGAACTTCTACATCGATACCACGGCCAACTCGGGCATCGGCGTGGCGCAGGATCCTAACTTCGGCACACTGCTGCCCACCAACTCGAACTTCACCAACGGGACGATTCTCAACTCCGGCCGGTACAGCTCGCCGGTGGTGAGCGGCAAGGACTGCATTGATATCGCGGCCAGCACGGGCACGACGGTAACCAATGTGGGCTGCGTAAATCCCCTGATCAGCGGCGCTTTCGTCTTCGGCGGAGCGACTAACGTTCAGCTCTCCGGCGTGACTGTGGACGCATCCCCGAACCTTGGCTTCGGCATCAACGAGTCGTCAAACGTGCGCCTGATCAACACGGTCAGCCGCGGGTCTGCGGGTGGTGGTTATGTCTTCAACAGCGGTTTCAACGGCGGCAGCATGACGGGCGCGTATGCCTGCAATTCGGGCAAGTACGGCTTTTATCATGCGCAGGTGAGCAACATTGCGGAGTCAAATCTCACCTCTTACGATTCGTCCGAGGGGAACTCTTCAAACCGCGTGTGGTGGGCTGAGGGCAACAGCAATAACATCTCCTTGAACGGCATTCATATCTACGATGACCAGACGCGCAACAACATGGTGGTTGGCGCGGCGGGTGTGGCAAGGGGCACTGTGACCATCAACGGGGTGTCGATCGCGAGTGCGCTCGCATCGGTGCTGACGCAGCTCCCGTAGCTCGGGAGAAGAGGAGGAAAGGCGCACGCCACGCAGTCGCGGCGGGTGCGCCTTTGCTCTTCAGCCTTTGAAGTTCGGGCGAGATGGGAAGTGGATGGTCGGGGCGGAGGGATTCGAACCCCCGACCCTCTGGTCCCAAACCAGATGCGCTACCAGACTGCGCTACGCCCCGACTGCTTCTAGGATAACGCACGCGGGCGTTTTAACTGGTCGCTTTGACTTCCTGAATGTCAGCGTCGGCTCCTGCAGTTCCGCTTTGCGGTTTCAGCGTCCGTTTTGCTGCCTGAGACTCAGCTTCGCTGGCTTATCGCTCGCTTTGCTGCCTGAGACTCCGCTTTGCTGGCTTATCGCTTGCTTTGCTGCCTGATCGCTCGCTTTGCTAAATGAGACCCACTTTGCTGCCTGCCCCGGCCGTGCTGCCTCATTGTCAGCCCCGCTGCCTGACCGACCGTTCTAGTGCGTCCCTGCGCTCGCCCAGCTCTTCAGGTGGAGCAGCAGCCAGCCGGCGAGCAGCATCGGGACAAGCATGAGCAGGATGAGAACCACGCACACGGCAGCGATAAAGAGCCAGTTGCCAGCGGTATGGCGCTGCGGCATATCGAGCGAGTGGGCGAGCAGCTTGTAGTTGCGGCGGTTGGCGCGCCAGCCGATGTCGAATAAGTTCCCGATGAAAGGCACTGAGCCGACGGCGGTCTCGATGGCTACGTTCGCGACCATGCGGGCGACGGTGATGCGCGGGACGCCGCGGACCCAGGCGGCGATGATGATGATGGACGAGGCGAGTCCGCCGAGGATATCGCCGAGTCCTGGAATGAAACCGACGATGCCGTCAAGCCCGAATCGGATCGGCGTTCCCGGAATGCGGATGAAGTCATCGAGCAGATGGGAGAGTACGTCCAGATTCTCGTTTGAGAACGCCGGCGAGCCTTTTACGCTGCGCGGGGTGAGGATTTCCGGTTGTGCGGTGATTGGCATGGCACGCCTCTTCTCTTCTAGATGCAAACCGGACGTATGGTGCGTTATACTGGTTGCAATACGGCGGCTATAGTTCAGTGGCAGAACGCCGCTCTGTGGCAGCGGATGTCGTGGGTTCGAAACCCACTAGCCGCCCCAATTCTCTCCCAACGCAATCGAGGTTTGTGCCCCGGAAACCATCCGCGCCTGCTGTACGCCCCGCAAGCCTGACGGGGTCGCGGGTCTGGGCCGGCACTTCCGGCTGGGCTTACCCTACGTGGAAGCCGGGCTTTTATCCCGATGGCGTACCCGCGCGCAGGTTTCTGGAGTTCTATTCCTCGCAACTGAGCTCGGTGGAGGTGAACTATACCTTCACGAAGCTGCCTTCGCCGGAACAGGTGGAGGGCTGGCTAAAGCAGACGCCGGACGGTTTCCGATTCTCCTTCAAAGCGCCGCAGCGGATCACCCATTTCAGCAGGCTGGTCGATTGTGAGCAGCATCTGGCTGATCTCTTTGCGTGCCTGGAGCCTGTGAGAGCGGCCGGGAAGCTGGGCCTGGTGCTGTTTCAGCTGCCGCCAAACTTCAAGGTGAATCTTGAGCGGCTGGCCGGCTTTCTGGAGCTGCCACTGTTGCGGACTGTGCCGATCGCATTTGAGTTCCGCAATGCTGGATGGTTTGCGCCGGAGGTGCTTGAGCTGCTTACCCGGCATGATGCGGCGCTGTGTGTCGCCGAGAGCGAAGAATTACAGACGCCGGAGGTGCACACGTCTTCGACCCATGTCGCGTTTCGGCTGCGGCGGACGGGCGGCTACAAAGCGAGGGCGATCAAGGCGCAGGCGGAGCGGATGCTTGAGCTTGCGGCGACACGCCAGGTGTACGCCTACTTCAAGCATGAGGAGGAGCCGACCGGTGCGTTGAACGCGCGTGCGTTGCTGAAGGCCGTCGCGGCCAGGGCTCCGGCCATGCAGGGCAAGCCCAAGCCATGAAACGCTTCCGCACAACGCCCTTCGTGCCACGGCCGTGGCTCGCAAATGGGCACATCCAGACGATCGCGGGAAACTTTCTGAAGCGCCTGGACAGCCTGCCGGCGCCGACTGCTGAGCTGGTAGAGGTGGAGCCGGCGAGCGACACAAGTATCTCAAGCCAGGTGCTCTGCCACTGCCACTGGCAGCCTGCGGAGGTGCGCCGCCAACGACTGACGGTGATCGTGCTGCATGGGCTCGAGGGGTCGTCTGCGTCGCAGTATGTGGTGGGGAATGCGAACAAGATGTGGCGCGCGGGCTTCAACGTGGTGCGGATGAACATGCGCAACTGCGGGGGCACCGAGGCGCTATCGCCGACGCTTTACCACTCGGGACTTTCGGGCGATGTGGGGGCGGTGCTGCGAACCCTGGCGGATCGGATCGGGCTCGAACGTTTTGCGCTGGCGGGGTACTCGATGGGTGGGAACCTCCTGCTGAAGCTGGCCGGGGAGTTGGGGGCTTCGGAGCCAAGGCTGCGGGCAGTGGCTACGGTATCGCCGGCGCTTGATCTCGGTCAGTCCGCCGATGCGTTGCACGAGAGGCTGAACCGGGTCTACGAGCTGCGCTTTCTCCGGGCGCTGACCAAGAGGTATCAAAGGAAGGCCGAGTTGTTCCCCGGTGTGTTCGATCCGCGGCGGACGGATGGTCTGCGGTCGCTGATCGAGTTTGATGACCGGGTGACGGCCTTCTACAACGGATTCACCGGGGCTGCAGATTACTACTACCGGGCGGCGGCGGCGCGTGTGCTGGCGGGGATCAGGGTGCCGACGCTGATCCTCCATGCGCTTGATGATCCGTTTGTAAGGATCACGCATCAGAGCCATGCGGAGATCCGTGCGAACCCGCAGATTGCGCTGGTGGAGACGAGGCATGGCGGCCACTGTGCGTTCCTGGCGAAGGCTGTGCCGAGTGAAGAGGACGACGGCTACTGGGCGGAGTCGACGCTGCTTGGATTTCTGCAGGCGCAGGCCGCGACCGACGGTGAGGTGGACAGCAGCAAGGCAGACCGCGGCGAAGTCGAGCCGGCGGCTTCCTGAGATAATCGCAGGATGCTTGCTGAGTGGTCCGCAGAGTGTGGCGCCGATGATCCGGTGCTCGTGGTGCCTTATACGAGCGAAGCGGGCGCCGGGGCTTCGCGCATGGGCGACTTTGTGGATCTTCGCAAGAACCCGTATGACCTCGACCATATTCCTGAGGCCGAACAGCATCCTCCGTTGATGCAGGCGCTGCGTGCGCTCAATGCGGCGCGGTCGCCGGTGTTTACGGCCAAGTGCGATGCGTGGGCGCTTGCGGGCGAGGAGCTTGCGGGACTTCGGCTGAACCTTGATGTGACGGCGGACGAGGGGCCGCACGGGTTTTCAAGCTATATCGATATGCTTTGGCGGGAGCGATCGCTTTACGTGTCGTTTCATCAGCAGGAGCAGAGGCTGACGAAGCTGGCCCGGCTGGTGGATGCGCTGGACCAGCCGTATGCGGCGCTTGACTGTGTGCTGCGGCCGGCGCTGGTCGACCTGACGGGCCCGCAGGAGGGATTTGCGGTGAGCCTGTATGTGAAGGCGCTCGGGACCGACCAGCCGCATGCCTATGAGAACTGGTCGCGCGGGCTCGAAGCGGTGGTGACGTTGCTGCGGGGCAAGGATTTTACCGGGTAGTGGTGGTCGGCTCCGGTCCACTTGCGAGTGGCTCGCGAGGGGCGGGTGAGCGGCTACAATGTGAGTGTGCCCGGCTTCTGGCTATGGGCGAGTAGCTCAATTGGATAGAGCACGAGCCTTCTAAGCTCGGGGTTGCAGGTTCGATCCCTGCCTCGCCTACCATTCCTTAGACTTAGCGAGATGACGTGCCTAGCTGGAGTTCACGCATACTTTGAGGCTTCTGTCAGGCCGATGTTCTAGTGGGAAGCCGGATGCTCGCTGAAGGACTTTTACCTGCTGGGCTAATGGATGAGCTCGCGATAAGTCTCGCGACTTGGGTCTGTCTTTGTGACGGCCTTGTTGGTCTTGGGATGTTTGCGCTATGGTTACACTCCATCAAGAAGGGACGAGAACAAAGGTACGATGGAGTCGGGAAGATGCGCAGCCGCCATGGTCACAGATGTGGGAATCGTAGGCGCCTCCGATGGATCTGGCAGCGCCGAATTCTGTACGCAACGAGGCGGTCTGCTTTCCGGTGCTTCACACGGAGTACTCGCACCAGTTCTGGTGTGATGTAGAGAAGCTTAGGATGATTGCTCATCTCAGGCGTTGCGCGTCGCACTGCGTCTATCGACGTTTTGTGTGAAAGGTATGGTCTTACGCGGGACCTCAAACAGATTAATAAGACATAGATCGACAAAGACAAAGAACCGGGCTCCGGTGTGAGTCGAGGCTTACTGCGAAGGCGGCGTCTTTGTGG
>CAXTUS010000153.1:1420-6809 GCA_964247475.1 uncultured Acidobacteriaceae bacterium | reverse complement strand
CCTCTGCAAATCCCTGGCCGGCACCGAGGTCCACACCTATGCCTTCAGCGTCGCAGCCAACGTCATCCTCTCGCTCTTCCCCTTCATCGTCCTCATGCTCACCCTCGCCCAGCAGGTCTTCCACTCGAAGGCCATGGTCGCCGTTCTCTGGGATCTCATGCGCAGCCTGCTGCCCGTCAGCCAGGACTTCGTCATGCGCAACATGATGCTGCTTGCACACCCCCACAAAGGAACGCAGCTCTTCTCCGTCTTCATGCTCCTCGTCACCTCGACCGGCGTCTTCCTTCCGCTTGAGGTAGCACTCAACAAGGTCTGGGGCGTGGAAGGGAACCGCAACTACCTCGCCAACCAGGCCGTCTCGCTCGGCCTCGCCGTCGCCGTCGGCGTGCTCGTCCTAGCCTCCGTCGGCCTCTCCGCCGTTCAGCGCACTGCGCTGACCTGGCTCTTAATGGGACACACCGACAACTTCGTCTACGCGCTCGCCGGGGGCGGCCTCCTCCGCATCTGCGCCGTCGTCGCAAGCTGCCTCATGTTCTTCCTCATCTACTGGATCCTGCCCCACCGCAAGATCCCCGCCACCGCCGTCCTGCCCACCGCGATCGTCGTCGGCCTGCTTTGGGAAGGCGCAAAGTACCTCTACGTCCTTGCCCTGCCTAAGCTCGACTTCGAGGCCGTCTACGGACCCTTCAAGACCACCGTCGGCCTCATGATGTGGGCCTTCCTCTCCGGGCTTCTGCTGCTTGCCGGCGCGCACTTCTCCGCTTCGCGCTATGCCTTGCGTGTGACCGCTAAAAGTGAAAAGGCAGAAGCAACCGCATCAGCGTCCTGACGCCGGACACGCGCCACTCCGTAAGCTGCAGCGCTTCGCGTTCTTCTACTGATTGGTCGCGTTCGACCGGATCGCGATGGCTGCAGGTGCGGGCCCTGTCGGCATCATCGTCAACAAACTTGGCGCCTGGCGGGCCGAGTTGCGGATCACCGCCACATCCCCCGACATCTTGTCCGCCACCAGCAGGAAGTGCTGGTCCTTCTGCGTCGTAAACGCGAGCGCATCGGGGGAGGAACCCACATGCAGGCTCGGCAACCGCTTTCCATCATCGATCGAATAAAGCGAAAGTGCATCCGCGCCCGCATTTGAAACCCAAAGCGCACTGTTGTCCGCAGACACAATCCCGTGCACCGGCCGGTCCCCGATCCCGAACGTACTCGTCACCTCGTTCGTCGTCGTCGAAATCTCCGTCACCGACCCCGCCGCCTGGTTCGAAACAAAGATCTCTCCACCATCGGGTTTCAGCGTGATGTCGGTCGGCGATGCACCCACATCGAGCAGCGCCAGCACATGGTCCGCACTCAACGCCCCATCCTGCCTGGCCGCGCGCGAGTCCGGCGCCGCCGCCAGCCCCAGCGCCATTACCTGGTTCGAACCCGTGCAAGCCACAAACGCCTTCGAGGAATCAGGCAGGATCACCGCGCTCGTTGCACCCGCGCAGCCCGCGAACGTGTTCCGCAGCGTTAACGGCGGCTGCTTCGAACCCGCTTCGCCTGCCGTGTAGATCGCAACCGTCCCGGCCAGCGGTGACGTCACCACCAGGCTGCGCCCGTCAGGCGCAATCAACGCCGATCCCGGGCCGGACCCGGTTGTCACTGACGCCGAAATCTTCCGTGCATCGAGGTCCAGCACATCGATCGATGACGACCTGCGATTTGCCACGTAAGCCCGCCGCCCCGCCGGATCAACCGTCAGCCCCACCGGATCGCGATGCACCTCGATCGTCGCCGCCACCTCGTTTCTGCCTGTATCAATCACCGCCACCGATCCCGTCCGATCGCCCGCCTCGCGGCTCAGCACATACACCTCGGGCTTGCGCGGATTCACCACCACCTCGGTCGGATTCGCGCCCACACGCAAGGTCCGGTCCGTCCGCAGGTACACCAGGTCAAGCACCGTCACGGTGTTCGACCCCGAGTTCGCCACGTACGCAAACTCGCGATAACCATCCGGGAACGTCGGAAAATCGGAGCGATGACAGCCCTGAAGGCTAAGCGCCCCGCAGATGCAGAACAAGCCGGGAAACCAGCCGGAGAGCACAGGTTGAAGTCGAAAGTTCACCTCATCCAAGGTATCCCAGCCGCCACTTCCGGGAAAGTGACGCCCGCATGAGACCCGGACACAACGTAGGTGCCGGCAAGTCGCATCGCTCTCTGCACACCGTGTCCAGCCCTGCTTGACAGCGGTGTAGGGGCAGCACACCTTAGACAGCGGGACCGGTCGGGCACAGACCCGTCCCGTCCTTTATCGCTATCCCGCAATGCTCACCACCGCTGGCTTGATCGAAACGCTCGAGACGTTCGATCCGTGCGATCCGCAGGTTCCGATACCCAGCTGGGGAACGCTGCCACCCCTCTGCTTCAGCTGCAGCCTACTCCGCTCGGTCGCTTCGCCGCAGCCTGAGCCAGCCTGCGATCACCCAGGCGAAGTACCCGCCCTGCACCACGATCACCGTGGCGTACGCCAGCACCAGGTGACGTCCTTCAAGCGTGTCCCAACCATCAAAACGCACGGTTACCCTCCGGCAGATTACTGCTGTAGCGCTCACTCCCGAGCGCAACCTCGAGCGCCGACTGCACCGCACTTCGCTCGAGGATCTGCCGGCGCCGCTCAAGCGCAAAGCGCAGCCCCAGGATAAACACGCCCCACATGAACCAGCCCAGTACGCACCAGTAAAACGCCGGCAGCATGGACTTGTCCATGCCGCTGCCGGGCGCGCCGCCAAACACCGGCGCCGGATGCTGCGTCCTCCACCAGCGAATGGACATGAAGGTGATCGGAACATCGATCGCCGCAAACACCGACAGCACCGCCGCCACCGTCGGCACCTGACCCGCTGCCGACAGCCTGCGAATCATCAGGTAAGCCACGTAAAGCAGCCAGAGCAGCAGGTATGTCGTCAGCCGCGCATCCCATGCCCACCAGATGCCCCACGCTGCCTTCCCCCACAGCATCCCGGTCCCCAGCACGATCGTCGCGTACACCACCGTGACCTCGGCTGATGCAAGCGCCCAAGCGTCCGCTAACAGCGCCATCGCAGGCTTCGACCGGCGCAGCGCAAGGTAAGCCACCGAGGCCGCGAAGTTGATGTACGGGAAGATCAGCGATAGCATCGCATGCGGCACATGCCAGTAGATGATCCGGCCCACGTTACCCTGCTCGGCATCAGGCGGAGAAACAAACATCGCCAGCCGGAACCCGTACACGAGCACGGCAGCCGTCGCCACAAACCAAGCCGCCCCCATCATCCGCCAACCAGAACGCGCCATCTGTCTAGTCTAGACCGCACGGTAATTCGAGGCTATCGGCAATTTGATCGAAGCAACAGCAACCGCGTCCTAACGCCGGACGGGCGCCACTTCGTGGGGTGAAAGCGCTGGCGCGCAGGAGCATTCGAGGTAAACCTCAGCTGCCTGCGCGCGCCAGCGCCTTCACTCCACGAAGTGGTTGCCGCCCGCGATAAGGGGCGCACTTGCTGTTGCTCTTAGCGACCGATCCCCGGCAGCACCTCGGTGCCTTCGAGGCGAACCGCGTCAAGCAGCTTCGGGTTCAGGCCAAGCACTTCAAGAATCGTCGGGGCGACCTGGCCGGTCACCGTCGGGATCGTGACGTTCTTTGCCCGGAACCGCGGGTTCGCCAGCAGCAGCACCACGTTGGTGTCGTCGTGCGAAAAGCCGCCGTGCTCTTCAAGCTTCTTCGCGCTGCCGGTGTACGTCACGCCCACGTTCGGCGTCACGATAATATCCGGCGTGCGGGGATCCTCATACTTGCCAAGCCCCGGGTTGTTGTAGTTGATCGCAAGCGACGGACCATAGAAGATCTGCCCCAGGCCGATCGCACTCGCATTCTGCTCAAGCGTAGCCACCGCATCCGGAACGCTCTCGCCCTTCTTCAGCCAGAGCAGTGAAAGATCGTCTTCGGTCGCGCCGATGCCGGTCGGGTTCAACGGCGATTCCGACAGCGGCAGCTTGTCCGCCAGCAGCGTCGCCGGCGTCGTCCCGTTGCCCGTCTTGCCCGGATGCGCAGAGTAAAGATTCGGATCGATCGGCGACTGGCCATGCTTTGCCGTCACGATCACCAGCGTATCGTCGTAGTGTCCGGTGGCCTTCAGCTCCGCCACCATCTGCCCGATCGACGCATCGACATACTCGAACTCCTTCAGCAGCTCAGCCGACGGCAATCCGGCAGCATTCTTGTAGCCGCCTGAACCCACCGTCGGCTCCACCAGCTTCTGCCCCACGCTTACCGCCTGGAAGTTCATGCCGAAGATGGTCGGGTATACGCCAGCCCCGCCATTGTGCGTCTTGCCATGTATCTGGTTCAGAATCGCATTCACCTTCAGCGTGTCATAGCACTTGATGTTGGCGAAGCTGTTGGTCCACGCCGTCAGGTCCGCACCAGGATCACGCACCACCGCGCACGACGCACCGTCGGGCGTCTTCACACCCGGCAGCGGAACCACGTTCGAGTTGATCTCAGGCGAATAGTAGTCGTTGATCGTGCCGCCGCCCGGGCCGCCGATCGAAGAGTACGAAGGATGCTTGTCGGACCAGGCGGTATAGCCACCCGCCTCCTTAATCACGTTGTAGACCGAGTTCACCCGCACGAAGTTCCACGGATATACCGGCGCGCAGCCCGCTGCAGGATCGCGCGGCAGACGCTTCGCATCGATCGACGCGATGCCGCCCTCGGTCAGCCCCGCACCCGGAGCCCCGCCGTTCAGCTTCGTCTGGTCAAGATCGATACCCTCTTCATACTCGGTCGTCGTGCCCGTCGGAGCGCCGTAAGGGGTGCACGGCCCACCCGCCACACCGTTGCCCGTCGTAATCTTCGGCGCATCAAGCGACCGGTCATAGGCCACGTCGTAGTAGACGCCCATCGTCTTCGGCGTTGCACCCGTCACAAGCGTCATCAGCCCAGGGAACGAGTCCGAAGGCTTCGACGTCGAGGCCGCCGTATAGTTGATCGCGCGCTCGCCCAGCCCGGCAAGATTCGGGCAGAAGGGCTCGCCGCCATTCACCCCCTGGATGCCATGAGCACAGTTGGCGTAGTCCACCGCATGCATCCCGTCGACGCTTAGCAAAAGCACATGCTTGATCCGGCCGTGATCGTCACGATCACCATCATGATCCTGCGCGAGCAGGCTGGCAGCGCTGCCAGTCATGGTCACCACAGCCGCAGCCAGAGTAAGAGAACACAAACGCATAAGAATTACCTCCGCGAACGTTGATAGCAGAGGATGATTACCGGCAGGTGAACGTGCGGACAGCAACAGCAACCGCGTCCAAGTCGCCGCCACCCCCCCCAAAAGAGGTGGCGGGGCGCAGCGCGCCCCGCCGG
>CAXTUS010000153.1:0-1410 GCA_964247475.1 uncultured Acidobacteriaceae bacterium | reverse complement strand
GTGGGGGGCGCAACATTTCGGGGCAAATCCCACCGCCCCCCCCGCCCCCGCGCCACCCCCCCACGAAGTGGCGCCCGTCCGGCGTCAGGACGCGGTTGCTCTTGCTCCTAGATCTTCAGCCCCGGCAGCGCTGCCAGCACGTAGTCAAGGTCGTCCTTCGGCAGTTCGCTGAGCAGCACCGGCTTGTCCTGTGCGCGCAGCCCCTTCTGGTTGATCCGGTTCATCAGGCTCCAGTCCTTTGCCGGATGCGCCGGATCAGGATCGCTCGGCTCATGCGCCGGCAGGTCATAGCGCGTCAGATCGATCACCCTCCGAGGCGAATCGATGTGCCAGTCCCGCAGCAGGGCAAGCCGCAGCCTGCGGTTCATGAACCACTCAATCTCGAGGTTGTTGTAAGAGTCCCCGAGCCCCGAACCTCGTTCAAGAAAGTTATAGCTCCAGCGATCGTTCGTGCGGAACTGCTGCCGCCAGATCCCGCCAAACTCGCCATAACTGAGGAACCGCGTGTCCGGCCACCGGCGCTTGGTGTCAGACACCCACATCTCGAGCGCCGAGCAAACCAGATCCTGGCCAAACTCATGCACCATCTGGGCCTCCCAGATGTTCGTCACCCAGCCAAACTTGTTGCGGCGAAACCCTTCATCGAAGTGGATCGACTGCGTATGCATCACCTCGCGGTGCCCCAGATCGAGCCCCCACCCGACATACGTCTCGATCGGCCCCACACCGCGCCGGCTGTTGTACCCCGTCAGCTCATGCCCGTTCGCCCCGCTCCTCCGCGCGCAGATAAAGTCCATCGTCCAGCCATCGAGGTTCACACAATCGATGAAATCTGCCGGCCCCTGCGCCGGCTTGCAGAAGTGCTCGGTCGACGGATAGAAGGGATACGAAGGTGATCCATCCGCCCCGCCCCCGTCGATCGCCTGCTGGCTCCAGATCACGGCATGCGCGGTGTGAATTTGTTCCTTTACGGCCAGGTAGTGGAGGTTATCGGCTGACAGGAAGCCACCCATGATGCACTCCGGCCGGTACCCCTTCCCCACAAAGCCGGTGATGATCTCGATCGCCTCCGTCATCTCGCGATTGATCCGCGCACGCGGCAGGTACATCGCTGGGAAGTACCCGGGAAAGTAAGACACCTCATCCCCGAAGCGTTCGTGGCACTCAACCACGTAGTCTCGGATCTGCTGGTAGTTGGCGCGCTTGTCTTCAAGCGCATTCAACGTGAAACCCCAGGTCATCCGCCCATCGGGATTCGCACGTCCGAACGCCTCCCGCATCGCACGAACCCCTGCCAGCGTATGCCACGTCGACTCATCGCGCGGATGCAGCTTCACATCGCGCGAAACCTCCCATGGAGTCGTCCGGATCATGATGCAGAAGGTCACAAAGCGATGGCCAAACAACGTC
>CAXTUS010000152.1:5231-6864 GCA_964247475.1 uncultured Acidobacteriaceae bacterium | reverse complement strand
CAACTCCCCCGCACTCAAGGTCCGCTACGCCCAGGCCGCCCTCGCCGCCAACGACCTTACCCGCACCCGCACCCTCACCGAAGCCATCCTGCGCGACCATCCAGACAACCAGAAGGCCGCCGCACGCGCTCACCTCCTGCTCGGTCGCGCCCTGTCCCGCATGAACCAGGAAGAGGCTGCACGGAAACACTTCGAAGCCGCCGTGGCCCTCGAGCCCAACTTCGAAGACGGCTACGCCCTCGCCATCGCATCGCTCGACCTCAACGACGGTGAAGCCGCTGCCCGGATCTTCGCAGAGATGATCACAGGCCTCGGCGACACCGCGCAGCTTCACGTCGAGTTCGGCCGCGCCTACCTCAACTCCGACTTCGCAACCAGGGCCGCACCGGAGTTCGAGCGGGCGATCGCCCTTGACCCCAGGCTGCCCGGCGCCCACTACGGCCTCGCCGTCGCCCTGCTCACAGCCGGCGGCGACGACCAGCAGGGCAACATCCAGACCCAGGCCCGGGCCGCGCTCGAAGCCGAGCTCAAGCTCTCCCCGCCCGACGCCTCCCCCCACGCCCAGCTCGGCAACATCGCCCTCCAGCAGCGCCGACCTCAGGATGCGGAGCGCGAGCTTCAGCAAGCCGCCGCGCTTGATCCCTCCGACCCCAACGCCCAGTTCTACCTTGGCCAGCTCTTCGCAGGCTCGGGCCGCAAGCCCGAAGCCATCACCGCCTTCCGCAAATCGATCGCACTCACCCGCGACCCTGCCTACAACCGCTACCAGGTCCAGAAGGTCCACTACCAGCTCGCCCGCCTGCTCCTCGAAACAGGCCAGCAGGACGAAGGCCGCAAAGAGATGCAGCTCTCCGCCGCCCTGCTCAAGCGCAGCCTCGGCAAGGATCGCGACCGCCTGGCCAGCGAACTCGAAGGCGAAAAGGCAGCCTCCGAAAGCGCCTCGGTCCTGGCCGTCACTGCGGCTGATTCACCCGAACGCACCTCCGCCGTCACCGCGCTTGAGGCCTACCAGAAGCAGCTCCGGCCCGCCATTGCCGACAGCTACAACAACCTCGGCGCCATCGCCGCCCAGGCCGATCATCCCCTTGAAGCGCTCCCGGCCTTTGAGCGCGCCTACGAGTGGAACCCGCAGCTTCCCGGCATCGATCAGAACTGGGGCCTCGCCGCCTTCCGCGCGGGCCGCTTCGCCCAGGCCATCCCGCCGCTGACCAGGGCCCTCAGCGTCGAACCCGCAAACGCTGGCACACGCGCAGAGCTCGCCGTCAGCCTCTTCAAGACCGAGGCCTTCGCACCCGCTCTCGCGATCCTCAAGCCCATCGCTCCGCAGGTCGAAGCCACCCCGCAGCTCGCCTTCATCCGCGCCGCATCGCTCGCGCGCACCGCGGCCCCGGCCTCGCCTGATCTCAACGCCGGCGTCCAGCAGCTCATAGCGCTCGAACAGGCCGATCCAAAGAACCCCGAGATCCACCAGGAGCTCGCCCTCGCCTACCGTAAACAGCACAAGGAGACCGAGGCCGCACGCGAGCAGCAGCTCGCCCGGCAACCCGCCGCCCACTAAGCCTCAATCCGGAAAGCAGAAGGGCCGCGATGTTTGGGGGCCCTTCTGGCGGCAGCAAAACAACGTGAGTAAAGC
>CAXTUS010000152.1:0-5221 GCA_964247475.1 uncultured Acidobacteriaceae bacterium | reverse complement strand
AAATCGCTAACGCACTCTGGCCCGTTTTGTTCCGCGGCCCTTCTGCCTGCAGCAAAACAACTTCAGTAAAGCGGTTATGGAAGCGTTAGAAGTTGTACTTCAACGCAAGCTCGAGAATACGAGCCGCATGTCCGCCCGTCTTCGTATCCACAAAGCCCTGCGTCTTAGCATTGGCGGCCGTGTTGACGGTCAGGTCGTTGTTGTAGTTAAGCTGCAGCTGGCTGCCGCCACTGAACTGCGGCAGAGGATGGTTGACGAAGTTGAATGCAGAGAGACGGAACTGCACGCCCTGGCTCTCCCGGATCTTGAAGGTTTTATACGCTGCTAGGTCAGTCTGGAAGAAGGCTGGACCCTTGACGTACGGATAGCTGCTCGGTCCGTTCGTGCCCACCGTTGGCGCAGCGAAACAGGATTCGTTGATCTTCTGGTTCGTCGCGAGATTCCCCTTCAGGTTGCAGGTGACGAGAGGCTGAATCAGCTTCGCCGCACTGGTCCCGAAGTAGGTCGCGCCGCTCAGGTTCTTGATCGACAGTCCGAAATTCGGGCTGTACAGAGCCTGCAGATTACCGCCTGACTGCAGGGTAGTGATACCCGTCATCGTCCAGCCATTCGCCGCCCCGCGGATCAGCCGCGAGTCGCCGTTGTAAGGATGGACAAAGTTATACGAGTAGCTGGTGTTCAGTACGTGGCTGCGATCGTTCGCCGTCACGCCATAATTGTTGCGCAGCACGAAAGGATCCTCAAGCAGCACCGTGCCCAGGTTCTTCGACCACGTGTAGTTCAGGTTGTAGGTAAGCCGCTCCGAACGCTTTACCCAGCTCATCTGCAGGCCGTTGTAGTTGCCGTAACCTACGTGCTGGTTCACAGCCACTGTGTTCGTCCCATACGCATTGCCGTAGGTCCGGTAGTCGGCTTCCTTGTTCGCCGGCGCACCCTGCGACAGGTTCTCCGGGTTAGGAGACACCACGCCGGTCACCGGGTCAGGTGCGAAGAAGGCGCCCAGCGGAACCTTGTTCACGTTGATGTAGTCGGTGAAGCCTGCACCCGACTGTGTCTGACCGCCTTCAAGCAGCTGCGTGGACTGGTTGCCCACGTAGGCAATCTCAAAGAGTGACTTGAACGGAGCCTGCTGCGAGATGGTGAAGTTATAGCTGACCGTCTTCGGGATACCGTAGTCGGTCGCACCCACCGCATTCACGCCGCCATTGATCCCGCCAGCAGCCGGCACCGGGATCTGCCCAATCTGCGAGAGCAGCACGCTGGTCTGGCCGGGAAGGCCATAGCTGCGGATGTTCTGCGCGGTCGAAAGAGCGCCCGTGTAGTCGTTGTACTGGTCAGAGAAGCGATACGCGCCGATGCCGCCGCGCAGGATCGTCCGGCCCGTGCCCAGCAGGTCATATGACATACCTACACGCGGCGAGACAAACAGGAACCGGTCCGGCGAACCCGCCTTCGAGATCCCTGGGCTGTTGCCATGCGAGTAGATACCGGGGTTCAGCTTGCCGGCAGCCTGGTCGCTCGCCACAAGCGTCGGCAGGAACACTGCGAGACCATCGCCCTGGCGGTCATACCAGTGGCCAATGTGCTCAAAGCGGATGCCGTACTCGAGGCTGAAGCGCTTGGTCGCCTTCCAGCTATCGTCAAAGAAGAACGACAGCGTCTGGTAAGCCATATCGCTGATGGGCGCACGATCGTTTTCAGCGTAGCCCAGTGCATTCCCCATGACGAAGTTTGCGGTCGGGTTGTTGGGAGAACCGATCGGCGCACCCGTAATCAAGTTGTTGTACACCTTGCCGCCCGCGTCAAAGTTGCTCAGGTTGCCATTCGGAGAGAACGAACCGCCCTGGATGTTCCCTACGTTCTCGGCATAAATGCCGAACTTGACGGTGTGAGTTTTAACGACCTTGGTTGCACTGTCAGAGAACGCCGGCAGCTCCTTGCGGACCAGGTATTTGCCGCCGGTCTCAAAGATGTCCTGCTGCGAGAAGTCGGGGAAGTCCTGCTTGCCGCCATTGTTGCCCGGTGCACTGTACGAAGGAATCAGTGGCGAACCGGTGTGGAAGACCGTCCCGTAGTTGGTCGGGTAAGCCAGCGTCGTCCTGTACGCGGCCGAAGCGCTCGGTGGTCCTACCGGAAAGTTGCCATAGCCCCAGCTCGCGATGAACTCGTTCGTAAACGTCGAGCTGAAGATGTGCGTGAAGTGGCCAGCCACCGACTTTGAGTACGAGCTCGAGATCAGACCGCCGCCCGGATAGGGAATCGAATTGCCCGGCGTCCAGTAGATGTGCGCGCCGTTACCCTGCGAAGGAGCCGAGTCCTGCCCGTACTGGTAGGAAATAAAGAAGGTATTGTTCTGGTCCAGGTTGTAGTCAACCCGCGTCCGGAATAGGTAGCCGTTGTGCGTACCTGGAATGACCTGGTTGTAGTTGTAGCCTCCCGGCGTGATCGTCGGATCGGCATTCGCCTTCGGCCAGAAGCTCGCGAGCGCCTTGGCGCCTGGGTCAAGGAACTCCGCCGGGATGATACCCGCCGGGCGTGCCCCTACACCCACCACCGAGCCGTCCGGCAGCACCGTGCCGGTCAGATCATTGCAACCGTTGGTCGCAGCCGCCGTCAGATTGCCTTGGCAGAACGCCACGTTCGCCGCAGTGTTTGTAAAGTTGCCGGCCAGCATGTCGGGGGTCGGAATGAAGGACTGCAGACGGTTCGAGTTGCCGCTGTCCTGCAAAATGCGTTCGTAGCCAAACCACCCCAGCAGCTTCTTCTTGGTGAGGGGAATCGGTCCGCCCACGTTGAAGCCCGGATAGTAGTAGTGCGCCGAACCCTTCGGCGTCCCCTGGTGATCGCTCTGCCAGTCGTTTGCATTCAGCACATCGTTGCGCACGTAGAAGTAGGCCTCGCCGTGGTACGTCGCACCACCCGACTTCGACGTCGAGTTGATCACGACCGGCCCGCGCGGAGCGTCCGCGCCAAAGTTTGACGTCTGGACGTTCACCTCCTGCGTCATATCCGGATTCAGAATTGCCAGAGAGTTGCAGTTGCAACCTGGATCATCGATATCAACGCCATCCGAAAGCTGCGACGTACCGCCGCGATTCGGTGCGCCATTCGCATTCAAGCCGTTACCAACCGCTGAAGACCCCACGCTCACCGTCGTCGGGTCAAAGCTGGCGCCGTTGCCAAGCCCTGGAGCCGCGCTCGTCACGCCCGGAAGCACCTTCAACAGTTCTGACAGGTTGCGCCCCTGAATCGCAAGCTGCTGAATATCCTTGTAGTCCAGAAGCGCCGCGCGCTGTCCGTTCTCTACCGGAATGATCTGCGTATTGGCCTGCACCTCGACCGTCTGAGCCTCACTGCCAATCGGCAGAATCAGGTCAGCCAGCTTGCGGTTATCACCCGAACTGATAGAGATGTCCTTCTGCTCGTAGCCCTGGAATCCCTTGGCTTCGATCTTTACGCTGTAAAGACCGGGCAGCAGGGCGGGGAAGGCAAAGTAACCTTCACTGTTGGCGATCGAGTCGCGCGCCTCCTTGCTGTTCTGGTTCGTGATCGTAACCTTTGCGCCGCTGATCACCGCGCCGGTGCTGTCCGTTACCGTTCCATTAATGGTCGCGGAGACCTGCGCATAAGCACTTGCCGTGCCCAGGCTGATCGCCGCAGGAACCATGGTGAGTGAGAGCGTCATCGCCCGCACCCCCTTCAAGGCCCTCGGTCGAGAAAGAGAAGTTCGCTGCATACTGCCTCCAAGTGAAACGTTCAAAAAACATGAAGCGTTGGTGAAGCCGTAAAGCTAGAAAGCCGTCCTGCGTTCTGTGAAGCGTTGGTGGAACACGCAACTCAACCAGTCCTTTCCGCTCCGGCACGCCCGGCTCTCAGGCCGTTGCGTATGTTCAAACCTCGGAAGCCAAAAGCCCGTAACCTGTACAGCAATCTGGCTCGTCGGTTTGGGTGCGCGGGAAAACCGATTTAGTTGACCTGAAGCATGTACAGGAGCCCTCTCACGCTTGTCAACTTTTTCTTCAGAATGCGTAGGACAACGGGCAACCCGAACGTAGGACTTACAGCAAGGTGGTACAAAGATTGGTGATGACCACCCCCAAGCCGCCGGCCAAAGAGAGCAAACCCGTCAACCTCAAGGTGCTCGCGGAGTACCTCGGCCTCTCCCCCGCCACCATCTCGCTGGTCATGAACAACGCACCGGGCGCCTCCGCCATCTCTCTCGCCACCCGCCACCGCGTGCTCGAGGCCGCCAAGCGCCTCGACTATCGGCCCAACCAGATCGCGCGCTCGCTCCGCACCCGCCAGACCTTCACCATCGGCGTCATCGTGCCGGAGTTCAGCGAAGGCTACTTCACCATGCTCATGAACGGCATCGAGGAGAACCTGCTCAAATCCGGCTACCTCCACTTCGTCGTCTCGCACCAGGGCAAACCTGACCTCATCGACGAGTACCCTCGCCTGCTCACCAAGCGCTCGGTTGACGGATACCTCCTGGTCAACACCTCGCTCAACGAAGAGGTCAACGCGCCGGTCGTCTCCATCTCCGGACACAAAAAGGTGAAGGGCAACACCAACATCGTGCTCGACCACGACCTCGCCGCCCTGCTCGCGCTCAAGCACCTCTTCGACCTCGGCCACCGCCGGGTCGTCTTCATGAAAGGCCAGTCGCACGTGCCCGACACCGAGGTCCGCTGGGAATCGATCCTCGCCATGGCCACCCGCGTCGGCCTCAAGGTCGAGCCCGAGCTCTGCGTCTACCTCGGCGGTACCTCGCAGTCGCCCGGCTCCGGCTACCCCATCGTGCGCGACCTGCTCGCCCGCACCCGCGACTTCACCGCCATCTTCTGCTTCAACGACATCGCCGCCATCGGCGCCATCCGCGCCATCGCCGACTCCGGCCTGCGCTGCCCGGAAGACATCTCCGTCATCGGCTTCGACGACATCGCCAGCGCCGCCTACCACACGCCGCGCCTCACCACCGTCCGCCAGCCCCTCCGCCGCATGGGCGAGATGGCTGTACAGACCCTGCTCAAACGCATCGAGTCACCCACCGAAGCCTACCCCGAAGCCGTCATGTTCGAGCCCGAACTGATGGTCCGTGAATCGACCGCCGTCGCAAACCCCGTCGCGCCCCGCGCCGCGCGCAAGCCATCCGCCGCCAGGACTTCACCGAAGCCAGTCGCCGCGAAGCCAGTCGCCGCTAAGCCACCCGCCGCTAAGC
>CAXTUS010000151.1:0-7007 GCA_964247475.1 uncultured Acidobacteriaceae bacterium | reverse complement strand
GGCGGGGCGCTCGCGAGGGTCGGGAGGACGGTTGTACCAGCTCCGTGGGGTCGGAGTCTTTCGAAGAGCCGTTTCAAGGATGATGAGGATGCTCACCTTTGAGCGTGGCGCGAAGTTCTGCGTTCTCGGCCTCGAGCGCCGCGATCCGGTCCTGCAAGGAGCGGAGCGCTGGTTGCAGCTCTTCCCCCGTGTAGCGCGGGGTGATGTGCTGAGGACAGTTCCAGTCGAAGGCCTCGACATGGATGAGGATGGCGCGCTCGGGAACGTCTTTGGGATCGGCCGTGCGGAGGCGCTCGATCAGTGTGGCTGATTCGGAGTCGTTCTCGTGGATCTCGACGCGGCCGAGCACCTTCAGTCGCGTCTGGTGCGGGTAGTCCATGAAGAACAGGGCTACACGCGCGTCGTGGTCCAGGTTGCCGAGCGAGATGTACTGCTTGTTGCCCCGCAGGTCCGCGAAGCCGACAAGATCGGGCGCGAGCATCTTGACGAAGCCAGCCGCGCCGCCGCGATGCTGGAGGTAGGGCCAGCCGGTCTCGCTTACCGTGGCCATGTAGAAGCTGTCACGCAGGGACAGGAAAGTCTCTTCGCTGGTGCCCAGGCTTCCGCCGTTCACGTCGTTTTGGGCCATACACTCATACTGGCGACGGCTGCCGTGCTCCTGCTGATGCGCTTTGACGAGGTCTGTGAAGGCGATGTCGTGGAAGCGGTTTCCCATGCAGATGATCTTATGGTGTGTTCGATCTTGGGGGGCTATCGATGATCTGAAGAGTGCAGTTCCTGGTTGATCGCTGTTGATCGCTGTTGATCGCTGCGGATCGCTGTTGATCGTTGCGGCGAGCTGATCTTCGATGTGGCTATCCTCAGGATCGCTCATGAGCTTACGGGAGAATGGATCAGGATGCTTCGCCGCATTCCCGCAGCGATCCGCGTGCGGGAAGATCAACCATTCCGATCTTCCCGTTTCAGACCTACAGTTCAGTTCCCGGCCGAAGCTGGCGCATTTTCGACACTTTCGGTCGTGCAAGCCGCTAGACGTTCCTCCTGGGGAGCAGGGGTTTCAGCGCATTCGCCGCTGTGGAGTTGCCGCCGGGTCGAGGTTGCAGGTAGGGCCGTTCCTCGCGAACGACGCTCAAAGGATGGGGCACTCAGGCCATGAGTTTGGCTGATCGTAAGAGTGGAAACTCCTGACACAGTCTGTGTGGCCTGCGTAGCTCATGCGACCGCGATGAGTATCCACTAACGGGATGATCTCTTGAGCCGATAAGGCTTTTGGGAGAGATTTTTTTGCTTCTTCCTGAGCATCTTCGTCGAAAAGGACACTCTCCATCAAATACTTACATCTTGTCTCTCCCGTCGCTCTGGCGCTCGCCTCCCACCTCTGCCTGGCACAACAGCTTGCATTCAGCACAGCCTCGGATGTTCCGTCTGCACCATCCTCTGCACTGGATGTTGCCGCCGTTGCCGTGAGATCCGGCATCTCGCCCGGCACACCTGAGTGGCAGCTCAAGTTCGACCGTTGGATTGACCTGAATGAGATGGACTTTTCACTTCGCTACCGCAGCGTCTTCGACTCGAATAACGCACATCAGTACGACCAAGCGCAGCAGCGCAGCATTGTCGATGGCAAACTGAAGTTCGACAGAGCAGGCCGCTATGGCGTCATCTTTCATGCTTCCACCGGCAAATACTTTAACTGGGCGTTTTCAGACTTCATGGGTGGAGGCAACGAACGCGGGTTTGACCGAGAATTTGCCAGGGCGACCCCCACGCAGCAGGTAGCCGTTGATGCGTATGAAACTCCGACGCAGGACGCCCTGCAGATTGCTTCTGGCGGCTGGTCCTTCTACATGCGTCGCCTCTACCTCGACATAGAACCGCTCACAGGCATCGAGGGACAGTACGGCAGCCTCGACATCAACCGAGGCGCCGCAAGCGAGATCACCACTTACGACAACGATGGCTACATTGACGGCGGACGCATCACGATCAAGCGTCCGAAGAAACTTTTCTTTGACGAGGCCTCGATCACCTACGCCTACTTCGGCGACCTCTACACGCCGAACTTTTTCGCTCGCGGCGAGCGGCTCGCCCATTCCAATTACCATCAGTTCCTGCTACGAAAGCAGGCAGGTAAGCGCGTAAATGCTTCCTTCGATTACACCTGGCAGGACGCTTCCAACACGATTCGCGAAGCCGCCGAGGTCAATCTACCGGAGACACGGGTCGTCGATGCTGTACGCTTTGAAGCTTACCAGCGGCTCAACCAGATATCTTTCCGGGGCGTACAGGACTTTGTACCCGGTGCGAAGGGCTACGCTGTCACGGGCACCAAGCGCAGAATCTACCATCGTCTCGACCTAGAGGGTGGCTATGCACACATCGACGAACACCAGGCCGTACTCACGCAGTCTGAAAGCGCTGCCACACTTACCATGGGCGTGAATGGGGACAGCTACGGTATGGGCAATCGTTACTTTGTCCGCCCCACGATCAAGCTCACAACGTGTCTTGCCGCCACGGGGTTCTACACGCACGAGATCGGCGCTTTCGGCATCCCCGATCAGATCCTCTGGAACAAGCAAAACCTCAATGCGGGTCTTGTACTTGATCTTAAGAAGGCTCTTTTCCCAAGCCGGGGTGCGCACTAGTTGCTCTGCGGAAGTTCAGGGCTTCGCTCTGCTGGGCAAACCGTTATAGCTTCGAATTTACTCCACCAAAGCGGAACGTTCGTCAAAACCCTAAGATGATCGCGAAGATGAGAGAGCAGTGTTCAGAGTATTCACAAGAACAAGGAAGACCATGCGCCGATGAGGGATTGATGGTCCGACGCGACGACAGGATCTGATACTGATTTCCGTGCTTGAGTCATCCACGACTCCGCACGGGTTGAAAGCGTGCTGTCGCCTAGCGGAGCTGCTTCCTTCCCCTCTTGAATAGAACCTCACATGAGCCTCCGTTCAGTCTGTCAAGAAGTATCTTGGGCGCTGCCACTGGTTAGGCAGGCCCTGAAGTCAGCCTGCCGGGAGTGTATCGATGCAGACCCCATGAGGGTAAAGACCTTTCATCCAGCGAAGCTGGTGTTTTCGGCGGTCCCGACGTATCTGACCCTCCAAACGGATCGAAGTGGTCATGACCTCGTCTGCGTGCACGCGTCCTGCTATTCAGGCACATAGGCCAGCATGACTGCGTTCTCTCCGATCAGTTCGGTTTTAGTGAGACGGAGCCGGGGACGAGCGGCGGCGAAGTATGGCTTGCCGCCACCGAGCACCAGGGGATGAAGATAAAGCCGGTACTCTGCAATCAGGCCCAGCTCGGAGAGACTGCCTGCAAGAGTCGCGCCAGCTACGTCGATCTCGCCTTCGACGTCCGCCTTGAGCTGCCTCGTGAAGGCTTCCAGATCGCTGCTCACCAGCGTTGCGTTCGCGCCTACCGCCTTCAAGGATCGCGATATGACCCACTTTGGTTTGGAACGCCAGGCTGCTGCAAACGCGTGCTCAAGTTCATTCCACCCGGGCTGGTCGTCGTCCCAATACCGCATCACCTGGTAGACCTTCGTGCCGTAGAGCATCCCGGCGACCAGGCTCACGTGATCGAGGAAGTGGCGGAAGAGCGCCGGGTCGGGAGCGAACGCCTCCAGACCGCCGGATGGTGCGGCAATGTAGCCATCGAGAGACTGATTCATGCCGTAAACGAGCTTAGCCACCGTGCCACCCCCCAAGATGTCGATCGTCGACGCTGCCCATCTTATCTCTTGAACGATGTAGGTTCGTTCGCTGCCATTCGCAAAGCCATGCTCCACGACGACTCCCCCGCCCGGGTGCATGCGCTCTTTGTGAATGTCCGGCTTGTCGGCAAGCTTCTGCCCGCTGCCGCAAAGTCAAGGTCGTCGGCTTCTTGGCCGTTGTGAGGCTCCGACCGGGTCGATATTGCAGTCGACGCCGTTTTCGAGGAACGTCGAATTCGTCGACGATCTCACCTTTCCTCGTTCGACGATCTCACCTTTCCTCGTTCGACGATCTCACCTTTCCTCGTTCTTCGATCTCAGGTTTTTGTCTGTGCTTCGATCTCAGGTTCCTCGTTCCTCGAGGCGTGGCTCGGCTCTGCCTTCGTGAGGGAGCTAGCGTTCGATGCTGCCGTAAAGCCGGATTGTTCAGTGTCGACCTGGTCACCGGCTAAGATGAGGTCTGCAAATATGCGGTGATTTCGAGGCTTTCCAATCGGTGCCTGCGAGTCGCTCCATCCCGAGGTAAGCCAAGTGAGCATGAAAGAACAAGCATCAGCGGTCATCATCCGCAATCTGTTGGAGGTCTTCAACGAGAAGGATGAAGAAAAACGCCTCCAGACTGTTCAGGAACTTTACGTTCACGACGCTATCTTCTTTGAAGCGGATAGCAGCTTCAAGGGCTACCAGGCCATCAACCAGCGAGTTACAGAGGTGCTGAAGACGTTGCCGCCCGAGGCGCACTTCCGCACTGCAGGCGCAGCAACCCGAAACCACAATCTTGCCCGTTTGCCATGGACGCTAAGCTTCGAAGATGGCTCCGTGGTGGTCAGCGGGATGGATGTTGTCGTACTTGAGGGGGAGCGGATCTCCGCGCTTTACATCTTCATCGAACCGCCCGCAGCGGAAGACCTTTGAGCCTCCCCTCGATCTGCCGTCTGGTTTCCCACGTGGCTTTTCCCTCTGGCGTCGCCTGCCGTGGCGTCGTTCGCGCGCAATCCCGGGTTCCCGGCGATTGATGCGCGGGTGAGGTTTCTACTCCGGTGGGCTTCGCCTCGTCCAGAGTTGTTGGGTTGCAGGGGTGGATGGTTCTGGGTATTCAGCGTGCGGATCGTCGCAGCCTTGGCGGCTGTGACGGCCTGGTCGTGCCTGAAATGTTCGGCGCGGGCTAGGCGGGGCGGCCGGTCAGGCGAAAGATGGTGCAGAACTCGTCGCCGGTCGAGCCGTACTCGCGTTGACCTTCAATTTCGGCGAGGTCGGCGAGGTGGTCTTCGGCGCTCATGGGAACCATGCCGTTGAAGAGGCGGGTGAAGGCGGGATTGCGATCGAAGACGGCTGCGTGCTCGGCGTTGATGTAGAGCACGTCCACCTGGCCTGGGCGGGCGGAAAAGTGCTGCTCGAGCCGGGCCACGAAGCGGCGCAGGACGGGCGCTTCGAAGGGATGGAACATGGTGACCAGGGTCGGGGTGTCAGGCAGAGGCACCTCCAGCGCGTCGCCCTGGCTGAGGACGACGGGGGCGAGTACGCCGGCGTTCGCGGAGAGCTGAAACTTCCTGATGTTGGCTCGGGCGATGGATGCGAGCTTCGGGTTGAGCTCGATGCCGTTCACCTTGTGGAAGGGGTGCTGGGCCGCGACGAGAATGGCGCGTCCCTTGCCTGCGCCGACGTCGAGCAGGGTGTAGCGGTCGATGGGGAAGAGGGGCCGGGTGCCGAGCCAAAGGTCGATGAGGCCGTCCAGGATCGAAGGTGCGATGCCGTAGTAGGCGGTGATGTGGGCGTCGTTAGCGTGTCCCGAGGCGAGCTCGAGGCCGGGGATGAGGCCGCCGGTGTCGGTGCCGTGGAGCTGGTCGAAGGGGTGCATGGGTGCCGGCTTCGGGGCGTGGATGGGTACGATCTTCGCGCGTTGCCGGGCTGCAGTCTTTGCCGTTGCCATCTACCTCTGAGTCTAGCGGAGACGGTTGTTCAGAATGGGGAATGCGGGCGGATCGGGTTCGAGGGTGCGTCTCAGATCGGGAGCGAGGCGTTCGCTGGACCATAACGGGAGGTCGATGAAGCGCACCCGCCAGCGGGAAAGTCCGGGGAGTCCGGCGAGACGATTTTCGATCTGTGCCTGCAGCATGGCGAGGGCGTCGTGGTTGCCGGACGGCTTCAGGAGGTGGAGGTCGAGGGCCTGGCGGAGGGGAACGCCGGGGATGCCGTGGCCGGGTGCGTCTTCGTCGATGCGCAGGGTGATGGCTTCGACGAGGCCGAGTTCGACGATGTTGAGCGGGCGGGCGAAGGGGTTGCTGGCGTCGAAGCAGGCGGTAAGGGCGTGCGAGATGTCGTTGCCGGTCAACACTCCCGCGCCCTTCCCTGGACAGGACGCGACGCCCGGTGCCCTACGAAGTGGTTCCGCCCCGCAGTGGGTGCGCTGTTGCGGTTGCTGTCCATCAGTTCTTCCGTGAGGTGAGATAGAGGGCCAGCGCCTTGAGACTTTCGGCCGCTTCCCCGAATGGGGCGAGCGCGGCGAAGGCGTCGGCGATCAGCTCATCAGCGTCGTGCCGGCTCTGCTCGATGCCGAAGACGGCCGGCCAGGTCGCCTTGTCGGCGGCGGTGTCTTTGCCTGCGGTCTTGCCGAGCTGGGCGGAGTCTTGAGTCATGTCGAGCACGTCGTCGACTATTTGGAAGGCGAGTCCGGCCTTTTCTCCGAAGGTGCGCAGACGTGCGATGGTGGGGGTGTCGGCGCCTGCGAGGTGGCCGGCGGCGACGACCGAGACGGCGATGAGGGCGCCTGTCTTCGAGCGGTGGATCCGTTCGACGAGCTCAGCCGAGGGCTTGACGCCTTCGCTTTCGATGTCCATGACCTGGCCGCCGATCATGCCGCAGGGAAGGCCTCCGGGCAGATCGCTGCCGACGCCGGTCGAGATTGCGTCCGAGACGGCGCGGACGATGGCCACGATCGATTCGGCGGGGCGGTCGAGCCGTGCAATGGTTTGAAAGGCGAGTGTCTGGAGCGCGTCGCCGGCGAGGATGGCTGTCGCTTCGCCGAAGACGACGTGGCAGGTGGGCTGTCCGCGGCGCAGGTCGTCGTTGTCGAGTGCGGGCAGGTCGTCGTGGATGAGCGAGTAGGTGTGGATCATCTCGAGGGCTGCGCCGAGCTCTGCGGCCGACTGCTCGAGGCTGGGGAGGTCCTGCGCGGTTGCGGTCGCGACCATGCGTGCCGCTTCGAGCGCAAGGATGGGCCGCAGCCGTTTGCCGCCGGCGAAGACCGAGTGGCGCATGGCGCGGTGAATGGAGTGCGGGGGTG
>CAXTUS010000150.1:2511-7114 GCA_964247475.1 uncultured Acidobacteriaceae bacterium | reverse complement strand
CTCTGGTGCGGTGAATCTTTGGAAGTCTGCTAGTTCAAACCTGGCGCTACGCCTGCGACCGAAGCCATGACCGGGCTGCCGTTGAGGACGGCGCCGTCGGTGCGGATCACCTGGCCGGGCCGGGGCGCGTCGAGGCCAAGCTGCCGGGCGATCCGGTCGATCCGCTGCGGCTCGCTCAGTTGGGCTTTGGTGAGGCGAAGCTGGCGGTTCTCTTCGCGCAGGCGCTCGACCTGGGTGCGCTGGGCTTCGACCGTGTAGCCGAGCTCGACGGCCGTGAAGTGCTGCCAGACGTAGACCATGACGATAGCGAAGAGCACACTCATGGCGGCCGAGAACATGCGCATCTCGCGCTTGCGGTCGGGGTCGTCGGCCTTGACGATGCGGCTGTTGTCGAGGTGCTTGGTGAAGAAGATCTCGGGGGTGGGGCCGCGACGGGCGCGGCGCTGCATCTCCATCAGGTCGCGATTGCGGTCGGCGACTGATTCCGAGCGGGTCCGCGCGGTGCGGGGTCTTGCCATGTTCAAGTCTGCGGTCATCGTTGCCATACACCCACCCCCAAAGCCTTTCAATACTGCTTGAATCCTGGGCGTTACTTATTTGTAACGCCACCTGGTGCAAATCCTGCGGAAAACCAGGTACACAACTCGGAACATCTACATCTTTATGCCGGAAGAGCTACTTCTTGATGTAGCCCGCGGCTTTTCTGCGCTGCAGCTCTGCGACCGGTCCTGCCAGCTTCTCCGCGGCTCTCAGCTTTGCGCTGCGCGAGCGCGGGTTGCGTCTCATCTCTGCCTCGGTCGCCGTTACCGGTTTCCTGGTCAGCACGTCGAAGAGGCCGGCGTCCTTTGCAGCCTTGAAGCCATCCTTCACCAGCCGGTCTTCAAGCGAGTGGAAGCTGATCAAGACCAGCCTGCCACCGGGCCTGAGCAGAGATCCCGCGCTTTTGAGCAGCGATTGAATCTCTCCCAGCTCATCATTCACACGAATCCGAAGGGCTTGAAAGGTGCGTGTCGCCGGATGAATCTTGTCGCCTTTCATTGATGGGGCCGCGGCCGATATCACTCTGGCAAGTTCTGCCGTTGTTTCAATCGGCCGGGCCCGCACAATGGCTCTGGCGATTCTCCGCGACCTCCTTTCCTCTCCGAATTCGTAAATCAGGTCGGCGAGACGATCCTCGTCTTCCTGATTTACCACTTGCTCGGCTGTCAGCCCGGAGCGCGGATCCATCCGCATGTCCAGGGGGCCTTCAGCACGAAAACTGAATCCACGGTGCGCCTCGTCCAGCTGCATGGAGCTGACGCCGAAGTCGGCGAGCAGACCATCAACCGAGGCGGGCTCGATCGAGCTGGCGGCGGCTGAGAACGCCTCGGGCCGGAACTCAAGCGCGGGCATCTCTGCTCCAAGCTCAGGGGCCAGGGCTTCGAGGGTCGCTCGACCCCTGGCCATGGCGTCCGGGTCGCGATCGAAGCAGATCAGCCTTCCACTTCCGCCCACTTCGCGGGCGATGGCGGAGGAGTGACCTCCGAGCCCGAGCGTGGCGTCGACGTACGTGCCACCCGGGCGCACCTTAAGAAGATCCAAAACTTCATCTAAAAGAACCGGCACATGCTGCTTCTGCTGCGTGTGCTCCCCCTGGGGGGTCAGGTCAAACTCGATCTCGCCGGCCAACTGCTAGGCTCCGAACTCTGCCATCTGGGCGAGCTCCTCGGCCGTCATCGGCGCGCCTTCCACATCGTTCTGGTACTTCTTGTCGTTGATCACTTCAAGCATGCCGGGAAACCCGGGTTCTACCGGCCCGAGCATCTGGCCTACCACCGAAACGTCCTCTGCCATGAGCTTGGCTGCGTCGCGCAGCTTCTGCGGCAGGAGCAGCCTGCCTTGCGAATCCATGTCAACGAGCTGGCCCCAGTAGGCGGTCGCCTTCATGAACTTGATCCGGGCCTGGTGCGAGGGCGGCATCTTCATCACCTGTGCCGTCTTTCGCAGCCACTCCTGAATCGGGTACATCTGCGCGGAGGTTCCGTCGACGCTGGTGATGAAGAATTTCTGTCCCTCTTCGAGATAGCGCTTGAAGTCCGCCGGCACCTTGACCCGGCCCTTCTCGTCGACGCGCGTCTGAAAACTTCCGAGGAACATGTTTCTTTCACCAGCGAACCAAAGTCAGAAGCCTTGCGGGGAGGGGTCAAAGGGGTAGACTTGGGTTGAATCTCTGTGTGGTTGATCCCTTTTGATCCACTTTGTACCACTTCCAACCACATCCTCTCTTGTGGACTATGCCGTTGCAAGCCCTAAATTGGGACAAGCGGTTGATATTGGGAGGCGGAATGTGCAAAAACACACCGGTAGTGCGTATGGCCTACCGCACTACGACAGGTTGTGTTTGTGGCAGTGAGTCTCAACAACTTAGTTACTTGCTGGCGCTACAACTCTCTGGTAGACGAAAAAAAGGCGAAAGTTGTAGAGACAGAGCGGCCCGGATGGGGTAGCTGGGTGGAGGCGGCAGGGGCGGGAGCCTAGGCTTTGGCGCGCTTCTTGCGGTCGAGGATCCAGAGCAGGTAGGCGAGGACGGCGAGGTTGATCAGGAGCAGGGCGAGCCGGATCCAGGTGGGCCGGCGGGCGAGCTCCCAGAGCTCCCAGGGCAGGAACATGACGGTGAGGCTGAGGGTGAGGTACTCGGCCCAGACCTTTTCGAGCATGAGGCCCATGCCTTCGACGAGTGCGAGCGCGGAGTAGGCGAAGGTGAAGAAGCCGATCTGGCGCAGACGGTGCGGGTCGATGAGATCGACTTTTTCCAACAGCAGCGAGGTGATGCGGCCTTCGGGCTCGAAGTGGAGCGCGGTGACGAGCTTCATGGCCTCGTCGCTGAGGTCTTTATGGACCAGGCGCAGGGCGCCGATGCCGACACAGAAGAAGAAGACCGACTTGGCGAGCTTGAAGATGCCGATCAGCAGCAGTCCACCGGGCCGTCCCGCGGGTGCAGACTCCGTCTGCTCCGGAGCCGACTCCGCCTGCCTCCCGATCATCTCTTTGCCCATAGCCAAGATTGCTTACCTTCTCCAGTTGACGGCTCCTCCTGGCAATTGTCAACGGTACCAACACAAGTGACGTTCCACTTCGACACTGTGCGGTGAGGTTCACATCGTTCATGGAATTTAGAAGCTTCAGGAGTTTGCTTGAATCCAGGGCTGCGATGTCGACGTTCCTTCTACGAACGCCCGACGTTGAGGCGCTGAAGAGAACACAGAAGCTTAAAGGATGAACATGAATCTGCAGAATGTGAATGTTAAGAAATCGCTGCTGGCACTTGCGGCGGCTGCCGTGATCGCTCTGACCCCGTGTGCTGCGAACGCCCAGAAGGCGGACCCGACAGTAGGCGGCGCACCGATGTATGCCTCGAAGACGATCGTCGAGAATGCGATCGCGTCGCCGATTCACAAGACACTGGTTGCGGCTGTGAAGGCCGCGGGGCTGGTGGATACGCTCAACTCGAAGGGTCCGTTCACGGTCTTTGCCCCGACCGATGATGCGTTTGCGAAGCTGCCTGCGGGAACGGTCGATACGCTGGTGAAGCCGGAAAACAAGGACCAGCTGGTGAAGATCCTGACCTACCACGTTGTGCCCGGCAAGCTCGATGCGAAGAAGCTGATGAAGGACATCAAGAAGGGCGGCGGCAAGGCCATGCTGAAGACGGTACAGGGCGAGGAGCTGACTTTGACCGAGTCCGGGGGCACGATCACCCTTACCGATGCGAAGGGCGGGACGGCGAACGTGACGACGGCTGATGTGTTCCAGTCGAACGGCGTGATCCATGTGATCGATGCGGTGCTGATGCCTTAGTTCCCTGCTGGTTCGTACCGAACCTGCTTTTTTGACCGCGACAAAGTCTTCCCTGACGCGAACAGGAGGGACGCTCACAGGGGCGTCCCTTTTGCTTTAGGCTTGAGGCTCTTACGCGTTCAGAAAAGGATTGAGCAGCATGCGCCATAGCTTCGAAGCTGAACAGTGGGTGCCGTTTCCGCTTGAACAGGTGTTCGCGTTCTTTTCAAACCCGGAAAACCTGCCGCGGCTGATGCCGACGTGGCAGAAGGCGCGGATTGAAGAGGCTACCTTTGCGCCTGCGCCCGAACGACCTGCCGCATCGGCCGGGGTGCGCTTCGCGGGAGTGGTGGCGGGTGCGGGGACGAAGATGACGATCAGCTTCCGGCCGTTTCCATTGGCGCCCTTTCGCATTCCGTGGGATGCTGAGATTACGGAGTTTGTGTGGAACGACCACTTCTGCGATGTGCAGCATCGGGGCCCGTTCGCTTACTGGCATCACTGCCACCGGCTGAACGCGGAGACGCGTGAGGTGGATGGGGTGCGGACGGCAGGCACGCGGGTGCGCGACAAGGTGGACTACGAGATGCCGTTTGGGCCGCTGGGCGAGATCGGCGCACGGCTGTTTGGAGCGCGCCAGTTCAAGAGCATCTTCGACTTCAGGCATGAACGGACGGCGGAGCTGCTGCCGAGGATGAAGGCAAGAGCAACCGCGTCCTAACGCCGGACGGGCGCCACTTCGTGGGGTGGAGGCGGCGGTGGCGGGCGGCCGCCAGCGGGGGAAGCC
>CAXTUS010000150.1:0-2501 GCA_964247475.1 uncultured Acidobacteriaceae bacterium | reverse complement strand
TCCCAACTGCCTGCGCGCGCAAGCGCTTCCACTCCACGAAATGGTCGCCGTCCGCGATGAGGACGCGGTTGTTTTTGCGTTCAGCCGTGGACCGGCAGCCGTGCGCCTAGGATAGCCTGGAGCGGGGTGGCGGCTTTGATCATGGCGCCTTCGGCGGTGAGGCCGTATTTGGCGCGCAGCGACTCTACCTTGCCGTGTTCGATGAAGGCGTCGGGCCAGCCGATGCGGACGACCGGTACGTTGATTTCGAGGTCGCTGAGGGTTTCAAGGACGGCTGAGCCGAAGCCTCCGGCGAGGACGTGGTCTTCGAGCGTAATCACCAGGCCGGCGCGCCGGCCGTAGACCTCGACGCACTCGCGGTCGATGGGTTTGGCGAAGCGCGGGTCGATAAGCGCGGCGCTCAGGCCCTGGGCTTCGAGCATCTCGCAAAGGCGTTCGCCTTCGGCGAGCATGGCGCCGAGCGCGAAGACGGCGACGTCGCGACCTTCACGCAGGGCCTCCGCCTTGCCGATGGGGATCTCGGAGAGCGTGTTCTTGAGCTGTACATTGGGTCCGGTGCCGCGCGGGTAGCGGATGGCCGAGGGGCCCTCATGCAGCATGGCGGTGAACATCATGTCGGCGAGCATGGCTTCATCGCGCGGCACCATGTGAACGATGTTGGGCACGCTGCGCAGGTAGCTGATGTCGAAGAGACCGTGATGTGTGGGGCCGTCGTCGCCGCTGAGGCCGCCGCGATCCATGCAGAAGACGACGGGCAGGTTCTGCAGGCAGACGTCGTGGACGATCTGGTCGTACGCGCGCTGGAGAAACGTGGAGTAGATGGCGCAGAAGGGTTTGTAGCCCTTGGCGGCCATGCCTGCGGCGAAGATGACGGCGTGCTCCTCGGCGATGCCGACGTCGAAGTAGCGGCCGGGGTGCTGCGGGCGGAAGAGGTCGAGGGCGGTCCCGTTCGGCATGGCGGCGGTGATGGCGACCACCTTGTCGTTGCGGTCGGCGAGACGCGAAAGGGTTTCGGCAAAGATCTCGGAGTAGGTCTTCTGCGCGGCGGGCTTGGTTTCGCCGGTCTCAGGGTGATAGGGGCCGAGGCCGTGAAACTTCTTCTGGCCCATGAGCGCGGGTTGAAAGCCGCGGCCCTTCTGGGTGATGGCGTGGAGGACGACGGGCTTGGTCTGGGTCTTGAGGAACTGGAAGGTTTCGATCAGCAGAGGCAGGTTGTGCCCATCGATGGGCCCGAAGTAGCTGAGGCCGAACTCCTCGAAGATGACGCCGCGCCCGACCAGGCCTTTGGCTGCTTCTTCGGCCTTGCGGACGACGTGGCGCGCGGCCTTGCCGCCAAACTTCTCGACCAGGTCGGCGGCCTTGTCGTGCAGGCTGTTGTAGGTGGGGTTGGTGGCGATCTTGTGGAAGTACTCGGCGATGGCGCCGACGTTTTTATCGATCGACCACTCGTTGTCGTTCAATACGATGATCAGCCGCTTGGTCTGGGCGGCGACGTTGTTGAGCGCTTCAAAGGAGATTCCGTTGGTGAAGGCGGCGTCGCCGGCAAGCGCTACGATATGCTCCTTGCCGCCCGACATATCGCGTCCCACCGCCATGCCGAGCGCAGCGCTGAGGGCGGTGCCGGCGTGACCTGCGCCGTAGCTGTCGTGGGGGCTTTCGGTGCGCAGCATGAAGCCGTTGAGGCCGTCCGCCTGGCGGATGGTGTGGAAGCGGCTTTCGCGGCCGGTCAGCAGCTTATGCACATAGGCCTGGTGTGAGACATCGAAGATGAAGCTGTCTGCAGGCGTGTCGAAGACGTAGTGCATGGCGATGGTGAGCTCAACGACGCCAAGGTTCGGGCCGATGTGTCCGCCGGTTTTAGCGACGCTTTGGATGAGCCGCTCGCGGATCTCCTGGGCGAGAGTGGTCAGCTCGGCGATCGAGAGCTTTTTGACGTCGGCCGGCGAGTTGATGGTTTCGAGGATGTTGCCCATGCGCGTTGTTACACCATCTTCAAGTATACGACGCTTCAAAGTGCCGGGACGTCTACTCCGCCTCCGGGGGAGCGAACCGGGAGCCGGCGGGTCGGGTTCCTGGCTGCGCGCGGGGACTGTCGCTGCGACGGTCGGAACGCCGGACGAGCTTGACCTATGCGGCCTTGGGGTCGGCTTCTGATCGCCGCTTCGGAAGATCGAGGTCTCCGCTGGCCTGTGGCTGGCAACGCTCACCTCACCTCAAGTCACCGTTTTGGGGCGCAGGACACGTTGAAGCGGAGCCTGTTCTGTACCTGGCGGCGGCTTCCGGGGTGCTGTCCTGGCGGGTGCCAAAGCTGGCGGGTGCACCGGGACGGCGTTTGCCGGGCCGGGGGCCTCAAAGTCATGCCACCTGACGGTGTACGTGCGAGGTCAGGGGACCCGGTGAATGAACGATCCGTCGTGGCGGGGAGGGGAGGACCAGCGGCTAGCCGGCGGAGGCTTCGCTGACGGCGGGGCTGGGATCTTCGGTGCGGAAGACGCCCTCCC
>CAXTUS010000149.1:3806-7135 GCA_964247475.1 uncultured Acidobacteriaceae bacterium | reverse complement strand
CCCCCCCCCCCCCCCCCCCCCCCCCCCCCCCCCCCCCCCCCCCCCCCTTGGGGGGCCCCGCCGGCGTGCCGCCGGGGGTGGCGCTTGCCTCTATGCCTTCCCCGCCAGCTGCCGCAGCACGTACTGCAGGATGCCTCCGTGCTGGTAGTAGAGGATCTCCTGCGGCGTGTCGATACGTACCGTCGCAGGAAACTCGATCGTCGTGCCGGTCATATTCTCGGCAACGACGGACAGGTTCTTGCCGTTCGCAAACTTCCCGTCGAGCATCTCCTTCAAGCCGATGATGTCGAAGATCTCTTCGCCTGTCAGGCCCAGCGACTCGGCAGATTCGCCATGCTCGAACTGCAGCGGCAGGATGCCCATGCCGACCAGGTTCGAGCGATGGATGCGCTCATAGGATTCGGCGATGACGAAGCGAATCCCCAGCAGCCGCGGGCCTTTCGCCGCCCAGTCCCGGGAAGAACCCGACCCATACTCCTTGCCCGCCAGGATCGCGAGAGGCGTACCGCGCTTCGCATATTCGACTGAGGCATCGTAGATCGACATGGACGTCAGCTCCGGCAGCAGGCGCGTCACGCCGCCCTCGGTGCCGGGCGCCATGCGGTTGCGCAGGCGTACGTTGGCGAACGTCCCGCGCACCATCACCTCGTGGTTGCCGCGCCGCGAGCCATAGCTGTTGAAGTCTGCCGGCGCCACCCCGTGTTCGCTCAGGTACTTGCCGGCGGGGCCGTTCAGCTTGATCGAGCCTGCGGGCGAGATGTGGTCGGTCGTCACCGAATCGCCAAGCACGGCGAGGCAGCGCGCGGCGCGGATGTCTTCGACCGGCGCGGGTGTCGCGGGCATGCCGTCGAAGTAGGGAGCCTTGCGGATGTAGGTGGAGTCTGGCTCCCAGCCATAGGTGTCGCCCGACGGGAAGGTAAGATTCTGCCAGTTCTGATCGCCATCGCTGACGGTTGCATACTGCTTCACGAACATGTCGGCGCCGATCGAGTGCAGCACCGTCTCAGCAACCTCGGCCTGGGTCGGCCAGATGTCCTTGAGAAAGACCGGCTGGCGCGCATGATCGTAGCCGATCGGATCGCTCTCGAAGTTGTGATTGATGCTGCCGACCAGCGCATAGGCGACCACCAGCGGAGGGCTCATCAGGTAGTTGGCGCGAACTTCGGCGGAGATGCGGCCTTCGAAGTTGCGATTGCCCGAAAGGACCGAGACCGCCACCAGGCCATGGTCTTCAATCGCCTTCGAAACGTCGGTCGGCAACGGCCCGGAGTTGCCGATGCACGTCGTGCAGCCATAGCCGACCACCTGGAAGCGGAGCGCGTCGAGGTACGGCATCAGCCCGGCCTTCACGTAGTAGTCCGTCACCACGCGCGAGCCTGGCGCAAGCGATGTCTTGACCCAGGGCGGGGTGCGCAGGCCCTTCTCGACAGCCTTCTTCGCGAGCAGCCCCGCGGCCATCATCACGTAAGGGTTCGAAGTGTTGGTGCAGCTGGTGATCGCGGCGATGACGATGCTGCCATGATCGAGGTAAGGCTCCGGATCGACGCCGTACCGGCCCTTCACGCTGGTGACGGGCGCGTCGATGTGTACGGCATGGGGACCATCGGTCAGCGTCGACACGGGCACCATGCCGTCGTTGATGGGAAGGTTGGCGTCGGTACCGGGCGCAGGCGCGCCCAGTGAGCTGGTGACGTCGCCGGTGGCTGACATGTGCCCGCCCTCTCCCTCCCAGCGCACCATCTGCCGCGCCGCACCCTTGTTGCCGTTCAAGCCCAGCAGGTTCGGCAGCTGCTGTTGAAAGCTGGCTGCTGCACCCGAAAGCAGGACGCGATCCTGCGGGCGCTTGGGACCTGCGACACTCGGCTCCACCGTCGAAAGATCAAGCGAGATGGTCGCCGAGTAGACAGCTTCAGGAGCGTCCGTCGTGTGGAAGAGGCCCTGCGCACGCATGTACGCCTCCACCAGCGCGATGCTCGCTTCAGAGCGGCCGGTAAGACGCAGGTAGTTCAGCGTCTCCTGGTCCACCGGGAAGATGCCGCAGGTGGCGCCGTACTCGGGCGCCATGTTGGCGATCGTGGCGCGGTCAGCCAGGGGCAGCGCCGCGATACCCGGGCCGAAGAACTCGACGAACTTGCCGACCACGCCCAGCTTGCGCAGCGCTTCGGTCACGGTGAGCACAAGGTCGGTGGCGGTGGTGCCTTCCTTCAGCCTGCCCGTCAGCTTGAAGCCGACGACCTGCGGCACCAGCATCGACACCGGCTGGCCCAGCATGGCAGCCTCGGCCTCGATACCGCCCACGCCCCAGCCCAGCACGCCAAGGCCGTTGACCATGGTGGTGTGCGAGTCCGTGCCCACCAGCGTGTCCGGGTAGGCGGTGACGGTTCCATCTTCAGACGGGCTGGTGGTGAAGACCACGCGGGCCAGGTATTCAAGATTGACCTGGTGGCAGATGCCCATGCCGGGCGGCACGGCGGAGAAGTTGTTGAACGCCGACTGGCCCCACTTCAGAAACGCGTAGCGTTCGCGATTGCGCTGGAACTCGAGCGCCGCGTTCATGTCATAGGCGTTGACGGTTCCAAACTCATCGACCTGCACCGAGTGATCGATCACCAGCTCCGCGGGCTGCAGCGGGTTGATCTTTTCGGGGTCTCCCCCCAGCTCGCGCATGGCGTCGCGCATGGCGGCCAGATCGACGATCGCGGGCACCCCGGTGAAGTCCTGCATCAGCACGCGCGCGGGCATGTAGGCAATCTCGCGGGATGGCTCGGCTTTCGCGTCCCACTGGGCCAGGAAGCGGATATCGTCCGCGGTGACGGTCCGGCCGTCCTCATGGCGCAGCAGGTTTTCAAGCAGGATGCGCAGGGAGAAGGGCAGGCGCGTCAGGTCGTATTCCTGCAGCGCGGCAAGCGAAAAGTAGCTGACGGAGCGGGAGCCGGAGGTGAGAGTGGAGAGTGCACCGAAGGAGTTGGGATGTTGCGTAGGCATGATGATTTCCTGTCGTTCAGACATAAGCGCGAAGGACGCGAAGGGATAGGCACACGAAAGAGAAAGGGAGTGAACTCCGGCTTACAGCAGGTCGCGTCCGCGATCGCGGTGACCGTGGCGGAAGCGCTTCAAAGGGATCAGACCGGAGACGCCGGTGGGCACTCGACGGGACATGGCCTCATTCTAGCGCCCGGGAAGAATCATTGGGAAGAGAACCCGGGGCGGTCGAGGAACAGGCGAAAAGACCCCACGCCTGGACGCGATGTTCTGCGCAGGCGTGGGGTCCGGGTAGTGGCTGAGCGTACTGATCAGCTGAAGGCTAAATCGTACGGGCTAGCTGAAGG
>CAXTUS010000149.1:0-3706 GCA_964247475.1 uncultured Acidobacteriaceae bacterium | reverse complement strand
TAGTGGCTGAGCGTACTGATCAGCTGAAGGCTAAATCGTACGGGCTAGCTGAAGGAGATGTTTCCGTTGAGGCCGTTCGGGAAGAAGCCGCCCTTGGTGGTGCCGGTAACGCCCGGGGTCCCGTAGACGATCTGCAACACCTGCGAGGTGGTCCGCACAGGATTCAGCCCGGTAGTGGGGCTGGTGTTGAAGATGGCGGTTGCTGTCGGGGGCGTGTCCAGCGCATCGACTGCACCCGAGGTCACGCCGAGGGTGATGCAGAGCTGCCGCAGGTAGCCCTCGTGCTGCGCCTCGGTGTCAAGGATCTGCGCCGCATAGGTGATCGCCGCGGCGCTCGACGTCAGGTACTGCGCGCCGCCCGCATAGGCGCTCACGCCGACCGTCTCCAGCTGCCGTGCAAGGGTGAGGAAGGTGGCATCGTTGGTGACGGTGCCGATCGCCGCCAGGTTCAGGGCGGGCATCGAGACCGGGGTTCCGCCGACCGCCGTGATGGTCGACCGCAGGAACTGGACGTGCTCCATCTCATCGGTGGCAAGCTGCCGCGCGATGCTGGCGATGCTGCTTGACAGGCCGACCTGAGCCCCGCCTGTCACCGCTCCAGGATTGGCGCCCATGTCCGCCGCGGCAAGGCCTGCGCCGGTGGTCAGGTAGAGGTAGAAGCTGGCTTCCAGGTATTCGAGGTTCAACGCGAAGTTCAGCACGTCGACCACGGACGGGGTATTCGGCGTAACCACCACGGTGCCGTCGTTGGCGCAGCCGGCAAGGCCGCCGGTCGCCGCCAGGGTGCCTGCCGCCACGCCCGCGACGCCAAGCGTTGACAGGAAGTTGCGACGATTCAGGCGGGAAACGCCGCGCTCGAAGGCGAGCATCCTGGTCTCGTCGGCGAGTTGCGAGTCAGAGACCTTTTCGCCCTCGGCTAACAGAGATTTGTTCGTGAAGCGAGTGTGCATGAACGACATGTGCGATGCCTCCTGGGCGATCGTTGAAGCAGGGGAAAGAAACAGAAACGAAGGGCTTGGCGCGCTCGGCAGAGATCCCCGGGCTAGGTGGACTTCACGTTGCCGTTGACACCATTGGGGAAGAAGCCTCCGACGGTGACGCCGGCAGTGGGTGTGGTCGTCGTGGGCGTCGATACGCCGTAAGCCACGCCCAGCACCTGCGACGTGTTGCGCGCCGGCGAAAGGGCAGTCGTCGGCAGCACGGTGAAGGCGTTGGTCGCCGAGGGCGGCACATCCTGCGCGTCGATCAACGGGCTTTGAATCCCCTGGGTCTGGCAAAGATAGGAGATCGCCCCGGCGTGCTGGCCCTCGGCCCCGAGGATCTGCGCGGCGGTCGTCAGCACCGATGCGTTCGACACCAGCAGCTGGGCCGAGCCTGCATAGGCCGAGCCGCCAAGCGCCGTGAACTGGCGCGCGGCCGAGATGTACTGCGCCTGGGTGGTGATGGCGCCCTTGGCGGCGAAGTTGATCGCCGGCTGGTCGATCGGCGTACCGCCAAGGCCAACGATCGCTGAGCGCAAAAGCTCCACGTGGTTCTTCTCATCCTGCGCGAGCGCCTTGATCACGGAAAGGGTAAAGGCGTCGAAGGCGATGCCGATCGGGGGGCTGGTGGGCACAATGCCGCCAGTCCCGATGTCGCTGCCGGCCAGACCGCTTCCCGTGCTGGCAAAGAGGTAGAAGTTGGCTTCGAGGTATTCGAGGTTCAGCGCGAAGTTCAAGACGTCGGTGATGGCGACCTTGGCGGCCTGCGCCTCGGCACGCGATCCTCCGCCGATGGCCGCTATCGCCGCAGCGGCAGACAGGCTTCCAAGGAAGCCGCGACGGCTGAGGTGAGGGATCGATCTTTCAAACGCCAGGAGGTTCTTATCGGTCTCGAGCTGTTGCTCGGTAACCAGCTCGCCGGGGCAGAGCAGGGACTGCACTTTGTGTTTGGACAAGGGAATTTCCTCCGGACAGGCACAGGGACTCACACGTGCAGTCCGTCACGTTCATGGGGTTGAAGGGGAGAGGGGAGGTTCTTGCGCACGTTCAACCTGCCATCTGTACACGCGGCGGAATCACCGCAGATGATATTTGCTATAGAGGCGAACCGCGCGCGCGAGGTTGGCTGTTCCTCCCGCTCAGCAGTTCACGGGATGAAAAGCACCGGCAGCCAGACTATTTTCCACATGGGAGAAGCGAAACGCATCCAATCGTGTTTGAGCTGGCAGAGGGTAAGACAATGCACGTACCTACGTGGAAGACCGGGCTTCGCGGCACGACCATCACCCTGGCCCTCGCGGCCGGCCTGGGCGGATGCAGAAGCAATCCTGGCCAGAACCAGCCGGCGCCGATTGTCGATCAGAACAACGGCCCCGACCCGGCGTCGGTCAACATGGCGTCTGTCGACTCGAACGCGCCGCTTCAGCCGGCTGCGGGTGCCGGTGCGGCAAACGGTTACGCACCTTCTCGTGCCCCCGGCGCAGCCTACGCGAACACCCAGCGCAGGCAGGTGCTTGGTCAGCGGCAGACTGCGGCGACGGCGGCGGCTGGCGAGCAGTATCCGGAGACCTACAGCCAGCAGAACCCCGCAGCGCAGAACTACCAAGCGCCGAACTACCCCCAGCCGACCTACCCGCAGCAAAACTACCCGCAGCAGGATGCACCTGCCGGATCTTACCCCGCCCAGACACAGGCCTACCAGCCGCCTCAGTACGCGGACCAGGGCGGCGCGGGGTACGGTTACGACCAGGGCTACGATCAGGATGAGAGCGATGTGGACAGCGGACAGCAGGCACTCTACGCCGAGCAGCCGCCACCCCCGCTTCCTGTCTACGATCAGCCGGAGCTGACCGAGGCCGGCGATCAATGGACGCCCGGCTACTGGAACTACGGCGACGGCGGCTACTACTGGGTGCCTGGCGCATGGGTTCAGCCACCCTATCAGGGTGCCCTGTGGACGCCCTGCTACTGGGCCTATGACCGCGACCGCTACCGGCTCCACCGGGGCTTCTGGGCAAGGCACATCGGCTTCTATGGCGGCATCCACTACGGCCATGGCTACAATGGCTCGGGCTATGACGGGGGCTACTGGAACAACAACCAGTTCTTCTATAACAACGCGGTCAACCGGGTGGATCCGCGCAGCATCCGCAACGTGTATACGCGGAACGAGACCACGATCAACAACACGGTCAACAACACGACGATCAATCATCGCACCGTCACTACCACCACCATCAATCGGGTGAGCTTCAACGGTCCTGGCGGGATCCAGGCGCGGCCCCGGCCCGCCGAGCTTGCCGTGATGCGCGAGCAGAGAACGCCGCCCATGCAGGTCCAGGTGCAGCATATCCAGGCCGCGGCCCATAATCGGCAGCAGTTCTTCGCCGACAATCATGGCAGGCCCGCGCTGACCGTTGCGCCCACGCGCATCGTTGCCGATCGCACACCTCCCCAGCCGCTGCCGCAACGTGGAGGTTTCGGGCAGGCGGGCACCACTCAGCAGAACCTGCTGAACCAGCAGCGGCTGCAGCAGCAGAACCTGCAGAACCAGCAGCGCTCTCAGCAGGCCCTGCAGGTGCAGAACCAGCAGCGGCTGCAGCAGCAAAACGTGCAGAACCAGCAGCACTCTCAGCAGGCCCTGCAGGTGCAGAACCAGCAGCGGCTGCAACAGCAAAACGTGCAGAACCAGCAGCACTCTCAGCAGGCCCTGCAGGTGCAGAACC